>NZ_JAUBPU010000033.1:0-60334 GCF_036700885.1 Microcoleus sp. S13_B4
TCCTTCTTCCTTCTTCCTTCTTCCTTCTTCCTTCTTCCTTCTTCCTTCTTCCTTCTTCCTTCTTCCTTCTTCCTTCTGACTAATTCAGCCGCATAAATATTGTAGCTTTGCGAATGCCTGTGATCTCTCCCGTACTGGTGACGGTGAGCGATCGCAAGTGGTCGAACAATGGTCTTGCCGAAAGTTCAATTAACCTCAACAGCGGGATTTGTTTTTCCCAAATTGGCCTGCTGGAGGGCCAGTCTAAATAAAAATAGCCGTCGTTAGATGGCGGTAGCGGTTCAATGCTGGTTTGAAAATCTTGATTGGCAACTAAAGAGCCTGTTTCTGCTGCTTCTAGTGCTGCGTCCATTGCTTCTACAGAAGTGGTGAAAATTTCGTATTTGCCGACGGTGGCTCGAACTCCTTTTGCCTCGGTTTCGATCGCACTTTTTCTCTTATTTTGTCTCCCATAATTTGGGTTCGTTGTCAACTGCGTCCAAGCGGTAATTTTCTGGTTTCTGAGAGTGAAGCTGCCGATGCTGTATTCTTTGCTGCGGGCAATTTCATCGAGTTTGTCGATCGCCTTTTGGGAATCAGCAGATTTTTCGGCCGCGAAAATCCAGTCAGCACTATTTGACGAATTTGGAAGCACTGCTAAAGCGTATTCTCCTTGTACCCAGTCAAATATATCCTGCTGCAGGTTGACGCCCCAAACTTGCTGAATATCTGCGAAGGTGCGATCGACTAATTTTGAGACTTCTGCATTAGTGGACACCGCCGACGACAAATCAGCCCAAAAATTCCTTAAATCCGTGCTGGCGACCGCGAAAGGACTCGCTGAGGGAATGTACTGCAAGGCTTGCACAGGTTCCGAGAGTATGGGAGAAGCTGTGTTTTCTCGCGATGTCACTAAAGCAGTTTGAGCCACCAATCCTCGTCGGTTGACTCCGACAGCAACTGCAAGAGAATTAAGAGAAAGTTGGGGATTTTGCTCGGTTGCTGACTGCGGGAGATTGACAAATGCTAAAGCTATTCTGCCTTGATTTAACTGCTGTAAAGCTTTTTGATATTCCGGGGTATTGTTGAGATTTAGATTGTCTGCTTCAACGTTATTAATTGCATCTCGAATCACCGTCGGACTGTTGGCAAATAAAACAAAACTGGGGTTATTTCCCGAATTTGAACGGCCGCCGATTGCCGCTGTGGCGAAACTACGTGGCAAAGTTGACTTCGGCAGGGAAAAGGAGTTGAAAGGCGAAATTGCAGCGGATTTTTTGTTAGCTGTAAGTGATTTTTTGTAATTTAGTTGGATGCCTTTATAGAGTTCCGACTGCACTGTTTTCTCGGCCCGAGATTGTTTTCGCCAGTAGGAGTCGAGAAATTGTTGGCTGCGATCGACATTTTGGGAGGAAACTGCCAGCAAAAACCCGGTTTCTTTGCCGTTGCTGCTGTCGCCATCCAAATCGGGCGTTGTTACGGCGAGGGTAATTTCGTCACCTATCCAAGGTTGGATATCTCGACTGTAATCCAGGCCTGTATTGGCGAGAAAACTTTTTTTGATTTGCTCAAATTCTGCGTGCGATCGGCTTCTTTCTTCGGGAGTGGCAAAAACTTGTCGCAATGCTTCGAGGCGATCGGGATTTACCAGCATTGAAGCTAACAAAGGTGCTTGTTTCGAGACAAACACAGCCGCAGCCGGGGTAGTTGTCGGCCCGCCAGCAAGCAAATTGAGGGGAGTTTGAGTTGTCAGCCAGTAAAAACCACCGGCACTCAAGCCTAAGAGTGCCAAGACGCCAGCAATGAGGAAAGAAAAGAACGATCGCAGCTTCATACAACAAGGACTAATGACCACAGTCTATTATTAACTAGAGTAGCGCATGACCGTAGCTGTCGGCAGATACTTTTTGTGCTGTTCGCAAAAAAAAAGGATAAACTAAAATATTCTCAAACTATAAAATCCAAGTAAAATGCTAACAATATCAACGCCCCCCGAACAGCGAGTTTTACTCCCCAATATCAGTTGGCAATTATATGAAAGCCTGCTAGGGGAACTGGGCAACAAACGTTCCACCAGAATTGCTTATCATCAAGGTCAATTAGAAATTATGGTGCCACTACCGGAACATGAAAATCGCAATAGGCTGATCGATCGCTTAATTGTAACTCTCATAGAAGAACTCAATCTGGAGTACAACCCCTTTGGCTCGATGACTATTCAAAAACGCAAAAAAGCAGCGGGAAAAGAACCAGATTCATGCTATTATATCCAGAATGAAGCACTGGTTAGAGGGAGAACCGAATTAGACTTTGCTCAAGATCCGCCGCCCGATTTAGCACTAGAAATTGATATTACCAGCAGTTCCTTAAATCAATTCGATTTATATGCAGATTTAGGCGTACCAGAAATTTGGCGGTACGACGGACGAAGCATCAAGTTTTATCAATTACAAAATGGCGAATATGCCGAGTGCAATTTTTCCCGGGCTTTCCCCATGCTACCGACTGCAAAAGTTGACGAATTTATCGATCGCACTCAAACTACAGGCGCAACCACAGCAGTGCGAGAATTCCGGGAATGGGTAAAAAATCAGTAATTGTGTAGTCTACCACGGCACTCCTCGCGCATCGGAAAAATCTGCATCTAGAACCGCCCCCGGATCGAATACAGCATCAGTTAAATCAGCTTTTCTAAACGACGTTACCGACAATTTTTCTATTTCTTCAACAGCAATAAAAAAGCCGATCGCAGTTAACCCAAGAATTACCCCAGAAACCAAAAATAAGACAATTCCCCTGATAGTATCTCCGCCAAAAAATGTCACAATACCGCTAGCGCCGATCGCAGCAGCAGCCCCAGCAACAGCCCCTGCCACAATCCCAGCCTCACCGCGAGTCGCAGCAATCGCCGTAGCAGCCGTTCCGGCCACAGCCACAGCCCCCGCATCCGCCCCGGCTATCAGTCCAGTCAAAGCCCCAGCGCCCGTCACTGTCACCGCAGTTACCCCAGCCCTAGCAATCAAATTTCTCACCCGCCTGCGGCTTTGTCCGGTTCGGACACCCTGAAAATTTGCCCCCCTCAAAATCGCCCCGGTGAAATTGCAGCCTCGAATGTCGCAACCGCTGAAATTCGCCCCTGACAAGTCAAGCCCTTTAAAAGAACGGTTCCGCAAGTTTTGGTTAGCAAAATTGAGATTTCGAGGTAAAGTCATTCGATTTTAGATTTTAGATTTTAGATTTTAGATTCACAACCCAAAGACCTAGGATTATAGATTTTAGATTATAGATTTTAGATTAACCAACCACAGGGCATTTAGAATAAAGCCTGTGGTTTATAACGAGTTTCCATGTCTCCCATCTCCGAATCCCCATTTTCCCCCGAACAAATTGCCGCTGAAAGACTCAAACCAGAAGAATATGAAGAAATCGTTCAGCGTCTAGGTCGCCATCCCAATAAAGCTGAATTGGGAATGTTCGGCGTCATGTGGAGCGAACACTGCTGTTACAAAAATTCGCGGCCACTATTAAAACAGTTTCCCACAGAGGGCGATCGAATTCTAGTCGGGCCCGGAGAAAATGCCGGCGTCGTAGACTTGGGGGACGGCTTGCAACTCGCCTTCAAAATTGAATCCCACAACCACCCCTCAGCAGTCGAACCTTTCCAAGGTGCAGCAACCGGTGTCGGCGGGATTCTCCGCGATATCTTCACAATGGGTGCTCGCCCGATCGCACTTTTAAATTCCCTGCGTTTTGGCAACTTAGACGACCCTAAAACTCAGAGATTGTTCAAAGGCGTAGTATCGGGAATTTCCCATTATGGAAATTGCATTGGAGTACCCACAGTTGGCGGCGAAGTTTACTTCGATCCTGCTTATTCCGATAACCCCCTAGTAAACGTTATGGCCTTGGGTTTAATGGAAACTCAAGAAATCGTAAAATCCGGGGCATCCGGCATCGGAAATCCCGTGCTTTACGTCGGTTCAACTACCGGGCGCGATGGCATGGGAGGAGCAAGTTTTGCCAGTGCAGAATTGACAGACAAATCAATGGACGATCGCCCCGCAGTCCAAGTAGGAGATCCATTTTTAGAAAAATCCTTAATTGAAGCTTGTTTAGAAGCATTCAAAACCGGTGCAGTCGTCGCCGCCCAAGACATGGGTGCCGCCGGAATCACCTGTTCGACATCAGAAATGGCAGCCAAAGGCGGCGTCGGCATTGAATTCGATTTAGACAAAGTTCCCGTTCGAGAAAGCGGTATGGTTCCCTACGAATACCTACTTTCGGAATCCCAAGAACGGATGTTGTTTGTTGCCCAAAAAGGACGGGAACAGGAATTAATCGATATTTTCCACCGCTGGGGATTGCACGCGGTAGTAGCGGGGACAGTTATCGAAAAGCCGATCGTCCGAATTCTATTTAAAGGCGAAATCGCTGCCGAAATTACCGCGACTGCTTTGGCAGATAACACACCAATTTATCATCGAGAACTGTTGACAGAGCCGCCAGAATATGCTAAAAAAGCATGGGAATGGACGGCGGATTCGCTGCCACAATCCACAGTTAAAGGTATCGAAGTTAACGGCAATTTCCAAACTTGGAATCAGATTTTGCTGACGCTTTTAGATACTCCCACCATCGCTTCTAAACGCTGGGTTTATCGCCAATACGACCATCAAGTGCAAAACAATACTGTTGTTTTACCGGGTGGTGCTGATGCTGCGGTTGTCAGATTGCGTCCGCTAGAACCCTGCCACTCTTCCCTAGCTAAAGGGCTAGAAGAACACCCCCTTGCTAAGGGGGATCTACAGAGAGAAGATGCTGTTTCTGAAGCTTCGGAAAGCAAACAGGAAGAAGAAGTAATTCCTCTATTTACAAAGGCACAAGGTAGGGAAACTCCAAAAGTTTCTCCCCCCCTTAGCAAGAAGGAAGTGCCGCAGCAAGGGGTTATTCCCGGAGTTGCTGCAACGGTTGATTGCAATTCTCGTTATGTTTATCTCGATCCTTATGAAGGTGCAAAAGCAGTCGTAGCGGAAGCAGCGAGAAACTTAAGCTGTGTGGGCGCTGAACCTCTCGCAGTTACTGATAATTTGAATTTTGGCAGTCCTGAAAAGCCGATCGGATATTGGCAGTTAGCGTCAGCTTGTCGCGGAATTGCTGATGCTTGTCGGGAGTTGGGAACGCCTGTGACTGGGGGCAATGTTTCTCTTTACAATGAAACTGTTGATGCTGAGGGGAATCCTCAACCAATTTATCCGACTCCGGTAATCGGAATGGTGGGGTTAATTCCCGATTTGAAGAAGATTTGCGGCCAAGCTTGGCTAAAGAAAGGTGATTTAATTTATGTGCTGGGAATTGGTGAATTATCCCAAAACTCAGAACTTCCATCTGAAAGCTCAAAAATCGAAACTTCTCCTACTTTGGGAGGTTCGGAATATTTAGCAGCAATTCACGGGATTGTAGCTGGGAAACCGCCAAGGATAGATTTTGAGTTAGAAAGAAAAGTGCAATCGGTTTGTCGCGATGGAATTCGGCAAGGTTGGGTATGTTCTGCCCATGATTGTGCGGAAGGTGGAATTGCGATCGCCCTCGCGGAATCTTGTATTTCTGCTAAAATGGGTGCGGAAATCCATCTCAGTTTCAATTCGGAAAAGGTCGGCCGCTGGGATGAAATTTTGTTTGGTGAAATGGGCAACAGCATTGTAGTTTCAGTCGCACCCAAAAATCAAGGGATTTGGGAGTCTTACCTGCAAGAACATTTGACCAAAATGTGGCAAAAAATTGGTTTAGTTTGCTGTGCTGAATCACCTTTGCGGGTTGTGACTGCTGACAATAAAGCGTTAATTGAGGTGGCGATGGGTGATATGGGCGATCGATTCTATAATGCGATCGAGCGTCGGATTGCATCTGTCTAATCGCATTCCATATAAAGGGCGGTTGAAACCGCCTCTACACAGACGAAACCCGCCGACGCGGGTTTAAAATTTTCAGTCCGCGCAGGCGGAGTTTGTTTGTGCAGAAGCGATTTCAAACGCCCAATTAATTGCCCAATTAATCGTCGAGTCAATCGCCCAGTCAATCTATACAATATAAACAGTATCATTCATAAAATAAATGATTTGCTGTATCAATCCCGACTGCGCCAATCCTCAAAACCCCGACGGGCAAACATATTGTATCAGTTGTGGCGTTAAACTCGTCCCCATCCTGCGAGGGCGTTACCACATGATCAAATTCCTCGGTAAAGGTGGCTTCGGCAGAACCTATTTAGCAGAAGATATTGATAGACTAAATCAACGCTGTGTCGTTAAACAATTAGCACCAAATTTCCAGGGTACTTGGGAGAGTAGCAAAGCGAGAGAATTATTTCAGCAAGAAGCCAGACAACTGCAACAGCTAGGACAACATCCCCAAATTCCATCACTAGATGCCTATTTTGAAGAAGACAAATATTTGTATCTCGTACAGCAGTTTGTCGATGGTGATAATTTGTTGACGCTTTTCCAAACTCAGGGAATTTTGCAAGAAAGCCAAGTTAAGCAAGTATTACTCGAACTTCTACCTGTTCTCAAGTTTATTCACGAACAAAAAATTATTCATCGAGATATCAAGCCTGAGAATATTATGCGCCGTCGCAGCGACGGTGTGTTAATGCTGATTGATTTCGGAGTTGCCAAACAGTTGTCGGGAACAGTAATGTCTAGACTGGGAACGAAAATTGGTTCGGATGGTTATGCACCCATTGAACAAATGAAAGGGGGTGAAGCTTATCCAGCCAGCGATTTGTTTAGCTTGGGGGCGACTGCTTTTCATCTACTGACAGGGCTATATCCTTTTGATTTGTGGGTGGATCAAGGTTATAGTTGGACGGCCAATTGGCAGCAACATTTGAAAAGCCCCATAGAAAAGGGATTGGAAGTGATTTTATATAAGTTGTTGGCAAAAGATATTCAGCAGCGCTATCAATCAGCCGAGGAAGTTTTAATAGATTTTCAACGTCAGTCAAGACAAACTCCCGCACCGACACCAACTCCCGCGCCGACTTTACAAAGGTTTGACTTTGAAGTGGTGACAGTTGATGTGCGGGGTAATATAAGTAGCCGTCAACGCCGTCAAGCACAATTTTTTAGGGAAAATTTAGGTGGCGGTGCAATCTTAGACATGGTAGCAATTCCTGGCGGCCGTTTCGTGATGGGTTCCCCTAATACGGAAGCAGGGCGAAATAACAATGAAGGGCCGCAGCATACTGTGAATATCTCTCCTTTTTTTATGGGTAAATATCCAGTCACTCAAGCACAATATCAAGCGTTGATGGGGAATAACCCTTCTCATTTCAAAGGTTTTTTCAAAAGCAAACAACTCCCTGTAGAACAAGTTACCTGGAATGATGCTGTGGAATTTTGCCGGAAACTTTCTGAAAAAATAGGGAAGACTTATCGTTTACCTTCGGAAGCGGAATGGGAATATGCTTGTCGCGCGGGAACTACAACACCTTTCTATTTTGGCGACACCATTACGCCGGATTTAGTTAATTATAATGGCAATAATCCTTACGGTGCTGCGCCGAAGGGGCTTTATCGTCAACAAACAACGGATGTGGGCAGTTTTCCACCGAATCCGTTTGGTTTATATGATATGCACGGGAATGTTTGGGAAAGGTGCAGTGATAAGTGCCACGATAATTATAGTGGTGCACCGACTGACGGAAGTTCTTGGGAAACTGGAACGGATAATAACCGAGTGCGGCGTGGCGGTTCCTGGTACGACGATGCGGTCTATTGCCGCAGTGCCATTCGTTTGAGGTATTCGGCGGGCTCTCGCTTCAGGGGCATCGGTTTTCGCGTGGCGGTAGCTTCGGTTTCTTCCTCGTCCTAGTTTCCGCGTAGTAGTGGTAGGGTGCGTCGCTGTCAACAATCTACAAATCAAATCGACAATCTCGCAGCGACACACCGCGAGAGTCAGTCAGGTGCATCGCCATCTCAAATCTGCAAATTTCCTCAAAAATCTCACAGCGACGCACCCTACAAAAACGGAAATTGATCGAACCTGATTTATAATAATTAAAATATGCCAAAGTCGCACATCAGGAAGGATAAAAAATATGAGCCTCAATCTTCCTCTTCCCGATTCAATTCAAAATTTTATTAACGAACAAGTTGCAATCGGAGGCTACAGTAATGCAGCGGAATACATCTTGCACCTAATTCGCCAAGAACAAGCAAGAGCTGCGCGGGTTGAGTCGTTATTGTTGGCTGGTTTGGATAGTGGCAATTCTATAGAGATTACCGATGATTGGTGGGAGCAAAAACGCGCTCAGTTGGTGCAGAAACTTGACCGACAGCAGCAATGACTAAACGGATTGTCATTACACCAAGAGCAAGTCAAGATTTAGACGAAAATTTTGCATATATTGCTCAAAATAATCTTGATGCTGCATTGCGTTTTTTTGATGCAGCACGTCAGACATTTGCGAGATTGGCTCAAATGTCGGGAATGGGCCGCCTGTATCCGGTTCAAAATCCACGGTTGGAGGGTTTGCGAAGATTGTCAGTTAGGGGTTTTGAGAATTATCTGATTTTCTATTTGTCTTTTGATAACTATATTGAGGTAGTGAGAATTCTGCACGCAGCGAGAGATTTAGAGGAAGTTTTGTCAGGAGATGAAGCTGATTGACTTTGTAGATTAGGGAAAGTTTTCAGGCTGCAAAATCTCCATCCCACGGTTCACTCCTGTGGACATTACTTAATACTCGATCGCGCCCCAAATGACATTACATGGTCGCACAGATTCCCATGATGATATACTAGGTCAATTTTATGGAAAAGTCAAGATATATGGGCTTTAAATCCTAATATTTGAAAAAGCCCATCAAGCAAGTTTCTACTTTATTTTCCATTGCACGATCGCCGATCTATTCGTTCCCCTCTGCGGGGACGAGAGTTTGACAAGAAGCGATTTCAAGAGACTGTGGGCGAATTTAAAAATGGTTTCACTCCTCACCCCTAAAAATAGTGGCTCTGGACTAAGTATTTAATTAACCATATAGCTATTAACTACCAATAGCGAACCCAAACGCTGCATTCCAGATGTGAGGGGTAACACCCTCGGCGAATTATCCAACAGTCTCTTTCAATCGCCGAATCCCTCGCCGAATCCCTCGCCCACAATTAATCAAGGTTAATATAGGATCAGGGGGCGATCGATACTACAATGCCATTAAACGCCGCATCGCTTCTGTCTGAAATGCTACACGATTTGGAAATAATGACAGATCCGTGGCAAGATTAAGGGAATGTTAAGTTATGCGACGCTTTCGCAAACAAGATTTCCCGCTGAAACTGTCCCCCTAACCCACCTTCCCCATTAGGAACCCACCCATCTATGATTCCCAACCATTCCTTCGAGGCTGACGAGCATTCTAGCAAACCCGACAAGCCCGAGGAAGCTTGCGGCGTTTTTGGTATCTACGCACCGGGTGAAGATGTAGCCAAGTTGACGTACTTCGGTTTGTATGCCTTGCAGCACCGGGGTCAGGAATCCGCAGGGATTGCCACCTTTGACGGTGAAACAGTCCACCTGCACAAAGATATGGGACTGGTTTCCCAAGTCTTCAACGAATCGAGTTTAGGTCACTTGCCCGGTAACTTAGCTGTAGGCCACACTCGCTACTCTACTACCGGCTCGTCCCGCGTGGTCAACGCTCAGCCTGTGGTTGTCCAAACTCGTTTGGGAAGTCTGGCATTGGCACATAACGGGAATCTTGTCAATACCAAAGAATTGCGGGAAGAATTGCTGTCTCGGAAGTGCGAGTTTGTCAGCACGACAGATTCAGAGGCGATCGCAGTGGCGATCGGCTCCGAGGTAGACAAGGGCAAAGACTGGTTGGAAGCCGCGATCAGTGCGTTTGCTATGTGCCAAGGAGCCTTTAGTTTGACGATCGCCACCCCCAAAGGAGTGATGGGAGTCCGGGACCCCCACGGCGTCCGCCCGTTGGTAATTGGCATCCTCCCCACAACTCCGGTACGATACGTTTTAGCATCGGAAACTTGTGGCTTGGATATTATCGGTGCTGAATTTTTGCGGGACGTAGAACCGGGAGAATTAGTTTGGATTACAGATGAAGGTATGGCTTCCTTCCACTGGAGTCAGCAACAAAAGCGCAAACTTTGCATCTTTGAAATGATCTATTTTGCTCGCCCCGATAGCCAAATGGAAGGTGAAAGTTTGTACAGCTACCGCCTGCGGATCGGGCGTTTGTTAGCAGCAGAATCTCCGGCTGATGCGGATATAGTCATCGGGGTTCCCGATTCTGGAATCCCGGCCGCGATCGGCTTTTCTCAAGCTTCCGGCATTCCTTACGCCGAAGGATTGATTAAAAACCGCTACGTCGGGCGCACTTTTATTCAACCGACTCAGACAATGCGGGAGTCAGGAATCCGCATGAAACTCAACCCTCTCAAAGATGTGTTGGAAGGAAAGCGAGTAATTATTATCGATGATTCGATCGTGCGCGGTACTACCAGCCGCAAAATCGTCAAAGCCTTGCGGGATGCGGGCGCAACTGCAGTTCACATGAGAATTTCCTCGCCGCCTGTGACTCATCCGTGTTTCTACGGGATCGACACCGACAATCAAGATCAGTTGATTGCTGCTACTAAGTCAGTCGCAGAAATCGGCGCCCAAATTGGGGTTGATTCTTTGGCTTTCTTGAGTTGGGATGGAATGCTGAAGGCGACTAACGAAGACCCGATGAGTTTTTGTTCGGCGTGTTTCACGGGTGATTATCCGATCGACGTTCCAGAAGTGGTAAAACGGTCTAAGCTCATATTAGAAAAGGCTGGAACCTAGAAAATCCCAAAGCGAAAAAGCGATCGCCCGTCACTTTCCGCAATTTATGAACTTTCAAAATTTTCTGGTAAGTCATTGCCAGAATGTGTGTAGAAATGTTACATTAGCTTAGCTGTAGCAATAATTGCAGAATTTGTGAACTGTAGTGAACAGTCAGTTGGGTAGAACTTGCGTGAAACCCAACACTCTGATTGGAGATTGGAGATTGGAGATTTGTCCTTAAATCTAAAATCGCCAATCAAAAATCGATGGGCTTTTCCCTACAGACTCGTTCAGAATTTTTGCTCGAAGCGCTGTATGCTACCTGCAGACTGGAGGTAGTTCCTCCAGATGTCCACTCTCAGATTGAAGTCGCATTTCGCACCAACAACGGGCACATGAGATTTTTTCAGATAACAGGGTCGATCGCACTAATTTTTCCCACACAAGTATTCCACAAGCCAACTTGCTTGAGAATCGCGGACGGGCTGTTCATGCGAACTAAAGAACTTTAGAAACCCTTGCAGAGTAAAAATATGGCTCCTTGCAGTTTGAATGTTACCTCACCTGCATAGGGATACAACCCCCCGACTCATGTCGGGGAGAGCCAAAAAATTTAGATATTAGTAGTTTAAGCCCCCAGATTCATCTGTGGAGTGAATCTAAAATCTAAAATCTAAAATCTAAAATCGATTGACTGTTAAAAGAAGGCGGAATGCGGTTTCTCAAGTCAGCTTAAATCGGAAACTTCGTGCAATCAAATACTGTTCTCAATCCCCCGATCAATCAAGGCTCGTCCTCTCGTACAACAGAGTTACCTTTTACTCTTCAAGATATCAAAGCAGCTATTCCAGCCCACTGTTTTGAACCCTCGGCCTGGAAATCTCTGGCTTACTTCTTTTTAGATATTGGCATCATCGCAGGTTTGTATGCGATCGCCTACACCGTCGATTCCTGGCTCTTTTACCCAATATTTTGGTTAATGCAGGGAACCATGTTTTGGGCATTGTTTGTAGTGGGCCACGACTGCGGACACGGTTCATTTTCTAAGAGCAAATGGCTCAACAACCTGATCGGACACCTCTCCCACGCTCCAATTCTTGTCCCGTTCCACGGTTGGCGGATCAGTCACAGAACCCACCACGCGAATACAGGCAGCTTAGATAACGATGAAAGCTGGTATCCCGTGTCGGAGAGCCATTACGAACAAATGCGCTGGTACGAAAAGCTGGGACGCTTCTATTTGATGTTATTTGCCTACCCACTTTATCTGTTTCGCGGATCGGGCGTTCGGGCAGGTTCTCACTTCATGCCCGGTAGCCAGCTTTTCCGTCCCTCCGAAAAATGGGATGTGTTGACGAGTTCCGCATCCTTGGTACTGATGGTAGGCTTTTTAGGCGCCCTAACCTATCAGTTTGGTTGGCTGTTTTTACTCAAGTTCTACTTGGTTCCCTATGTAGTGTTCGTGATGTGGCTGGATTTGGTAACATACCTGCACCACACAGAAGCCGATATTCCTTGGTATCGCGGTAAAGATTGGTATTTCTTGAAAGGTGCATTGTCTACGATCGATCGCGACTACGGAATCATCAATTCCATCCATCACGACATCGGGACTCACGTAGCCCACCACATTTTCTCGACGATGCCGCACTATCACTTGAAGGAAGCAACGGAAGCAATTAAACCAGTGTTGGGCGATTATTATCGCAAGTCAACCGATCCAATTTGGAAGAGCTTTATTCGCTCTTACTGGGATTGTCATTTTGTCTCGGATACAGGTTCGGGAGTTTACTACGAATCGCCTACCACTCGGCGATCGGCTGAAGTTAAGTAGTTTAAATAAACAATAGAATACGTAAAAACTCGGCTTCTTAAAGAAACCGGGTTTTTCTTTGTTGTGAGTGTTTGATAATAAGATGTGCCCGATTTAACCGGGATAGTGGGGGCGGGCAAGATGCCCACCCCACAAGAAATTTAAGAGTTTTAAAAATGCAAACTAGCTAAATATTTTTCAGCTAATCGTAGCCACATAAAGTATCACAATCAAAGAGGTTTGTAAGTGATCGCGCGTTCAATCTATATACTTATTTTGATGGCAAATCTTGTGGGGTGGGTTTCTTGCCCCCCAAAGGTAAAAACTCAATGCAGTACAGCTTATTCAGGACTTCACTCCGAGCAAGTTTTATGAGGGCTGAAGTCCTCAGTACCAACTTTATAACGGTTATTGTACCGGACATAATATTACAAATTGCCTTTAAGCCCGATCGCCGTGACAATAGTCCACGCATCCACCAACAGCAGCAGCAGCGTACAGAAGAGCAAAATAAGATACATCCAAGGCTGAGACAAAGGGCGGACATCTCTAGTATCAATACCTGTTTTTGCTTCCACCAAACCGACTAATTTACCAAATCCAGCCACTCGCATTGGCAACAAATAACCTTCACCCGAATGACTCAAAAAATAGTAAACTAAACCTCCTTGACCAGTCGATCGAGGTTTGAGAGCTTTTACCTCAGTCCAAGGTAGCGACCAACCCTTGCGAAACAAACGCGGAAACCATTTGGGATATGTGACTTCAATCCCTTCCTCGCTCAAAATTACCCTTTCACTGAGCACGCCGTAGAGGCCCACAGCGCCGACAACAATTCCCGCCCAGAGTGCGGCCGGGGGAACGGGTGCTTTCGTTACTTCAGACAAAAACGGCAACGGAATTGTCAAGGCTGTGTACAAGCTCAACAGGGTGATTCTAATCAGGGGAGAAAGCCGGAATACAGCCGGCTCAAATACTGGGGCAGAAGATGGGGAAGAAGATGGGGAAGAAGCAAGAGGTTGTGCTGACATGGCTGAAATTCTAGAAGCTGTTTAATGATATTTTTGCACAGCTTCCGGGGCCGCCAACAAAACTCAGGGAAATACGAAAAACCGGACAATATTTGCAGTTGTGAGTTTTGATCTAAAATTCATTTCAGAAATTTTGATTTTTAACTGTTGAATTTTTACCGTTTTGCAGAAGTTGGAATTTTGAGCGCAGAGCTATCAATTAACTGACAATTTATAACTCAAAACTCACAACTCCGATTAATCCACGGCGGTTAGTGCCGGTACAGTCAAAGGTTCTGAGAGTTCTCGGGATTTGGGGCGGCCGGCTATTACTGTTCGATCGCCCTGAACTGCGTCTCGGGATCTGCTAGGATTGACGTTTGAATAGGGGCCTTCGTTAATTTGCAAGCGATCGCAAGGAATTGTATCCGACAAAATTGCACTGGCCATCATCCCGGTGTGAATTTCCAATGCTGCGGCCCGTATCGCTTCAAACACTAAGCGCTGTCCGGGAAACACTACTCGTTCAAAGTACCAGTTAGGAATGTTGGCTATACGAGCAATCTGAATTTGACTGGTGGCGTTGACGTAGCAGCACAGAATCTTGCTGTCGGTGTCTGAGGGTAGGGGGTCAAGAATTTGAGCCATAAATGCTGAGGGAGCCTTGCCTAAAAGTTTTAGTTATCTTCTCAGGCTAACACTAGGCGATCCCAGCCAACTGTAAAGCCGACTACCAACTCCCTAATACATTAGAGACCGAGCGTACCTAACTTAAAGTCTAACCGGATAAATATCGGCTTTTTGACTTTCCGCTGGGATTTTCTGTCAAAATACGCTGTATTGACTTAAAAATTAGCTTTTTTCTGCTGCTCTCGCCGATCGACACCAACAAGCTCGGCATTGAGCCAAATAGAAAAATTTAAGAATATTTAATGTCAAATTGCGAAAATTAGATATATTGTAAAGTTATATTAAAAGAATATTAACATAGCTGAAAAAGTTCCACTTTAGGATATGGCAATCATGGAAAACCGAGAAAACCGAGTCCTGTACGTTCGCCTCCCTTGCAATCCGATTTTTCCGATCGGAGTTGTGTATCTTTCGGATCACGTACACAAGCTTTTTCCCGATGTCGAACAGCGCATTTTCGATTTAGGTGCCGTACCCCCCCTGGATTTTGCTAAAGCTTTAGATGCCAGCATAGACGAGTTTAAGCCGACTCTACTGGTTTTCTCTTGGCGGGACATTCAAATTTACGCGCCCGTCGGCGGCAGGGGTGGCAATCCGCTGCAAAATGCCTTCGAGTTTTACTACGCCAAAAATCTGCTAATCAAGTTCCGGGGAGCACTCGGAGGACTGCGTTTAGCCGCGTCTTACTACACCGAACTCTGGCGCAATTTGGGACTGATTAAGCGCGGATTGAAGCGGGCCCGCAAATACCGCCCCGAAGCTCGTGCAGTGGTCGGTGGCGGTGCTGTGAGCGTGTTTTACGAGCAGTTGGGCCGCAGTTTGCCGACAGGAACTGTGGTTTCGGTGGGGGAAGGCGAAGCTTTGCTGGAGAAGTTGATTAAGGGCGAAGATTTGGCCGAAGAAAGATGTTATGTGGTGGGAGAAACTGTGCCGCGCGCGAAGCTAATTCACGAAAAGCCAGCCAACATCGAGAAAACAGCCTGCGATTACAACTACATCGAAACCATTTGGCCGGAATTTTCCTATTATCTACAGGATATGGACTTCTACGTCGGAGTGCAAACCAAGCGCGGCTGTCCTCATAATTGCTGTTACTGCATTTATACGGTGATAGAAGGGAAACAAGTGCGGATCAATCCGGCGGATGAGGTGGTGGCAGAGATTCGGCAATTGTACGATCGAGGTATCCGCAATTTCTGGTTTACCGACGCTCAATTTATCCCAGCACGCAAATTCATCGACGATGCAGTGGAATTATTGCAAAAAATCATCGCCGCCGGCATGGACGACATACACTGGGCCGCTTACATCCGTGCGGACAATCTCACACCAGAATTGTGCGATTTGATGGTAAAAACGGGGATGAATTACTTTGAAATCGGCATCACCAGCGGTTCCCAGGAACTGGTTCGGAAAATGCGGATGGGCTATAACTTGCGAGTAGTTTTGGAAAATTGTCGCGATTTAAAAGCCGCCGGTTACAAAGATGTAGTTTCCGTTAATTACTCGTTTAACGTCATAGACGAAACCTTTGAAACCATCCGGCAAACTATTGCTTATCACCGAGAATTAGAGCGGATTTTTGGAGCCGATAAAGTGGAACCCGCGATTTTCTTTATCGGGTTGCAGCCTCACACTATTTTAGAAGAATACGCCTTTAAACAGGAGATTCTGCAACCTGGTTACGATCCCATGAGTTTGATGCCTTGGACGGCGCGCAAATTGCTGTGGAATCCCGAACCTTTGGGTTCGTTTTTCGGGCAAATTTGTTTAGAAGCTTGGCAGCGTAATTCCAATGATTTCGGCCGCGAAGTGATGGCTATTTTGGAGGAAAAACTCGGCTGTGCGGATTTGGAAGAGGCATTAACCGCGCCTGTGGAAATCAAAGACAAACAGTTGGCAGCAGTTAATTAATTACCAGGTTCACAGCATCGGACTTGAGTCATTATTCAAAAAAAGGGAAATGGAGGAAAACTGTATCTTCTCTTTCCCTTTTTATTTAAAAATCTCAAGGCAAGAAACTAGACTTGAATTGCAAAAATAATTAGGACGCTGCTCAAAGCCCATTCCACAAGAAAAAATGTGGGATGGGCTTTGAGCAGCGTCCTAAAATTTGATTAAAATGACTTGGGCAATTCAAGTCTACTCTTACTACAATAATCAATCTTAGACCAATCATTAGACCCGATAGCCAAACTAGAAAACAATCTTCAAATTATCTGCGTTTATCTGTGTTTATAGACCTGAAATTTGCGGTTGACCTATTTATCAAAAATTTACGCAATAACTCTATTAAAAATCGCAGAGCGAACAAAGATCGCTTAAGATGTAATTATATAGTTAAAACCAGGAGTGACAAGATGTTTTATAAAAATAGAGTTAAGGGCATTAAAGAAGTAAGTCTAGTTATGGCTGGCATTAGTGCGATTCCCTTCGGGATAGCTTCGCTTCATGGCTTTTTAACCGCCTCAGCAGAAGCAACGGCACTAAATCAACCGATTGGGAAAGTTCGGGCGATCGCACCCAACACTTTGGGCAATAATCAACCGCTGCAAATTGCTCAAGTTGAGGGATGTCCGAGGGCCCAAATGGTGCAATTTTTCGCAACGCCCAACTTTTCTATATACATTTGCAAAACCCAGGAAGGCGAAATTTTTTACCGCGGCCTCAGCAAGATAAATGGCACCCAAATCAATGTCATGCAAGTAACGACAGATGACGACGGAACTTATGAAGCGACTAACGGCAATATTATCTATTCGATAAACCCCGAACGCCTGCAAGTCCGGCAGAATGGTAAGGTAATTTTGACCGAGGCTGTCATCAAGTAGCACTAACTGTTATTCAATGATCAACTAGATAAATCTAGGGTGTATTTTATTTAAGTGAAAAATTCACTACCAGCCAAAACCTATTGATTCCTTAATAATTAAAGAGAATCAGTGGTAATGGTTATAAAATTGACTAACTTTTGTTCAAATACCTCTCAATCAAGACGATCGCCACAATATCGTCCACTGGTCTCGGTGGCGTTCGCATCCCCTTCGGAATTAAGCGCTGAACTCCCGTCGGAGGGTACATTTGCCAGTAGCGTTCCCTCGCTTCTAAACTGCTGTATCTCTCATCAACCTGAACAATTTTGAGCGCAGGCGACAAACTTTGCGTCAGTTTGTGTTTCCAACTCTTAGAAGTCGTTTGATCTCCCATCACCAATAACTCAATAGAAAACTGTTCGCACAGAGATTGAATAGTAGATATCGCTGCTTCCGACAGCACAACTTGATGGTAGCAGACGTTCTTATCTATACCCATTACAGCGATGCCGCACTTGTCTTTACCCGGATCGAAACCTAAAATCATAGTCAGTTACCAAATACCCATTACCCATTACCAAATTTAATTTTTAATCTTCAAATCTCCTGGGCCTTGTTTTTGTTGTCCCGTGCGGAAAACAACGACTCCCTTTTCAAGAGCAACTAAATCTATTTTAAGCGGGCCGGCGATGTAAGTGACATCTGCGGCGATCGCCTGAACGTCTAGCGGTTTCTCGTACTGCTGCAATCGATCGATAAAACCAGCTAAAGTTTCAATCTGACTGTCGGCAACTTGGACTCTACCGCCGACAACACCGATCAGGCGAGCGCGAAATTGACAAGCTTCTATCAATTGCAGCAACTGCTGCCGTACCTGTTCGTTGGTCAAAATCACGGGATCGACAGCAACCCCTGCAATCACATCTCCAGCGCGGAAAACCACTCGATTGATTTCTGCTTCTGCAAATACCTTAATTACCTTTTCTTCCCGCAGGTAATTAGCGCCGGCGACAATCCGCACCACGTAATCTTGACCGTCTTTAACCTGACTAATTAGTTGATCGATTTCTGCTTTAGTAATTTGAATAACCTGGTCTCTAACCTTCTTATTTTGTGGCTGCATGAGTCCGACGGTGGTTTTATTTGCTTCTTGCAAGAGTCGATCGATCGCGCGGCTTGCCATACCGGGTTCGATAATGCGAACGACGCCAGCAGCTAAAATTTGACCGCGCCTGATGGCAACTGTACCCTCGCGGATTGCCTGAAAATCGCGTTCCAAAACTTGCACTTGCTGCTGCAATAAAGTTTGTTGCTGTTCGAGTTGAGTTTGTTGCTGTGCCAAGGTTTCTAAGAGTGCTTCCCTCTCGGCAATTACTTTGTCGCGCTCGACAATAGTTCGATCGCGCTCGGCGAGATTTTGCACCCGCTGGGCAATTTCCTTGTCTCGCTGGGCAATTAGCTCGTTGCGATCAACAATTTCTGCGTCTCGCTTGGCAATTTCTCTCTCTCGCTTGGCAATTTCTTGATCGCGCTGGGCAATTTGAGTTTTTACCTGCCCGATTAACTGTTGGCGTTCCTCTTGCAGTTGGGCGATTTCCGCTCCTAAAGTCGTTTTTTGAGCAGAAACTGTTTTCAATTGGTTCTCGGTGCGATCGAGCTGAGCTTTTGTACTCGATCGGGCAGTTTCAACCAGTTTCAATTGTTCTTCGGTGCGGGATTTAGCCGCTTCCACACTGCTGAGCTGTTCTTCTGTCTGGGATTTAGCCGCTTCTACCTGACTTAACTGCTGTTCAGTTTTAGACTTGGCTGCTTGCACGCTGTTGAGCTGGGCCCGCAGCGAGTTTAATTTTGTTTGCGTCCGAGCTTGCTCAGCATTAGCTGCTTGGAGGGATTGATTAATTTGCTCTAAATTGGCTCTAGCTTGCGCTTGAGCGGCTCTGGCTTGAGCTAATTCAGTTTCAACTCGATTTTTTTCTTGAGTGGCCTGGTTGATTTCTCTGCGGGCGTTGTTGAGCCTTTTTTGAATCTCGTCTATTCTAAAAACTCCCGTTCGCAGTGGCTTGCTAGTAGCAAACATAATGCCCAGAGTCAGTGCTGACAGGATGCTGCCGGCCATCACTGTCACAACAACAGCAGTATCGCGGGGGCGAAGTTTGAACAAACTCAACCTTGCCTTGCCGACTTTCGTCCCAAGGCGATCGCTGACAGTGGCGATCACACCCCCCAACACTAAAATTACAAATACCAGGATGTATCCAGCAGTCATTCCGATTTTAGATTTTGGATTTTGGATTTTGGATTGAATCTAAAATCCAAAATCCAAAATCCTATACTTTCTCGGCATCAAGTGAATTGCTGGCTTAGGGCCACCGGGTTGTGGACTGTGATCTTTTTCTTGTGGATCGAGATCATGGTTTCTTGTCTGAGATCCCCGAGCAAACGAGTCACAGTTACCCGCGTCGAGCCGATCGCTTCGGCGATCGCCTGGTGGGACAGCTTCAAATCTATCGTAATCCCCTCTGTACCGGGCACGCCAAAATCCCGGCACAGAATCAGCAAAAAGCTGACGAGTCTCGAACCCATATCTCGGTGAGCCAGCGTTTCGATCATCATCTCGGTTTGCAAAATCCGAGAGGACAGTCCCCGCAGCATCACCATCGACAATTCCGGGTCTTCCTTGAGCGCTTTCTCGACTTGTTCGATCGGCAACGAGATCAATTCCACCGGCGTAAAGGCTACCGCGTGGTAAAACCTGTCCGATCGGTGTCCCGTAATCAGAGACAGCACCCCAAATACGCTATTTTCGCGCAGGAGGGCGACTGTAATTTCTTCCCCTGCTTCGTACACCCTGGAGAGCTTGACAGCACCTTTGATGAGAACGTAGACGCGCTCAGCCGGGTCTCCAGGGAAAAAAATTGTCTTGCCCCGTTCAAAGGTTTCCACAATGGGTGGAAACGCCCCGCCGCTGATTTGGCGGAACACGGCTGCTAGCGGTCTATCATGCGTCACGACTAGATCCTTTGTACTAATCAATACTTTATAACTTGCCGATTAACCTTATTGAGTAAATATACTGCCCAACCTCCAATATCCAAGGATTCGGTTACTTCCATCTAATGTTAAGGTAAACACGCACTGTATGATTAAATCTAGCCCTTCTCTTAACTTTTTCAATTCCGCCCCCATGTAGCTCCACAGCAAAATTAATATCAATTGTGTCTCAATTGTGTCTCAATTGTGTCTGAATCAGTTAAATCTGAATCAGTTGTGTCTAAACTGGCGGGGTTGTCGCATAGAGCCAATGAGAACGGTGCTAGTTGCTTCTAGAAGAAATACAGATGATAGATTTGACCGGAAAAAATGCTCTTGTTACGGGCATTGCCAACAATCGCTCGATCGCCTGGGGCATTGCTCAGCAGCTCCACAAAGCTGGGGCCAACCTCGGCATAACTTATTTGAAGGACGAAAAAGGCAAGCACGAGCGCAAAGTCGCTGAACTGGTGGAACCGCTCAATCCCAGTCTGTATTTGCCCTGCAATGTCCAAGACGAGAGCGAAATTGAGTCTACTTTTCAAACCATCGCCGACAAGTGGGGCAAGTTAGATGTCCTGATCCACTGTCTGGCTTTTGCCGGCAAGGACGAACTTTCAGGAGATTTCACCAACACCTCGCGTCAAGGTTTCTCCAATGCTTTGGATATTAGCGCTTACTCGCTGGTGCGGCTTTGTGCTGCTGCTAAACCCCTGATGGCCGAGGGTGGCAGTATTGTGACGCTGACTTATTTGGGCGGCGTCCGGGTAGTTCCTAATTATAATGTGATGGGAATTGCTAAGGCGGCTTTGGAAATGAATGTTCGTTATCTGGCTGCTGAACTGGGCCCGTTAAATATTCGGGTAAATGCGATTTCTTCGGGCCCAATTCGGACTCTGGCTTCGTCAGCAGTTGGCGGTATTCTGGACATGATCCACCACGTTGAGGAAGTGGCGCCACTGCGGCGGACGGTGACTCAGCAGGAAGTCGGAAATGCTGCGGCTTTTCTGTGCAGCAATCTCGCTAGCGGGATTACGGGTCAAGTTTTGTATGTCGATGCCGGTTACGAAATCATGGGAATGTAACAGTTGTCGAGAATTTTGAGTTATGTAGGGGCGGGTTGAGACAATAAACTTTAACTATAACAAGTAAGTTTTATGCAAAACCCGCCCGTTTCGAGAGTTTTTAGTTTTGCATAATTCTCTTAACTAAACACTTGAAAATCAGCGCCGATCGAGCTGTAATCTTCAATTACTAATTATCAATAACTAATGAATGACCCATTGCGAATTATGGAGATAATAGATCGCCCTTCTGTGCCTCCTACAAGTTCAGTTCAACCAGCTAGGGCCGCCTTGGTGAAACGCACGACACTAGAAACGGATGTCACGGCCAGCCTCAATCTCGACGGTGTAGGAACTTGCAAGGCGTCTACGGGGATTCCGTTTTTAGACCATATGTTGCACCAGATTGCTTCTCACGGATTGATCGATTTGGACGTGCAGGCGATCGGTGATTTGGAGATAGATGACCACCACACCAACGAGGATGTGGGAATTACCTTAGGCCAAGCCCTGGCAAAAGCTGTCGGTGATCGATCGGGCATTTCTCGCTTCGGGCATTTCATTGCACCTTTGGATGAAGCTTTAATTGAAGTAGTGCTAGACTTTTCGGGACGGCCTCACTTAAGTTACAGCTTGGAAATTCCCAACCAGCGGATCGGCACTTACGATACTGAATTAGTGAGAGAGTTTTTTTCGGCGGTGGTGAACCACACTCAAATGACACTGCACATTCGACAGTTGCAGGGCGGAAATTCTCATCACATTGTAGAAGCGGCGTTTAAGGCATTTGCGCGAGCTCTGCGGATGGCGGTAGAAATCGATCCGCGGCGCGCCACTCGGATTCCGAGTTCTAAAGGAGTTTTGTAGTATGGGGTTGGCAGTAGCGCTTCTGGGCTACTGCAAAGCTCTCACTCAAAATATATCTGCTATGTATAGCCCCTGGGATGACGAGCGTTGGTGAGGAAACTTGACAAGCAGCGGCCACACAACTTTTGTTAAGCTTGCTAGATTGGGGAGTCGTTTAAAAAATTAACCCTATGGATTCACTAACTTTTTTGCAGAGCATCAACCTGACAGCGACAAGACAGGAGACTCCTGCTGAATCGGAATCTGAATTGTAAACTCTGTTCCCCTGCCTGGTGCAGAATTACACTCTAAGCTTCCCCGGTGTTTTTCCACTACAATTTGCCAGCTAATCGACAACCCAATCCCTGTACCCTTACCGGGGGGTTTTGTTGTAAAAAACGGGTTAAATACGTGGCGACGAACCTCTTCCGAGATCCCTGGCCCATTGTCCACAATTCGGACAGCTACGCAATTGTTGCTTGTTACTTCTGTGCTAATCCGAATCACGCTAGGATTCGCTTTAATTTCTTCTAGCGATCTCTGCTTGTTCCACTCGTCAATAGCATCGATCGCATTTGCAAGTACATTCATAAATACCTGATTCATTTCTCCCCCATAACAGTCCACTTCGGGCAGGTTTGGGCAATAGTCCCGCACCACTTCAATCGAGGGACGGTCTGACTTAAATTTTAGCCGACTCTGTAAAATCATCAGCGTGCTGTCGATGCCTTCGTGAAGGTTGACCGCTCTCATTTCATATCCTTCTTGCCGTGCGAAGAGGCGCAAAGATAAAACGATTTCGCGGATGCGATCGGCTCCTAAGTACATCGATTTGAACAATTTAGGCAAGTCGTCTTTGAGATAATCTAGCTCGCTTGCTGCGATTTCTGCTTGTATATCTGGAGCCGGATTAGGATAGTGTTCTTCGTAGAGGTTAATGATAGTGACCAAAGCTTTTGAATATTCCAGAGCATAGGAAAGATTTCCATAAATAAAATTAATTGGATTATTGATTTCATGAGCTACGCCAGCTACGAGTTGGCCTAGCCCGGACATTTTTTCGCTCTGAATGAGCTGGCTTTGCACTTGCTTGAGTTCGTGCAGGGAATTTTCGAGCTGTAGGGCTTTGTGCCGCTCTCGCGCTTCCGATGCTTGCAAAGCTGCTTCTGCAAGCTTGCGTTCAGCAGCCTCCTGCTTGAGGCGTGCATTCGTTTGGGAAAGTTCAGCGGTGCGCTCTTCTACTCGCGTCTCTAGCTCTTGTGTCAAAACTTGCAGGTCGGCTTGCGCTCGCTCGCGCTCGACAATTTGTGCCTGAAGCTTTTTAGTTAGATTTCGCAGATTCAGGTGCGTGATAGCGCGAGCTAAAACCTCTGCGTGTTGAAGGGGCTTAGTGATATAATCAACTCCCCCCACATTAAAGCCTTTGACTTTGCTTTCTGTATCGTCCAGCGCGGTCATAAAAATGACTGGGATGTCTTTAGTTAACTCATTCGCTTTCAGGTTTTGGCAGGTCTCAAAGCCGTCCATTTCTGGCATCAAAACATCCAACAAAATTAAATCAGGCTGGGAATATTGCACTTTTTTGAGAGCGCTAGACCCACTGCGAGCTACCCAAACAGTGAAGCCAGATGCGCTCAAAAAATCTAATATTGAACCCAAATTAGTGGGCGTATCATCCACAATTAAAATGGTTCCTCTGTTTAAAGATTCGCTACTCATTCTTATTCCTCATCTAAACTGTTGAACAAATTCTACTAATTTGTCCTCTTCAAAGTTTTTAGTTAATTCAAGCAACTGATTGGCAAAAGGTGCATAACGCATATCTATTGCTTTCAGCTTGCTGGCTCGCTCCTCAATACTGAGGAGTTCACCTTTCATGGCTAAATCGAACAAGACTGCAACTTCTTCCGAAGGGGGAGCAATCAGTTGTTGGTCTTGGATTAGGGAAGGGGGATGTGTGAAGATACCTTCTGAACTGAAAGTTGTTCGCTCCTCATAAATCCATTCTAGCCCTAAATGCTCGCCCAAGCATTCTAACAGTTGTTCTGCCCGAATTGGTTTTAGGAGGAAAGCGTTGCAACCAGCCTGGAAAATCCCCTGGGAATCGACGGCTAAAATGCTAGCTGAAGTTCCGATCGCAATTACATCCTTCAAGGCAGGAATTTTTCTGAGCCGCCGCACCGCTTCAAAGCCGTCCATCACTGGCATTACTAAGTCAATTATAATACAGTCGGGTTGAAATGACAGTGCTTTATTCAGGCAGTCTTCACCGTCGATTGCCTCCATCAATTCAAAGCCAATGGGACTTAAAAGATTAACGATAACAGAGCGATTTTCCCAGCGGTCGTCAACCACTAGAAGTTTCCGTCGCTCCCCTAAGAAACTCCTGATAATTTTTTCAGGTTCTTTTTGATGGCTTTCCCAGTTTTCAGCAACGGGTATTTCTAACTCAAACCAGAAATTACTGCCTTTACCTAAAGAGCTTTCTACTTTCAGTTCGCCGCCCATCATCTCCACTAATTGGCGACTAATTGCGAGTCCCAATCCGGTTCCCTCTGTCTGGCGAACTGACCCGGTGACTTGCTCGAAGGGCAAAAATATCTTTGACACTTGCTCCGGTTCGATGCCAATGCCCGTATCTTCTACTTGGAAACGAATTTTAGCTATTAGGGATTGGTTATCGCCCATTGGTGATGATACAGATTGCCCCGTCCTCACGGAGTCTACTTTGAAAGTAACGCCTCCTTTTTCGGTGAATTTTACGGCATTGCCGAGTAAGTTGATCAGAATTTGCCGCAACCTTTTTTCATCGCCGCGGACGCAAGTGGGAAGTTGAGTTAGCGGTTCGTAAATCAAAGAGATTCCCTTCTGTTGCGCGCGAACCCGGCAGATTTCAGCAATGCCTTGGAGAAAGTCCGACAGGCGAAACTCGGTGAGGTAGAGTTCCATTTTTCCGGCTTCAATTTTGGAGATGTCTAGAACATCATTGATCAGAGTCAGCAGGTGTTCGCCGCACTGGTGAATGATGTTAATACCAGAATTTTGCGGACTGGTTAAATTTTTATCTCGCTTGAGGATTTGGGTATAACCTAAAATGCCATTGAGCGGTGTGCGAAGTTCGTGGCTCATGTTAGCGAGAAATTGGCTCTTGGCGCGGTTTGCCGCTTCGGCGACTTGCTCGGCGCGTTGTCGCTCTTTAATTTCTATTTCCATGCGCCTATTTTTGGCTTTTAATTCCTCGGTTCGTTCTTCTACTTTGACTTCTAAGGTGTGATAGAGATTGGCATTTTCTAGGGCGATCGCAGCTTGTCCTGACAACATCCGCAATACTTCCACCCGCTTCTGCGTAAAAGCGCCCGCTGTTAGGTTATTTTCTAGGTAAAGGATCGCAGTGAGTTTGCCTTGATAGACGATCGGCGTACACAGAATAGATTTTATTTGGTGTTGGGTGATGTAGGGGTCAGTGTTAAAGGTTCCCTCGCGACTGGCATCGTTTAAAAGGACATCTTTCTGAGTTCTGGCGACGTAATTCAGTATCGATATAGGCAAGTGCTGGCTGCTTGATGTTGGTAGAGATTGCAACACTCGCACATCATCTTTATTTCCCGCTGCTTCTATGAAAAATTCCCCGTTCTTTGACAGGATGAGCAATCCAGTTTCCGCGCCAGCATTCTCTATCAAAATTTTCATTAACTTGTCGAGCAAGTTAGCCAGAATAATTTCACCAGAAATCGCTTGAGAGGCTTTCATCACCGTTGCCAAATCCAGAAACTCGGAAATTCCCGATCCGGTGGAAGTGATGGTTCCCTGGAGCGTCTGCATAATTGTTTCGTCGGCATTTTCGCTGTTTTTTTGATGAAGCACGGCGGCGAGTAATTGCGGATATCGTTCTTCTAAATCTGCTACTTTAGCTTTAGCTCCCCAGTGAATATAGCCATAATAGGCATCCGTCATGTAAGTCTTAGCAATCTTTTCTCTACCGACGGAAAGATGAAATTCTGCTGCTAATTCATTAGCTAAGGCTTCTTCTTGAAGATATTCGTGCTCATTGGCTCCAGCAATAGCGCGATCGTAATCATCCATTGCTTTCTCCTTCTGCCCCAGAACTCGCGCCTTTTCTGCTTCAACTAGATCGTATTTATGCTGATAATTTGCGGGAGAAGATAACGCCCAATACTTCATTTGTTTCTGATGCAATGCCACTTGGCTTAGATATTTTTTTTGCTCGCTTTTGGGTGCTGTAATGTATAAAGCCAAGAGAGCCAGAGAATAGTAGAACTTGTGTTCTACCTTGTACATCAATCCTCGTCCACCTTGTTCGTATTTTTCTGCCAGAGCAGCATTTTCAGCAGCCTCTTCATATTTTTTAAACAAGTAAAGCAGAATGACTTTAGAAACATATATAGGATAAATTCCCATATAATTATTCATGTCTATCAATCTCGGCAACATTTCATTCTCATTGAAACTTTCGCCGATTAATTGGGTTGGCTCAGATGAACGCTCCATTAAGTTTAAACAAGTTTGTCTAACTATTTTCGCATAAATATTTTGGAACTCTTGTTTATTTTTTTGCATTATATCGATATAATGCGCTTGTTCCTGAACGAGTGTTTCCAAATTTTTACCTACAAAAAATAAGTGAGTGCAATAGAAACAAGCCGAATAACAAGCATATTCTACATCTCCCGTTTCCAAACCTATTTGAACTCCCTCTCTTAACTGTTCAATAGTATTAATAGCAGGCTCTTTCCAGTGCCTAATAAAATAATTAAATGTTTCGTAAATTCGAGCTGTTATTTCCTTGGCATTGAATTGATTTAATAACTTTAATCCTAGTTGACCAAATTGATATCCAGAATCCATCTCTTCAAAGACTCCACACAAAAGCATTCCATAAAGAACATAGGCATATGCCGACCAGGAATAATTGCCATATTTAAGACAGAGATTTGTCATTTCTATAACAACATGGGGGTAAAGTTCGGGAGCCGCAATGTAAACGGGAGGAACCAAATTAATTAAAACTCGCAAGGCTGCTATTTTATAAGGGTCGAGCATTTCTGGCAGATCGGCTAACTCTTCAATCCGTTTGCCACCTAAGCTCAATTTAGTCACTTGATTTGGTTCATTTGACAGTGAGACTTCTAGCAATTTCAGCAATTGCAGTCCTGTATTTAACGCGGCTTGCATTTGGTTTTGAGCGATATAATACTGCATCTTTGTTTCGTACACTTGGACTCTATCTAGCAGAGTCTTAGCTTGTAATAAAACAACGTCTGAAAGTATTTCTGCTCGCGAGAAATTGGTGGTGAGAAATTCCACTGCCGCTGTTTCCACATAAAGATTAAGTGTCAGGTCATACTGGTTCTCCCAGCTATTTGTGGCGAGGAGTCCCAAACCCACATTCAAATATTTGGCGGCAGACTCGTAGGCTGTTGCCGCTTTCGCTTTTTGACCTGCTATAAGGTTGAGTTGGGCAAGTTCGTATTTTTCCAACTTTGAAATCAGTAAATCTGCGCCGTAATTCAGTTGGTTGACTAAAGCAAAGATATTTTCTTTTCGCTCTTCAGCCGTTATATTTTGTAGTAGTAACTTCCCGATTTTCAGGTGAGTTTGTTTTTTCTGGTCGTCGGGAATCAGAGAATAAGCGGCTTGCTGAACTCTGTCATGTAAAAATTTGTAGTCAACCTTGACATCAGTTAAACTAAACCCGCCCGATTCTTCCTGAGTAAATACGAGCGGAATTTTGTACTCATTGCTCAAGGGTAAAATCAACCCAGCCTGAAGTGCTGACCACAACTGTGCAGCCGTGACTAAAGAGGATTCCTCATTGACAACGCTCAAGACTTCTAAGTTAAATGTGTTGCCAATACAAGCTGCCAATTTTAAGACTTTCTGGGTATCGGAGGACAGTTTGCGAATATTTCTGGCAATCAGCTCGACCACGTTATAATCGGTGATACCAATGGCTTGAATTTGCTCGATGTTCCACTGCCACTGACTTGAATATAAGTTATAAATCAGCAAATCTTCTTGGTAAAGGGTTTTGAGCAGTTGAGTTAAGAAAAAGGGATTTCCCTGAGTTTTATTGAACAGTAGAGATGCAAAATTTTGCGTCTCTACTGACTGAGATTCTGACCTAACTAATTCATCATTGAAAGTATCGTCGATTAATTCTGTAACATGAACGAGTTGTAACGAACCGAGTACGATATTACTGACAGTGGCACCGGTTTGTTGAATTTTATCAATCGTTTGAATCGTTGGATGAGTGGGAAAAACTTCGTTATCTCGATAGGCACCAATCAGCAATAAATATTTGCTATCGGGATCTGTCATCAGCAGTTCGATTAATTTTAGAGATGCTAAATCGGCCCATTGCAAGTCATCTAGAAATACAACCAGGGGGTGTGCAATGGTTGTAAATACACCAATAAATTGTTTAAAGACTCGACTAAAACGGTTTTGAGATTCAGTGGGTGCTAGTTGCTGTATGGGGGGCTGTTTGCCGATAATCAGTTCTACTTCAGGAATAACGTCAACGATGACTTGGCCGTTAACGCCTAAAGCGGATAACAGTTTTTCTTTCCAAATATGAATTTCTGCTTCGCCTTCGGTTAACAGTTGCACAATTAAGGACTGGAATGCTTGAATAAGAGAAGCATAAGGAATATTTCGCTTGAACTGGTCGAATTTCCCCGCAATAAAATAACCCCGTTGCCGCACGATGGGTTTGTGAACTTCATTCACCAAAACTGTTTTGCCTATCCCTGAATAACCGGAAACGAGCATGAGTTCGGTGGTGCCACTTGCTACGCGATCGAACGTTTCCAGAAGCCTATTAACTTCGGGTTCGCGACCGTAGAGCTTTTGCGGTATATTCAATAGTCCTGCTTTGTCAGCACTGCCGGCAACAAAGTTGGAAATAGATCCGGTAGCCTGTAGGTTGACCAGACAGGTTTCTAAGTCAAATTTTAGCCCTTCAGCGCTTTGATAGCGGTCTTCAGCGTTTTTGGCTAATAATTTCATGGCGATCGCTGAAATTTGTGGGGGGATTTCAGGATTGAGCTGGTGAGGGGGAATCGGAGTTTTGGCAATGTGGCTGTGTACTAATTCCAGGGGCTCTAGGGCGTTAAAAGGTAACTCTCCGGTCAGCATTTCATAGAAGGTAACGCCTAATGAATAAAAGTCAGTGCGGTAGTCAATTGACCGATTCATTCTGCCGGTTTGTTCTGGCGACATATAAGCCAGGGTACCTTCGAGCAAGTCTGGATGGGACAGTGCTGGATTTTCTCGCTCTAGGCGGGAAGCGATGCTAAAATCAATGAGTTGAACTTTTTCTGTGACTGGGTTGATGATAATATTTTGTGGCTTGACATCTTTATGGATAATGTTATTTTTATGGATTTCTACTAAGGCAGAGACAAGCTGGAGGGCTATGGAAAGAAATTGAAGAATTGCGAGTTTTTGACCATTCATCCAATCGTTTAGAGACTCTGAGCCTGAATCTTCTAATATCAGTGCTAAGCCGTTTTTATAGCTTTCTAAACTAATGGGTTTGATAATCGCTTCTACGTTCAAGCTGTGCAGAATTTGATATTCATGCCGCAAGCGGGTGATGTCAGAGAGAGTGGGATACTCAGCCTTTAGCGTTTTGATGATAACGCTGGAAACCTCCGACTGCTTCCGAGCGCGATCGACTGAAGTTCTTATCCCGCTGTGGAGGGTTTCAACGAATTGATAGCCAGCTAAGTTGATAGTCATTGTTATTCTACCGATCGCAAGGGAATTGAGCGTGAGGTTAAGGCTGATTTTAAAACTTAATTATTATTGTAGCTGATTGTAACATAGTAATTTACTCAACAAAAGTGAGCTCATGTTTCGCTTCTGGCCATTGTCGCCTCATGAGATTGTGTTGTTAACTGTGCTGCCTCAATGCGCGTTTTGGGTGTTTGTTGGGGGATTAGTCGGCTGCACTTTCCAGTGGGGTGTCGATCGAGTGTTTTCCCGTTGCTGATAATTATCGTTGTCAACCATCGCCTCAAACCGAATCATCGATTCATCCGCAAGCCGAACAATCCCACTGAACAGGCGGCGTTTCATACTTCGGATAAGTCATTTCACACTGGGGACACCGGCGAGTAAACAGTGGGTGGGTATCCAAAAGTTCTAACTGTTTCTCTGGTGTCCACCGCTACCGTTGTAGTAGCTCGACTCTTGGGGTTCCCACAATTCCTCTGATGCGGTGTTAGAGTCTTCTCGAAAGTCGGAGCAAGTATCGGTGTTCGGGCCTGCGGAATGAACGGCACAGCCAAGGTGTGGGTTGGGGGCGTACAAGAGACAGCGATGGCTCCGCCCCGGCTTACGCCTACGCATTCGGGGAGTTTGGGCATGGGGGGCGTGTTGGGATTTTGGTTTAGTTTGCCTCAAAAACGAAGTTGGCGATCGCAAATGGCGTTGTGTAGCTGAGTGGGCGTAACTTGTTGCTGAAAGTGCCCCACTAGAAACAGCGATGAGGGCACCATCTTAAAGCGTTGAGGATGGCTTGATGAAAAAAACAGGATTAGGCATTCAAGAATTACTGTATTATGAGCGATCGCAAATTGTCGCCATTGCCCAAAAGCACGGAGCCTACAAAGTGCGCGGGTAGTCCTGCATAGCAATGAAAACCCAGGGTTTTAATTGATAGATAAACTGGCGTTATACTCATGAATAAAATACCAAAGAACCCCAACATGATTAGAGATTTTTTTGGAGAATGAAAGAGTTTTTATCACCCATCTAGATATTCTTTGTCTCATCGTATTATTAAATCTTTCTATATAGTTTGTCACACCAGTCTCCTTTCCTACTGCCTTGTGTCTTTTTTGAGGAAAAACTGTGAGATAGGCACTCCAAAAGTCTGTATAACTTACGGTACATTGACGATAAGCAGGTGGTAAAAAATCCCATAATCCTTGAGCGCCCGCTTTATCTCTTTTGCCAATATACACTCCTACAATTTATGAAATTTGATACATCAATTGCCAGCTATTTCCACTGCTTGTTATCCTTATTACCGACAAATGACCACATTTCATCACCTTGAATTGTTAGCTTCCCTTTCTTTTTTGACTTCACTTCTACTTCTTTTTTTACCTATCCTAATTTTTTATTAACATAGTATTGCAACCACCGTTCCGAAACCCCAGTCGCCCTCACAATCCCAGCCAGAGATATCTTTTCTAATAAAAGTCGATCTATCAACTCTTTTGTTGCTAATGAAATCGGTTGATGTCTGGGATTCATGACGAATTGTCTTCCACAATCTCGACATTTAAAATTTTGCTAATCGCTAGCGAGTGCGACCATTTTTCAATATGTATTCATAGTTACACTTGGGACAGTTCATAAGCTTAAATTTAAGGTAGGTTAAAAGAATAAAATTATAACACATTTTCATTGCTCTGCAGGACTACCGATTCGAGATATCAACGCCAGCCGATTGTATGTGTTTCGGGAGCCAGGGGTAGAGGGTTGTGCTAGCCAGGTTTTGTTGAGAGAGTCGGATTTAATCGCACCTTTGGCATTTCCAGATTGTCAAGTGTCTGTGGAGGATTTGCTCAGGAGGAGTGCAGAGCCCAGTGGTGAGTGAGGAAACTTTAAAAATTTATGGACACACTGAAACCCACTTGCAGTGCTGTATGAGCCATTAGCTACAGATAGCACTTTTCAACGCAAGCCTTGTTTTGTGGACGCTTGCTACACAAACGCCCAACTCTAACTTAACTGCTTGTAGCGAAGCCTAAACTTGATTGGGGTTATAAGTCCCTCTAAAGAATTATTTGTATATTCTTCTGAAGACAGATGATAGAAGCGACCAAGGTAAATAATATACAAGGTGTACAGAGCTATTAGGTAATCCCAAAGCATAATTTAAAAGCAGTCTAGCGCCTTATAGGACAGAAATTCGACTTACGCAGTTGCCAAGGCTAAATACAGTGGCAGTAGGGGGGGTACTCTTGTGCCTGAATTGAGGTTAATGACTACTTGATATTTGATACTTAATTAATTAAGTTTAGCGGATTTCTTCTTTCTTTGTTCTACCTGTCAGACCCTAATTACCCTGTGGCTAAACCTTTCCTTGTAGATGCCACAGAATATGCCTAAAATTTTCCCACTTTAAGATATTTGTCCTGCTTGTAGGTCATGGGCTATACCCAGACTGACTTGCCCTTTTTTACCTGATTATCCACTTATCTAAGAACTCTAATGGTTAACTTACTCAGACCGCCCAGTGTTTCTTCAAGTCCTCGCCTCGGTACTGTAACTGGTTTGTGGAGGGAACAGTCTTCTTACGACAGAAGGACGCTTAATACTGGAATCGTCCATTTCGGGCCGGGTCGTTTTTTTCGGGGCCACCTCGCCTACATCATACATAACTATCTTGCACAGAAGGGGTCTCAAGAGCAGAGATGGGGGATTTGTGGGGTTAGCCTCAAGAGTCAACACACCATTACTAGGTTGAAACCGCAGAGATTCCTTTACAGTTTGACCAAACACTCTAGTTGCGCTCAAAATCGTGAGGAAGCGGAAGTTATCGGTTCTATAAGGGAAATAGTTAATGGTAGAGACAAGTGCGAGTATGTGCTTGAAAAGATGGCGTCTCCTTCTGTGCATCTGGTGACTCTTACTATTACTCAAGGAGGCTACCATCTAGACAAGAGTTTTAATCTCGACATAACGAATGAAGACATCGCGCACGATTTGCAAAATCCTTCCACTCCAACAACTGCAATAGGCTTTATAGTAGAGGCGCTACGCCGACGACGCGATCGCAACATGACCCCCTTCACCACCCTTTCTTGCGACAACCTGCCAAGAAACGGGGAGATCCTGCGAAAAGCAGTGCTAGCTTACGCTGACTCGATCGATCCTCAACTTGCAGAATACATCAGGGATAACGCCACATTTCCTAATACGGTTGTAGACAGGATTGTGCCTCAAGAGCAAGCATCCGACTATAACTACCCCAGCCGACTGTTGCAAGTTCGCGATCGCGCACCCATTGTAACGGAGCCATTTTGGCAGTTTGTCGTAGAAGACAACTTCACAGGCGATCGCCCCAAGTGGGAAGATACGGGGGTGATTATGACTAGCGACATCACTCCCTTCCTGTATATGAAGTCGAGATTCTTGAATGCAGTACACTCCTTCATAGCCTGTTTAGCTATAAGAGCAGGTATAGAGTATATGCACGAGGCGATCGCCCTACCGGAATTCCACTTGTTTACTCGGCATCTCATGGACGATATCGCAGCAGCAACACCAGTGCCTCGCGAGATGTGTAAACAATATATGGAGCAGGTGTTACTAAGGCTGAGTAACGAGGATCTTCCCGATACTACTGAGAGAATCTCTTCAGAAACAGCGAGGAAAGTAGGCAAGTATATATTTCCGATACTTCAGGATGCTTATAGCCGAAAAGTCAGCATGAAGCGGATTATACTTCCCGTTGCGGCCTGGCTTCTTGCAATCAGAGAGGAGGCGAGCGAGTCTGGTCAGCCCTATCATGCCAAGGATACCCAAAGTGCAATTACAGCGATTCAAGAAGGCGCGGTAATTAGTGGGATTCTGGGATTGGAGAATTGCGAACAGACAAAGGTGATAGATAATGAATGCCACCAAGCTTTGCGAGATCTCCAGACCCACGGACTATTGACTACGCTTAAGAATTACAGTGAGGGAGGTCTTTTAAATGAAACCGTTTCATCAGCATCCTAAGATAGTGCTTTTCGATCATGACGGAACTGTCGTTGATAGTGAAACCATAGCACTTAAGAGCGCGTGGAGGCTGACCAATGAAGTGGCTCGTGAGTTTCCCGGCGCTCAACACTATGAGCTTGAGGACTTTGTTAAAAGCTTCGCCGGGAAACCTTACAGGGAAATACTCAAACAGCTCTACCCAGACTCATTAACCAGTCTTAATGAGCGGGATATTGACAGGCTAGTGGCTGAAGAAGAAAAGAGAGCGATCGAACGGCTTAGTGTAGAGGCAAAAGCCACTGAAGGAACGCCCCAAGTGCTGTCTTACCTGCGCGACGACGGAATTGAATATGCACTGGTAAGTAACAGCAGCTTCCAGCGGCTGAATGCTTGCCTTTGTGCTGCTGCCCTGACCGACTATTTCCCAAGCGAGCACGTATTTAGCGCTCACGACTCTCTCCCCGTTCCGCGTCCCAAGCCGCTTCCTGACATCTACTTATATGCAGTGAAGTGTCTGGACGCAGAAGTTTCCGATTGCGTGGCCATTGAAGATTCTATCAGTGGGGTAAAAGCTGCCGTTGCCGCTGGAATTGGGCAGATTATCGGTTATGTAGGGGGAACTCATATAAGCGAGGATGAACGAAGCAGCCGTGCAGATGCTCTTGAGTCGGCTGGTGCCCACCAAGTTATCGAGCGGATGGAGGATCTTATCGGTCTATTATCAGCAACCCCAGTCTAAATAAACAGGGCATGAGGCACTGAAATCTGATCGTTTTCCAACCCTCCGCACCTACAACTTCTTGAAGTACCGGGCGATTGGTAAATCAACCTGGTGCGATCGCTGTAAGGTTTTCCACAATGCCTCAATCTGTTCATAGGCAGTTTGCGGTGACAATTTAACTCCTGTTTCTCACCCGACGATAAAGCTGACTCGTTGAGAAAATTCCTGGAGATTAGCATTAAGAAACTCTCTCAAAATGGAAGGACAAATTTGAGAAGCATCGAATGATCAATTAATTGGCAATGGATAAACGCCAGCAACGACGATACCAAAGCAACGCGCAAGCCAACTTAATCATACCGAGATAGTTACAAGCTTTCTTGTCATAGCGCACTCAGATAGCTTTACACTTCGAGAGCCAACCCAGAGTGCGCTTTACAAGCCAACGCCTTGCAGGATAACGGTGCCCATCACCCGCCGCGACCATCTTTGATACTTGCAGATAACCTCTCGGCGGTCGGTGTGCATGGGTGTTGTTAGGTCGCTAAAGCCTTGAGATAACAGAACTGGTTAGGTCTGTTAGTAAAAGATGTTGGGTTGACGTAAAGAAACCTAACCTAAAAGAGCGATTACTGGTGTTATGTGCGGTCACTGCTTATATTCATTGATGTCGGTATCCGTAACATAAATCACCACTGGACTTGTATCTTTCCCGTCGGTTGTTACGATCGCATCTCTGCACCCTATTGTTTCTTTGATCTTGGCATCGGCATCAGCCAGGGTTGCGCTCTCGGACAGGAAGATTACTATAGGCTGAGCTTTTTCTCCCTGTTCATGTCGCCAGTCAAGGTAGTTCTTTAGTGTTGGCGGTGGCGAGACTGGATCACCCCCTTGATCCCTCTGCGGATTTGAACCTTCAGGCTGAGACTGCACTAAAAACGCTGATGCATTGAGCCTGTAGACCATGTTGACATATTTTTTGTCGGCGTCAACCACAATGACTCTATATCGATTTCTAGACTCTAGCTCGTTAACAACATCTTGCAATGGCTTGTTCATATCATCCTGACTGAAGACAAGATCGTTTGCGAGAGCCTTCAAGGGGATCTTTGCCAACGTGTTGTCTGGCAGCGGGGGTGCCGAAACAAGGCCACTGTTAGCTTGCTGCAATACAGCAGCAGTAGTCCGATCCGTGGCCCTTGAAGCAGCCTCAAAAGCATTGCGCGAAAAATAAAATGCCAGAATAGTGCCTACCCAAGTTCCGTACAGAGGGAGGGTTGAATCCATTACTCGTCCTGAAACAACCCCTCTTTTTTCACCATTTTCCGCAGTGACAATTACCACGACTGATATACTGAAGACAGCTATTATCGAAGCGAGAAGAACCCCCAAGGCAATCCTCTCCCTATTTCGGGAGTCAGATTGCTCTTTCAACATAATCCCCTCTCGAGTGGTTTGGCTTGGGGGCTGGCTCTGGGAAGTTAGATCAGGGGACAGAGGAGCAGGTGTTGCCGTGGCTGGAGGAAGGGGAGAAGTATTAGCCATGAATATCTAGTATTTAACCGATATGTTGATATTGAATTAAAACTCAAAGCAGAAATCGCTCGCCTAACTATATAATTGACTGAAACTTTCCGCTTAAGATCCCATAGTGGGTAGATAGGCAGAATGATTCGGCATAACACCCCAAGTTTACTACTTAAGCAGATTCTTTCTGCAGAATACGCGGCTTAAGCTGAATATGCGGAATCTTTCCGCATATTTTCAGATTCCTTACGGAGTCGTGCAAACAGACGGAGATAATTCCAGCCAGTTGCGCGATATTGTTCCTATTCACATTAGCGGCGATATGAGCCATCTGTTTGACTTACAGGGTGAAGCAGTTTTAAAAAGCCGTCGTCACCACCTAGTATAAATAAAATGAACAGCAATACCAGTACAAGCTCAACAATCAAGCTGAATCAACAATCCCTATCTCGTTTACCAGGAAACGTGCGCGTACCCAAGTACGATCGCCATCAAATTACTAATGGAATTGTGCATATTGGGGTTGGTGGATTTCATCGATCGCACCAAGCGCTCTATCTTGATGATTATTTCCATCAGAATCCTGGTAGTGATTGGGGAATTTGTGGTGTTGGATTGATTGACAATGACTATGACAGGCGAATGCGGGATGCGCTGCTGTCCCAAGATTGTTTGTATACCTTAGTTGAGCGATCGCTAGAAGGAGATCGCGCTAGAGTCATCGGTTCAATCACTCAATACCTTTTTGCACCAGACAATCGTCAAGCAGTTATTGAAGCATTAGCAGATCCCAAATGCCGAATCGTTACTCTAACGATCACTGAAAGCGGCTACTACTACATTGAAGGAAGTGGCAATTTCGATGTAAACCACCCGACGATGCAGCACGATTTGCAACATCCTGACCAACCACTTGGGACATACGGTTTTTTGACAGCGGCACTCGAAAAACGCCGTAAACAGGGGTTGGCACCCTTTACAGTCTTGTCCTGCGACAATATCCAGGGCAACGGCAACATGGTGCGGAAAATGCTAACGACATTTGCCCAAATGCGCGATCCAGATTTAGGAAGTTGGATTGCTGAACACGTTGCCTTTCCCAACTGCATGGTCGATCGCATTACTCCGCTGACAACCCCAGCAGATATCCAAATGGTGGCCCAACAGTTTGGTATTGAGGATGCGTTTCCATGCGTCGCGGAGCCTTTCACCCAGTGGGTAATCGAAGATACCTTTTGTGCAGGCAGACCCGATTGGGAATCCCTTGGCGTACAGATGACTAAGGATGTTCATCCCTATGAAATGATGAAAATTCGCCTGCTCAATGCCAGCCATATGCTGATTGGCTATCTCGGCTCTCTGGCAGGTTATAACTACGTTTATGAAGTCATGGCCGATCCCTTATTTGTGCAAGCAGTCGCTAACCTGATGGATGAGGTGACACCAACACTCCAACCCGTTCCTGGGATTGATTTAGACGATTATAAAAAAACTTTAATTGAACGGTTTTCCAATCCCAAAATTCGCGATCAGCTTCCGCGCCTGTGCCTGAATGGATCGGCCAAAATTCCTAAGTTTGTTTTGGGATCGATCCGCGATAAATTACAACTTGAAGGTGCGATCGATTACCTAAGTTTAACGATTGCTGCTTGGTGTCGATACATCAATAGTCATGATAAACAAGGGCAACCTATTCCCATTGATGACCCATTAGCAGACATCCTCACTCAACGCGCCAGTTTGAGTGAATTAGATCCCAGACCATTACTGGGCCTATCTGAAATTTTTGGAGATTTAGTAGAGTCGCCACGTTTCGTCGAGGCTGTTGGTGACCAGTTGCGTAGTTTGCATGAGTTCGGTGCTAAAGGAACGCTAGCCCGATTCTCGTAAACACCATCCGCATCGGTGAGGAAACTTATTTGACACTGCCACGGCTGCACTACGTTAAAGCCGTGGGGTTCTCCCGTCTAGCCCAGCTCTATGTCTACGAGTGCAAAGGGAAATTCAGCAGCCAGTACAGCGCAATATTTATTGAGTTCATTCTTTCCTCTCACCAAAGCATCTATCTTAAGGCGGATTCTTCTCAGCGAGTAACTCAGGTTCAATGGAGAAGACCGTGTATGTATACGGATGAATTTTCATGAAGCGCGACGCCACAGGCAAGTTTCTTAGCAATTGGAACTCGGAGATGAAACAACGAGTGAGCGTATCTCTGACTAATACAGCATGGCGATCGCTCGATAAAGAGGCTCACAGGCGAGGAATTTCTCGCTCTGAAGTCATTGAACGCTTTGCCCGCACTCTTGAAGGCGAACAGTTGTTCTGTGCCCAAGAAACTGAGGTCAAGGTAGCAACGATTCTTGAAAGCATTACGGATGCTTTTGTCGCCTTCGATCGCGACTGGCGCTACACCTACGTGAATCGGGCGGCGGCTAAACTCCTGCACAAAACGCCAGAAGAGCTACTGGGAAAACACGTTTGGAATGAGGTTTTTCCTGAGTTAGTCGGTGGAGTTGCCTATCAGCAACTACATCGGGCAGTGGCACAACAGGTTCCTGTTTCCTGGGAAGAATTTGGGGAACCTATCGAGTGTTGGTTAGAGGCGAATGCCTATCCCTCAACCGCAGGGGTAGCCGTTTATTTTCGAGATGTGAGCGATCGCAAACGCTTGGAATCAGAACTGCGGCAGCGAGAGCAACAGTTCAAAATGGTGGCGGAAAATGCCCCAGACATTATTAGCCGAGTTGATGCAGAATTTCGCCATATTTATGTCAGCCCTTCTGTAGAACTGGCAACAGGTATTCCATCAGAGCAATTTGTTGGCAAGACCAATGTTGAGCTAGGAATGCCAGAAGACCTCTATCGTGTTTGGCATGATAGTTTTCGGCAAGCCTTTGGAACCGGGCAGGAACAGACGATTGAATTTAAGTTTCCGACTCAAAATGGTATTCGATGGTATCAGGCGCGTATTGTCCCCGAATTTGCCAGTGATGATTCTGTTGCATCATTACTGAGTATTGCTCGTGATGTAACGGATTACAAACAAATTGAACAGGCCTTACGAGAGAGCGAAGAACGCCTGCGATTGGCATTAACGGCGACTCAGATGGTTGTCTGGGATATGGATTTGCCGACCAATCAGGTCCTGTGTTCTGCTAATGCTCTAGAAGTTTGGGGTCTTCAAGAAGGCACGGGAGAAGACTTTTTTGCGCTCATTCATGCAGACGATCGACAACGGGTGATCCAAGCGGCTCAAGGAGCAATTGCGGGAGAACAGTCATACCTGCAGGAGTATCGGGTAATTAGTCCGGACGGAGTTGTGCGTTGGATCAACAGTCAGGGACGAGTTTATCTGGATGAAAGCAGACGGGGAGTTCGTATGATTGGCGTTTCGGTTGACATCACGGAACGCAAACAGATCGAAGCAGAGCGCGATCGCCTTTTAAAACTAGAACAATCTGCCCGACTCGAAGCAGAAACCGAACGCCAGCGGTTGCATGACATCCTGATGCAATTGCCTGCCATGATTGGCATTGTTAAAGGTGCCGATCTTGTGTATGAATTTGCCAATCCCACCTACCTGCAAGAGACTGGGCGCACTCCAGACATTATCGGGAAATCTATACGGGACGTTTTCCCGGAGATAGAGGGACAAATTTACTTTGAAGGGCTTGATCGTGTTTACCGGACGGGAGAAACGTTCATTGTGAATGAATCGCCTACTTACTGGCATCGAAACGGCGATGGAGTGTTGGAAGAAGCATTTTTCAACTGCATCTTTGCGCCTTGGCGGGATGCTGAGGGAACCATTCAGGGTGTGTTGATTTATAACATTGAAGTGACAGCCCAGGTGCGGGCAAGGCAACAAATTGAACAACTGCTCGAAGAGCTTCAGCAGAAAGAAGAAATTCAGCAATTCCTAATCGAATTGAATGATGCGATTCGTGCCATTCAAGACCCAAAAGAAATTATGTGGCAGGTGGTTTGTGCCACAGGACAACACTTTAGTGTCACTCGCTGTACCTACGGTGAAATTGATCCAACGCAGGAATATGTCATTGTCGATCGCGACTATTGCAATGGTGTAGTCAGCGTGGTGGGTAGACATCACCTGGATTCGTTTGGCCCTACACTCATTGCGGAATTAAAGCAAGGCAGAACAATCGTCGTGGATGATGTCGATCGCGATCCTCGAACTATCGGAGTTGGGGCGGCTGGCTTTGATGCCATCCAAACCAAGTCTCTGCTATGTGTTCCATTGGTGAAAGAGGGGAAATTTGTCGCATTGTTGGTGTTGCACCATGTCTCGGTTCGCCAATGGACGGAGGAAGATGTGGCGGTGATGGAACGAATTGCTCAAAAAACCTGGCTAGCCGTGGAGCGATCGCGGGCGCAAGAGGAATTGCGCGAAAGTGAAGCTCATCTGCAACTCGCGCTGAAGGTCGGACGCATGGGAACGTGGGATTGGGATATGCAGACCGATGCCTTGCTTTGGTCAGAAGGACACTTCATGGTACTCGGTCTTCAACCGAATGAGTGCGAACCCAACTATGAGGTTTGGGCAAGTCATGTTCATCCCGATAACCTAGCAGAAGCTGAGGCGAAATTTCAGCAGGCCATAGCTGACAAGAAAGAGTATCAGCATGAATATCGCCTGCGTTGGTCAGATGGCTCGATTCACTGGGTGGAAGGGAGAGGACAGTTTACTTATGATGCTCAGGGACATCCCAAGCACTCGATCGGCGTTGTCATTGATATCACAGAACGCAAGCAAGCAGAAGAGGCATTGCGTCAAACCCTACAAAAGCTCAACTTCCATGTTGAAAACTCTCCAATGGCAGTGGTTGAATGGAATCGAGACTTTCAAATCATTCGGTGGTCTGCAGGTGCAGAGCGGATTTTGGGCTGGAAAGCCGAAGAAATTCTAGGCAAATCTTTAACAGAGATACCTTTTGTCTTGGAGGAAGACCTGGAAGCGGTTGCTGAAACCTGCCAACGGCTGGTCAATGGTGAAGAACCGCATATTTTTTCATACAACCGCAATTACACCAAAGATCGCAACATTGTGCATTGCGAGTGGTATAACTCCAGTCTCAGGGACGAATCGGGACGGATGATTTCGGTGTTATCGCTGGTGCTGGATGTGACGGAGCGCAAGTATGCAGAACAAGAACGAGAACAACTGTTAGAACGCGAGCGCATTGCAAGATCTGAAGCGGAAGCCGCACAGCGCCAACTGGAAACCATCTTTGAAACCTCACCCATTGGGCTTGCTCTGTTAGATGAAAAGCAGCGATTTATTGCCATCAACGAAGCATTAGCAGAAATTAATGGATTAACCCGCGACCAACACTTAGGCTATTCAATTCCAGAACTTTTTGGTCAGTTCGATCCCGAATTAGTCGAAGTCTTTGATCAGATTTACACAACAGGGAATCCTTTCATTTCACCGAACTTTGCGGTGAATGTTCCCGGCCGCAGCGATCGCCGTCCCGGTTACTACAATGTTTACTATCTCCCAGCACTTAACTCAAATAGCCAGGTAGAAGGCGTTTTAGTCTATGTGGTAGATGTGACGGAACAGGTGCATTTAGAACGTGCCCAACGCTTTCTCTCTGAAGCAAGTGCAGTGCTTGCATCCTCACTCGATTATCAAACGACTCTAGAGCGAGTCGCGCAGCTTACAGTACCGGAATTAGCCGACTGGTGTACGGTTCACATCGTTGAGGAAGATGGTTCGATCGAGCAGATTGCAGTGGCTCACATTGACCCTGCCAAACTGAAATGGGCCTATCAGATTAGAGACAATTATCCTCTGAACCCGGATGGCGCTCGCGGTGCTGCATTTACGCTGCGAACTGGACAATCCGATTTGCTGCCGGAGATTCCCGATGAACTGCTGGTACAGGCAGCGCGTGATTCAGAGCATTTAGAGATTCTGCAGCAGGTTGGATTCAGATCTGTAATGACGGTGCCACTACGAACTCAGGCACGAATTCTAGGGGTCATCTCCTTTGTTTCAGCCGAATCTGAACGACAGTACACCTCGGCAGATTTGCAACTGGCAGAGGAATTGGCTCGTCGTGCTTCTTTGGCGATCGACAATGCTCAGTTATACCGGATTGCTCAACGCGATCGCGCAAAAGCAGAAGCAGCTAACCGGATTAAAGACGAATTTTTAGCAGTATTGTCCCACGAGTTGCGATCGCCTCTCAATCCAATTCTGGGCTGGACAAAATTGCTACGAACTGGGCGACTAGATACCACAAAAACCCAGCAAGCCCTGGAAACGATCGAACGCAATGCCAAGCTGCAAGCTCAATTAATTGAGGACTTGTTGGATGTCTCGCGCATTCTGCAAGGAAAAATGACGTTAAACGTCGCTCCTGTGAATCTAGCGGCAATGATTGAGGCTGCACGGGAAACGGTACAACTGGCAGCCGAAGCCAAACAAATTCAAATCCAGACCACATTTAATCGTATTTCAGGAACGGTTTCAGGTGATACAAATCGCCTTCAACAGGTAGTCTGGAACCTCCTTTCTAATGCTGTGAAATTCACCCCAACTGGAGGGAGAATTGAGGTGCAATTAGAGCAAGTTGGTATGTATGCTCACCTTCAAGTCAAAGATACCGGAAAAGGCATTAGCCCAGAGTTCTTACCCTATGTGTTTGAATACTTCCGTCAAGAAGATGGCACAATAACCCGACAATTCGGCGGATTGGGATTGGGACTAGCGATCGTCCGTCATTTTACCGAACTGCATGGAGGAACCGTTCAAGCAGACAGCTTAGGACAAAACTTAGGGGCTACATTTACCATCCGGCTACCGTTAAACATTGTGGAGCCAGAACCCTCTTCTGAGGACAGACACCCAGATAGTGCGGCAGACTTAACAGGTATTCATGTCTTGGTTGTAGACGACGATGCAGATATGCGGGAGTTGGCAGCATTCACCCTAATGCAATCTGGCGCACAAGTTACGACAGCCGATTCGGCTGCACAGGCGTTAACCCACCTGAATCAATCTGTCCCCGATCTACTGTTATGTGACATTGGGATGCCAGAGATGGATGGTTATGCGCTGAGTGGGCAAATTAGAAAGTGGTCACCTCAACAGGGAGGTATGATTCCTGCGATCGCACTTACTGCCTATGCTGGAGAAATCAATCAGCAGCAAGCCTTAGCTGCCGGATTTCAGATCCATATCTCCAAGCCTGTTGAACCTGATGAATTGGTAAAAGCGATCGCCCGTTTGCTAAGACACTGAATGATTTGAGGATTAGCCTAATGCTGCTTGGTATAGATTTAGGAACAGGCTCTGCTAAGGCATTGCTCCTAGCGACAGACGGAATCACTATAGGTGAAGCATCAACCTCCTATCCTGTTCATGCACCCCAACCTGGATGGGCTGAGTCGGAGCCAGGGGATTGGTGGTTAGCTGTTGCCTCGGCTGTGAGGAAGGCAGTGGGAAATCACGCTGATCAGGTACAGGCGATCGCACTTTCAGGGCAAATGCACGGCGTTGTCCTAGCTTCGGAGTCGGGTCAGCCTCTGCGCCCTGCTATCCTCTGGGCAGATACTCGCTCTAGTGCCACGCTTAACACTTATCATTCGCTCGATGCCAATATTCTAGAGCGATTGGGCAACCCGGTTACGGCTGGAATGGCTGGCCCCACTTTGTTGTGGCTACGAGAGCACGAAGCTACTGTCTACACCGAAGCGCGTTGGGCACTCCAGCCAAAAGATTGGCTACGTTTACAGATGACTGGAGAAGTTGCAACCGAACCATCTGATGCTAGTGGTACTTTGCTTTACGATGTTGTGTCGGACAACTGGGCTGGGGATGCAATCTGGGCGCTGAATCTACGTTGTGATTGGTTACCAAAAATTATTCCCTCTAGTGCGATCGCCGGCTATCTAACAACTGTTGCTTCAGAGCATCTTGGCTTAAGAGTTGGCTTACCCGTTATCGCTGGTGCTGCGGATACCGCAGCGGCGGCACTTGGCAACGGACTACTAGAGCCTGGTTTGGTTCAACTAACCATTGGCACAGGCGCTCAAATCATTACACCTCGATCGCAACCAATTATCGATCGTCATGGTCGTACACATCTCTATCGATCCGCCATACCTAACCAGTGGTACACCCTTGCTGCAATGCAAAATGCGGGGCTAGCGCTTGAGTGGGTGCGAGGTATCCTCGGTTTGAGCTGGCAGGAAGTCTATACTAAAGCGTTTTCTGTTCCCCCAGGATGTGAAGGATTGACATTTTTGCCATACCTCACAGGTGAGCGAACTCCACACCTTGACCCCTATGTACGCGGCGCATGGGTGGGGCTGGGACTTCATCACACACAGGCGCACTTGATGCGGGCCGCTTTAGAGGGAGTTGCTTTTGCCTTACGACAAGGTTTTGAAGCACTTGAAGCAACAGGTTTTAAAGCGACAGAACTGCGTTTAGCAGGCGGTGGAACTGCAGAAATGCCTTGGAAACAATTACTGACCGATGTATTGAGAATACCCCTCTATGCAACTACAGTTGCTGCGGCTTCTGGACGTGGTGCTGCTCTACTAGCGGGTATCGGAATTGGCGTATACGCAGATGCTAATGACACCATCAAACTGGCAACCACACCAATGCTTGTTGCCACTCCCCAATCAGTTGATCCAATCCTAGAAGAGGCTTGGTTTCGATATCAATCCCTTTATCCACGACTTAAAAAAATGTGATAGGAGTTATGCCTAAAGGAGGAGGTACTAGAACCTATTCACAAATTACTCTTAAGCTAAGACTGTTTAACATCAGTCAAATAAAATAACTGAGTTTACTACAAAAAAAGGTAGATATTACATGAACATATTAGCTGGAATTAAGCTCCCAAAATCCGCCGAAAGCGCGGATGTATATATACGGTGTAATGAATCTGCATCTATAAACTACCAGGAAGATGACAAAAAAGTTGTTTTATCTCAGGGTGGTGTTGTCTCCTCAAATTCTTACTTTAATTCGTTTTACGAGAGATTTTATACTCAATATACAACTCTTAGCTCTATCTACTATTTGCTGAAACTTGAAGGCGACTTTAAAGTTTCTGTTTACCGAGAATTTGATGGACAAAAAAACAAAGAAATAATTTCTGAAGAGAACTTTGAGAAATGTCAATTCTCTGAGCCTGTAAAAATCTCACCAATAAATCTCCTTCAAGGCAAAAAAGCGGGCAGAATATATTTTGAAATAACTTGTTCTAGTGAACAGGGTGAATTTAAAGGGGCATGGATAGCAACCGATCAAAGTAAAACTAGAGAAGCATCCTTAGGGATTGTAATTTGCACCTTTAAAAAAGAGGACTTCATTCAAAATACATTAACTGCAATTTTTCAAGATGAATTACTAGAAACCAAGGACTTTAAAGTATTCGTTGTTGACAATGGTAGAACTTTAGATGAAGCTGATTTCACAAAGCCAAAACTGAGCCTAGTTCCTAATATAAATGCTGGTGGAAGCGGGGGCTTTACCAGAGGGTTGGTCGAAGCTTTAGAGGAAAAAAAATATTCTCATTTTTTGCTTATGGATGATGATATAGAGTTAGAAAGTGAATGTATTTATAAATTATTTCCTTTGTATGAATACGCCAATTCTGATTTTGCTGTAGCGGGTGGACTGCTAAATTTACAAAAAAAGCATATGTTGTATGAAGCCGGAGCATCGTACAACGCCTATTCTAAAACAAGAGGATTTGGCCCTGGGGCATTAATTGCTTTAAATTATAATATCGATTTACGAGATTCTAATTCTCTCAACAGGTTGCTCAAGGACGAAGATGTAGACTATGGCGGATTTTGGTTTTTCTCTTTTTCTAAGGAACTTGTTGAACAAACTAAATTACCGCTGCCTTTATTTATCAAAATAGATGATGTAGAGTTTGGTTTAAGAATAAAAGAGTTGGGCAATAACATTGTAGCTTTTCCATCAATGGCGGTGTGGCATCAACCAGCGGCGGCCAAGAATGTTAATTGGGAAAATTATTATTATATCCGCAATGATTTAATAGCTTATTCCATCCATTATTCTCCAGAATATATGGATGCAGTTGAGCATTTGACAAAAGTAATACTTCAGGCTTTAGCAAAATTTGATTATAATCATGTAGAGATGGTTGTAAAAGCTTTTGAAGACTATCTAAAAGGCCCAGATTTTATCAAAAACACTGATCCAGAAAGCTTTCACATGAGCATTGTAAAGCTTAGTAAAAGCTATAATAACGAAAATGAGGTAGATAAAGTAGCTGGTACTAACCTTTTGACTAGGTGGTTTAAAGTTGCTGCTGAAGGTAGTAATGAATGGTCATCCGTAAGGGAAAAATGGAAAAGTGCTGCCCAGGAGATAACATCTACTATATTTTGGCAGCAATACCTTGGGCTAAAGAAATAGAATTGACCGCCTCAACTGGTTGATGGTTGACAGGTTAGGCCGCCAGCAACTCAACCATTCACAACAACAGCGCCTTGGGATTAATTGCGGTAGTTGACACTCCCCCGTCACAGCGTAGCTTGACGGGGAATTCTTCCTTCACAGCTTGATGCCAAGTAAAAGCAGTGCCTTTACTTGGTCTTACTCTAGCTGCCGAAGCTACGGAGGTATGCCCTGCGTCTCAAATTCGTCAACCTTGATATCTAATGTTTTTAGCTGCATGGATGTTTCTATCATGGTGAGGGCCGCATTAGGGCATTCCCACTTTCTGATATCCAATGCAAAGCCAATTTACAGCAGATTGCAAGCTTATAGACTGGCAATAGCAGCATTGAGAAAACCAGTTTTTTAGATGTTGAGGATTAATTAAATAAGCGTGCGAAGTGCGACCCGGATTTAGTATCAGATGGAAGCAACTTGAGTTAAATGATGACATATTCCTCGCCCACAACAGCTTGATTGACCTGTGGTTCCGGCTCTACTGGGTCGCTGTAATGAGTGTCAATGTATTTCATTAAATTTTCCCGATAAGCTTTGAGATGCGAGTTAAGTGCTTCGATATCCTGCTCTCCTGTCGCGAAACCCCTCTCTCTTCTGAAGTGACCCGATTCCTTAACAAAAGCCATATCAACTTGCCACAAAGCTTGATCAGTGGGGCGATATGACAAATCAACAATATCGTAAGCTGCAAATCCTTGGGACTTCATAAAGCTCATTACATCATACATCTGACCGAACAAAGTAACTTCTACAATTACATATTCAGTCTGCTGCAAAATCTCAGTTGCTCCCGCTAAAACATCTACTTCCTGTCCGTCTACATCAACTTTAATTAAATACGGGCCTGGCAAATTCCTTTCCCTACATATTCCATCCAGGGTAATTGCTGGTATGTTTCTCAAATAAGGATTGCTGCTGTCAGTAACGCGATTTTCAGAAATTGCAGAATGCAACATAGAGGGACTGACGTTAAGCGTGAAAACTCCCGCTTCTTTGCTCGCCGCAGCGATAATGTATTCTGCACTTTTGAGCTTGCGGCAAATCTTGGCGAGATAAGGTTCATTTTCGGCGATGGGCTCAATTAGCAAATGTCGCGAATTGGGGAAAGTCTCGTAAAGGTTAAAAGTTCCCAAGGCAGCACCGACATCAATCACAGTCTTTGGTTCAAAACCTAACTGTTTAGCCAGCAGCAAGCTGCCTGACATCGAGTTTCTGAGAATTCCTGTTTGTTGGCTCACAATTTTTTCCTGATTTCAATGTGGATAAAATTAATATTATATCCGGCAGCAAAGTTATTGTATGTCCGAATAAAGAAACGAAGCAATCGCAAACCTAGGCGATTGCTTCCCTTCAGATCGCAATGACAGAAATAGGTTTTAACGCAACCTCCTACTATTTCGCGGATTTCTGCGCCTTGTTTTCCGGTTCGACAGATTGCAAAGCTTCGTCGAGAATTGCCCGCGCTTCTTCGGCTTTACTTCTAGCTTCTCGATAGCGGACATTAGCTTGAGCGAAGTTTTTGAGAACCTTGAAACCATCTTTCAAACGACCGATTTCCTCGGCAGTCACAGCCTCATCTGTAAACAAAATGTCGATCGCCGCCCGGATTTTGAGTGCTTCTTCGCGGGATTCCATGACTTTCAATTTGAGACTTGCCAAATTGCTCAAAATTTGGACGGCTTCAGTAATCGCATCCTCGCCGTCAGACGCAGCATCTTCGATATCCTTAACTTCAACAAACTGCTTGGGCCCAAATCCCTCCACGAGTTCCGTAGGCAGCTTGCCCTCATCCATGAGATCCATCAGCCGATCCATCGCTTCTTCACGGGCTTTGGCTGAATCTTTCCCTTTGACAGTTAAAATAATTTCGGGGCTTTGAGGAAGTGTATAGCGAACCATATTTTGACAGCCTGTGCGCGAAAACAATTGAATGATATTTTATCTTTATTCGATCGCCAGTTGCAGCTATCAATCCGCTCGATTACCAACCGCTTGCCAAAAGTTGACACATATACACTCAAAAGGAACCCTCGACAATGAAAGATAAATTTCTTAACTTGCTTAACTTGCTTTTAGTAGCTGATGTGTTTTTCGTCTTTGCCATTTTTGGGTGGTTTGTGATCGCAGTAGCGGGTCGATCGACTGGCGTGAATCTCGGTTTTGATTTGTGGTACAGTCTCTGGCAGCCCGTATTTAATCCCGCCCTGGGAATTCTTATGGGCGGTGCTATTCTCAGCGGTATAATTAACCAAGTTTCTAAACGCCTCAATCCCAAGTAAAATTGATGTTTTGTTAGAGACGGTGATTGGCGATGCGACTGAGTTGGCGATCGAACTTGTAGGGTGCGTCAGAGATGAGCCACTCAATTAGGTCGATGAAGCTTGAAAATACATAAGTAGTCAAAAACGAGTGAAACGCTCGCCATAAGAGCGATCTCTTATGAAAGCAATCACAAAAGTTATGATAGCTTTACATTCTGTTACAGAGTAAAGTTTATTTCCGCCTACCTATTTACGTCGAAAATCAGGATTGAACGATCGCGATCTAAAAATATCAACTCATGTTCTGAAAAACAAAAGTCGGGCATTAATTATGGGAGAACAAAAATGTATCGGTATCCTCACTAGCGGGGGTGACTGTGCAGGCTTAAACGCAGTTATTCGAGCCGTTGTCTACCGCGCAACGGGAACTTACAATTGGAAAGTGATGGGGATTCGTCAAGCCACCAACGGATTGATGAGTCGTCCCCCTGAAGCAATTCCCTTGGATATTGAGAAAGTAGACTCGTGGCTCACCATTGGCGGTACGATGCTAGGCACGACAAATACGGGCAACCCTTTTGCTTTCCCGATGCCGGATGGGACTCTACGCGATCGTGCTGAGGACATTATCGAAGGCTATCATCAACTAGGTTTGGATGCTTTAATTGGCATTGGTGGCGACGGTAGTCTTGCCATTCTCAGGAAGATTGCTCAACAAGGTAATTTGAATTTAGTTGCTATTCCTAAAACTATTGATAATGATGTCGGAATTACCGAGCGTTCCATCGGTTTTGATACGGCTGTCAATATTGCCACTGAAGCACTCGATCGCTTGCATTTTACTGCGGCCAGTCACAGTCGCGTCATGATTGTTGAAGTCATGGGACGCGACGCTGGACATATTGCGATCAGTGCCGGAATTGCTGGGGGAGCTGATATAATTCTGATTCCCGAAATCCCTTACAAAATTTCCCAAATCTGTGCCCAAATCCAAGAACGCCAAGACCGGGGAAAAAACTACTGTTTAATTATAGTAGCGGAGGCAGTTCGCACTGAAGAAGGCGAGTTAGTAATGCACACAAATCGCTTAGGTCAAAGTCGATTAGGCGGAATTGGTCAGTATTTAGCTGATACAATTTCTGACTGCAGCGGTGCCGAAACTCGCGTCACTGTTTTAGGACATATTCAACGCGGAGGAACTCCTTCATCGCTAGAAAGGTTAATTGCTTCTGCTTTTGGCATCGCAGCAGTTGATTTAATTGCCGAAGAGAAATACGACTGCATGGTATCTTGGCAAAAGCGGGAAGTTGTGAGCGTTCCTCTGGAAGATGCGATCGCCAAATACAGACCTGTAGACTTCAATGGTACTCTAGTTAAAACGGCTCGCGGTTTAGGAATTTGTCTGGGAGACTAAACAATTACCCGTCCGATTTCTCAAAGGTTTAGTCCGGGACGCATTCAGAACCACGAAACTGGGTTAACCGAGACTGAGGGTTTTAAGCCAGTGTATTGTGGTTAAAAAACCAAGGTGCTCACCTGCTGTGCTTCCAGGACTAATATTAACCTGGAAGTAGTGGCGTTTCAACTATGATTAGTGTAACTTGCAATCAGTTCCGAGCGAGTATCGACCCAGAGTGCGATCGCACTCGGAACTACAAAATACCGCAACAAGTGGAAAGGTGAGAAATTGACACCATTTACTACACAAATTAGAGTGCGCCATTACGAAATGGACGCCCTCGGTCACGTCAATAATGCTGTGTACCAGCATTATTTAGAACACGCTGCGATCGAACATTTAGAACACTTGGGATTTACACTCGATCGCTACCGGGAATTGGGCGGCGTGTTTGTAATGCGGCGGATAGAGATTGACTATTTGCGATCGGCAGCCGCGGGCGATCGATTGGAGATATCAACTTGGATCGAACAACTGCGTGGCCCGCGCGCCGTCCGCCGCTACGAAATTCGCTTACTGGGAAGTGACGAAATATTGTTAAAAGCCGAGGCGCTTTGGGTTTGGGTTGAAGTTACCACCATGCGACCGCGAGCAATTCCCAAACAAATAATTGATATTTTTGAATCACAATCTCAAGCATTACCAACATAGAGAAAAAATCAACTATTATATTTGCAAAACCCTGTAAAAATCTATGGGTTTGTAGTGAGGAATTCTGTCCCCTATTCCCCGTTTGTAGTGAGCACTTCAGTCCTCTATTCCCCGTTTGTAGAAGTGGAAAAAGTTGATTGTCGCCGGGGCCGCAAATCCAGATCGCAAAAAGTCGGCTCGCCCGCCTGCCAATTTTGATGCCGCAGAGGTACGATGGAATATAGGGAGGGAGGCCAAGCCGGCGAATGTTAAGCTTGGCGACAATACCCACAGGAAGGGAAAAATGACACTTAACTTGCGGCGACCGATTTTAATAGGCGGAATAGGACTTTCAGCAGCGCTGTGGCTGTTAGAAACTCTACAGCATTCGGGTTCAGAAATGGGCGAAACGGCACTCATCGGCTTGGCGGCTGCCGGTGCGGGGTATTGGTGGTGGAAGCAACAATCCCCCAAACTCGAACTCGCACTCCCGCAACCCTTGGCGAACCGAGAAGCAGCCGAAAAAGCGATCGCGACTTCCGAAGCCGCCATTAAATTGTTGGCTTCAGAAGCTCAAAACTCCGCCGATCCTGCTAATCTAACAGCAAAGCTCGATCGGCTAAGAGCGGAATTAGACAGACAAGATTTGCGGATTACCGTCACTGGTGGCAAAGCTGTTGGCAAAACTGCCTTAATTCAAGTTTTAAATTCTAATTGGGCATCTCAACACCCACAAAAGCTGAGTTTTCCAGAAACAGCACCGCTATTTGCTAATACAAATACCGATGCCAAAATCGGCGGTGATTTAGTGCTGTTTGTGACAGCGGGCGACATCACAGATTCCGAATTTAAAACATTATCTCAGCTAGCTGCCGCAGGTCAGCGCGTGCTGCTAGTCTGGAACAAACTAGACCAATATTTACCAGAACAGCAGTCGCAGGTTTTGCACTCTTTGCAGCAGAAAATGCAAGGAATATTGGGAACCGATGATATAATTGCGATCGCAGCTTCTCCCAATTCTATTAAAGTGCGCCAGCACCAAGCGGACGGCACATTTAAAGAACGGATCGAAAATCAAGTCTCTCAACTCGATGCGCTGACGGAAAGATTGACTAAAATCTTAACGGAAGAACGGCAACAGTTGGTCTGGGCGAGTGCAGTGCGCGAGGCTGTAAGTATCAAGTTAGAGGCGAAAACCTTCTTAAATGCAGTCAGGCGCGATCGGGCAATTCCCATTATCGAACAATATCAGTACATCGCCGCCGCTACCGTGTTTGCTAATCCGGTTCCGGCTTTAGACTTGCTAGCAACAACCGCCATCAGCACCCAACTGATAATCGATCTCGGCGCTATCTACCAGCAAAAGTTTTCCTTAGACCAAGCTAAGACAGTAGCGGGTACTTTGGCTAATCAAATGTTCAAATTGGGATTAGTAGAACTGTCTACCCAAACTATTACTGGACTGCTGAAAAGCAATGCCGTCACCTATGTAGCAGGAGGCGCGGTGCAGGGAATTAGTGCAGCATATTTTACCAGAATAGCAGGACTGAGTTTAATTGAGTATTTCCAAAGTCAAGAATTGGAAAATGCTGCCAAAGGCATTTTCAATCTCGCCCAGTTGACTAAAACTTTGCAAGCAGTATTTACGCAAAATCAGCAAGTTTCCTTCTTGCAATCTTTCGTCAATCAAGTGGCGAGTCGCCTTTCATCTCAGGTATCTGGGCCCGAAACCGTTAAGTCGGTGGCCAATTAGAAGTAGTCCAGCATCTGATGCTAAATTCAATCGATAGCCCATGATATCCGTAGGGACACGGCACTGCCGTGTCCTAGCCCCAGCCCATTAAGAAACCCTTAATTCAGCGACAAATTAAAATTAGTCCAGCATCCGATATTAAATTTGGTCGATCGCCTAGGATATCTGATATTAAATCCCGTCGCTAGCCCAAAATATCCATCAGGACACGGCAGTACCGTATCCCTACCTAATTCCCAAATAAAAAGTTATAAATTTATAAAAAATTGTATTAAAATAAGAAATAGGATTTATAATTCAACGCTAAATTATACCTGCTTAAAAAAGCCGATCGCCAATGGCTGACAATTCCCCTCAAGAAAATCGCTTATCCCTAGCCCGTGCCAGTTTGCGCGAATCCCTGGCGCGCTATTCCCACCTGCGCCAAGGCAAAAAAAACTCGAATAATACAGAATTAGAAGCAACGCTGCAAAAGCAGTTAGATATCTTAACTTCCACCTCAGAAAAACTCGACTACAACGTCATTCGCATTGCTACTTTTGGCCTAGTCAGCCGTGGCAAATCAGCCGTATTAAACGCGCTTTTAGGTCAAAAAATTCTGCAAACAGGCCCTCTCAACGGCGTGACTCAGTGGCCGCGTTCCGTGCGTTGGACGATTCCTTATCTTCCCACCACAGAAGACAAAGAAAAAATCCAAGTAGAATTAATTGATACTCCCGGACTTGATGAAGTGGGCGGCGAAGTGCGCGGCGAAATGGCGAAACAAGTAACTCGCCAAGCCGACTTAATTCTGTTTGTCGTTGCAGGCGATATCACCCGCACAGAATATCAAGCACTGTGCGAATTGCAAACAGCTCAAAAACCGCTGATTTTAGTTTTTAATAAAATTGACCTTTATCCAGAATTAGACAGAAAAGCTATTTACCAAAGTTTGCAAGCGCTGGGAAATTCTGAACAGTTAGCAGCAGCCGCTTCGGTAACAGAGGAAACAGATAGCGAAAATTTGTCCGATCGCCCAAACAACTCCTCCCATAAATCTACTACACAATCACCGCTTAAAACTGCCAAATCTTTAGAAATAGTCATGGTAGCCGCCGAACCCGCGCCGGTGCAAGTGCGCGTGGAATGGTCTGACGGAAGAGTAACTAACGAATGGGAGTCGCCGCCCGCGCAGATAGACGAACTCAAACATAAAATTCTCACAATTCTTAACAGAGAAGGTCGATCGCTCCTCGCTCTAAATGCTTTAGTTGAAGCTAGAGATGCCGAAGCAAATATTGCCCGTCAAGTTCTCAAATTGCGACAAACAGAAGCCGAAGATTTAATCTGGCAATTTGCAAAATATAAAGCTTTGGCTGTGGGTTTAAATCCCGTGGCATTCTTGGATGTAATGGGAGCAACTGTCGCCGATTTAGCCTTAATTCGCTCTTTATCCAGACTTTACGGCTTACCTATGACTGGTTACGAAGCGGGGAAACTTTGGCAGACTATTTTCTCCAGCGCTGGTGGCGTACTTTTGGGAGAATTGGGCAGCAGTTTCCTCTTGGGATTCGGCAAAACTGCGGCCGCAGCGGCCCCGCACATCGGCTTTTCTACTTTTGCGGGAGTCGCTGTCACTCAAGCTAGTTTAGCAGCTTACGGAACCTACGCTGTCGGTCGCGCCGCCCAAGTTTATTTAGAAAAAGGCTGCACCTGGGGCCCGCTGGGACAAGATACGGTAATTCAAGAAATTCTCGCCACCATCGAGCGTAATACAATTATCGCTCGCTTGCAGCAAGAGTTCAAAATTAGCAATGAAAAATTGCCGTAGTAGTTGAGTAGGGTGCGTCAGCAGAGGGTTATTTCTTAATAATCGAAGAGCGAGCATCTGACGCACCCTACTGCTTGTATTCTTATACCAGTGTCAAAAAAAATGCAACTTTAGGCCCGTGTTCCAAACCACGATAGTCATCAGTGGTTCCCAATTCTTTAATCGAAAATCGAAAATCGTATTACCGTCTCGCGATTCTCACACCTTCCCTAAAATGAGCGATCGTCGCAATTACCGCTATAGAAAAGTAAAATATTCTAATCAGCCAAAAACAAACCCGCATTGACCAAGAAACAATAGTCGGAGCAATACCTGTAAACTGTACAAATCTGGAATTAACTTTTTTTTCAAAACTGTCAAGGTCTTTCATCTCCGATTGTTTTGTCGGAATAACCGGAAACTGACCAGTATATACGTAATAACCGATAAAACCAGGCAATCCTACTTTTCTCTTCAAAAATGAGTTAGTTAAGGTTGCTGTTTGCGGAGGTGATAATTTATCCGATTCTTGCACTTTTTCCAGCCAAGAATTATATCGAATGGCTGGCGTAATCATGAAAACTAAGGGAACTATAACTATCAACAAAGCCGCACTAATTTTGCGACCGTATTGAGGGTGTAAAAGCCTGGTCGCCACACCCACTCCCATACCAATAAAAGCAAATACCAATATATTTAACAGTTCAATAATTTCGATACCCCTCAACAAATCGCCGATAATCAGAATTGTATATAATAATTTGTCTGCTAGTAGCAGAGCTGCCCACTTGATGAGAATTGAAACGCCTACAATAGTAGCTACAATCCCCACATACCCGATGCCACCTAGAACGTACAATAAAATCGAACCGGCTTGTTTGAATGATTGCATGGAATTATTCACTCTTGTGAAAGTTGAGGAGTCCGATTGACAAAATAACTTGAAATTTTACATTAATGTGGAACTCCAAATCTGACTTTTAACATTGATTAGCTTGAGATACTGGAACAAACCTAAAATCTAAAATCTAAAATCTACAGTCGATCGACAAGTTCGCGCGCGGCCGCTTTGGTGACTTGTGCGATCCGTTCTTTCACAACACCCTCTTCGATCGCCCTCGGCTCTGATTCCAGTTCGCGATCGATCCCCAACCATAAAAGATACTCGATATTACCCGCCGGGCCAAGTAAAGGCGACCACGTTAAACCACGTTGCTGCCATCCTAAAGCTGTGGCTGCCTTCCACACTTGAAAAATCGCATCAGCTTGAGTTGCTGAGTCTCGCACTACGCCTTTTTTCCCAACTCTCTCGCGCCCTACCTCAAACTGCGGCTTTACCAACAACACCGCTTCTCGCGGTGGTACCAACAATTCCCACAGTGCCGGTAAAATCTTATCCAGGGAAATAAACGACACATCTACTACCGCCAAATCTGCTCGCGCAGAGTCGCCGTAAAGCTCAGTAACAGTCATGTACCGCAAATTGGTGCGTTCTTTCAAAATTACCCTCGGATCGTTCCGCAAGCCCCAATCTGCTTGACCGTAGCCAACATCTACGCCGTAGACTAGGGAGGCGCCGGCTTGCAGCAGACAGTCGGTAAAACCCCCTGTGGAAATGCCGCCGTCGAGACAAATTCTGCCTGCAACGGGAATCGCAAAAACTTCTAAAGCTTTGGCTAATTTGTCGCCGCCTCTGGAAACATAGCGCGATCGCTCTTTAATCTGAATTTTTGCTGCAATGTCAACCTCAGTGCCCGGTTTGTCAACTACCTGTTGGTTGATCGAGACTTTCCCAGTCCGAATCAAGGCCTGAGCTTGCTGTCTGGAACTGCACAAATCTAGGCTGACCAATAATGTGTCTAGTCGCTGTTTAGCCAAGGTTTTTAATTTGTACGGATAGGGTTAAGAACCATTAGTGTCAACTTAAGCCTGAAACCCTTGGGAAATCTCGTTTTTACGCTAAGTCTAGATCCCCCTAAATCCCCCTTAAGAAGGGGGACTTTGAAAAGACTCTTGTCCCCCCTTCTTAAGGGGGGCTAGGGGGGATCTAGATTTAATAGCCACATAGCAGTCTGTGATGGGGTTTGACGTTAAGTTGACACCAATGGGTTAAAGACAGTACCAGATTAGCACTTACGCACAAGCCCGACTGCTGATTTTTGGCAAGCATTTTGGTTTGGCGATTGTCGCGGGGCGATCGCCCCCAGCTTACATTATGTGACTGAGATCGCTCCGATTGTGTACTTTTATCACAGCTCAACATTCATAGGAATCACACAAAAATTGCGGCCAATGGCAGATGATTTATATGCAGCTAAAAGCACTACAAATATCAGCAGGGCGATCGACCATGAAAACAATTAACTTTCCTATCAGAGATTCTGCCAATTGTCAAGAAAATCCCCTGGCCTTCGTCAGCGGTGACATCATCCACATTGTTTACCCTAACGGCGAAGTAGAAGCAACAACCGCCGAACAAGTTGCTAGGCGCCAAAGCAAAAATCCCCTCGACAAATGCCTCGTCTGGGGATGTGTTGGCGATTTTTAACACCAGTTCAAAAAAAAATGCAATTATAGGGAAGCTCCCAACCCTTAATTCATAAGTCATTTCCAATTATTCAAATCTTTAATCTCAAATTTTTAATCTCAAATCTTTAATCTCAAATGGCATAACCCATAAAAAAAAGATCGCTTGGAGGCGGTGATGCCAAAAAAAGCGATCGATCTAACTGCTGCTAACTGCCAGCCACAAGTGCAATTTGTTGCTAAAAGAACTAGCAAATTGACTTAAATATCTTGTTCGCTCAATTCGCGAATCATGTAATCAAAAGGCTGATCCAAAAAAGGCCCCACAGACAAGCCAGCAGCTTGCACTTGAGCCTTAACCATCTCCTTCATAATGCTAATCCCCATTACCGTCGGGCCAATGGGAACGCTTAGAGAATTGTAAGTTTCCCGCAAACCTTGCAGCACGCGCTCGTCCAGCACGTCGGTACTTCCAGCCACCAGGGCGTAAGTAGCATAGCGCAAGTAGTAGTCCATATCCCGCAGACAAGCCGCGTAGCGACGAGTCGTGTAGGCATTTCCCCCGGGACGGATCAGTTCCGGCTGTTCAGCAAATAGCTGGATACCAGCTTGCTTGACAATTGCCGCAGCATTGCTGTTAATCGCAGCCGCCGCCTGTACCCGTGCCGTGCCCGTTGCAAAATAAGATTTCAACCGATCGATACCATCCCGGTCTAAATACCTACCAGCAACATCATAATTTTCAATCAGGCTCGTCACTGCATCGCGCATAAGTTTCTCTCCCAAAAATCTTTATCAATACTTTGCTATCTGAGACAGACTGCCTATTGTAGACTACTACAAATCGGCGTTTGATTAAGATTTGAGATGGGATTTTCACGAAGGGTAGTCTATCCCCGGCAAACTGTCGTAAAATTCAGCCGTTTGCCTTGTATCTTCAGCCGAAAAATCGACAGGGCAAGAATCTCGAACTGCCCGACTGTACTGGGCCCCTATTTCTAAATTTTGTATCTATGGCTACAAAATAGTGGATACTGAAGGCCTACGATCGCCCAAACAGTCTGAAATCGGCCGATCGCTAAGACACAACCAATATCAGGAGTAAGTCATGTTCCAGACGCCCCAAGAAGCCTTAAATTACATAAAAGAAAATAAAATCCAGATCGTTGACCTAAAGTTCATCGATATGCCGGGGATCTGGCAGCACCTTTCCCTGTACCACGACCAAATCGACGAAACCGCATTCACAGACGGCGTACCCTTCGACGGTTCCAGCATTCGGGGCTGGAAAGCCATCAACGAATCTGACATGACGATGGTTATCGATCCGACCACCGCTTGGATGGACCCGTTCATGGCAGAACCGACCATCAGCTTCATTTGCAGCATCAAAGAACCCCGCACCGGCGAACCGTACAGTCGCTGTCCGCGCACCATTGCCCAAAAAGCCATAGACTACTTGCTTTCGACCGGTCTCGGCGATACAGCATTTTTTGGCCCGGAAGCAGAATTCTTTATTTTTGACGACGTTCGCTTCGACCAAACCCAAAATTCCGGCTACTATTACGTAGATTCGATCGAAGGTCGCTGGAATTCCGGCAAAGAAGAAGCAGGCGGCAACCTCGGCTACAAACCGCGTTACAAAGAAGGTTATTTCCCAGTAGCACCAACCGATACCTCTCAAGACATGAGAACGGAAATGCTGCTGACAATGGCAAAATGCGGCGTACCCATCGAAAAGCACCACCACGAAGTCGCCACCGGCGGTCAATGCGAACTCGGCTTCCGCTTTGACACTTTGGTAAAAGCCGCCGACTACTTGCTGACTTACAAATACGTAATCAAAAACGTCGGCAAAAAATACGGCAAAACCATCACCTTCATGCCGAAGCCGCTGTTTAACGACAACGGTTCCGGGATGCACGTTCACCAGTCGATTTGGAAAGATGGTCAACCTCTATTTGCAGGCGATCAATATGCAGGTTTCAGTCAAATGGGACTGCATTACATCGGTGGCATTCTCAAGCACGCACCGGCACTTTTGGCAATCACCAACCCCACGACCAATTCCTACAAGCGTTTAGTTCCAGGCTTTGAAGCGCCTGTAAACTTAGCTTACTCTCAAGGAAATCGATCGGCATCAGTGCGGATTCCGTTGTCGGGAACCAACCCCAAAGCCAAGCGGTTAGAATTCCGTTGTCCCGATGCCACATCCAACCCCTATTTAGCATTTGCAGCCATGCTGTGCGCCGGCATAGACGGCATCAAGAATCAAATCGATCCCGGCGAACCTTTGGACGTGGATATCTACGACCTTTCCCCTGAAGAATTGAGCAAGATTCCTTCGACTCCCGGTTCCTTGGAAGGCGCTTTAGAAGCTTTGGAAAAAGACCACAGTTTCTTAACTGAAAGCGGCGTATTTACCGAAGACTTCATCCAAACCTGGATTTCCTACAAACTCGACAATGAAGTCAACCCGATGCGGCTACGTCCTCACCCCTACGAGTTTGCTCTCTACTACGACTGTTAGATAGTTAATAATCCAACATGAACAATTGAGAATTCTCATTGTTTGTCGTTGATGTCTAATCGAAAAAAAGGTCGCCCTTGCAGGCGACCTTTTTTAATAATTTATGCGAACTCAAAATTTTATATCAAGTCCGGTGGCATCCTTCGTATATTGATCTGTGAGCGTCCATAACCGTGCTGTACTTCTTCAATTTGGTTAACCCACATTAGCTTCTGAACTAATCTTTGATAGACCTGCGCTCTAGGGTAGCTCTGTCTCCTCCAACAACAACTTTTCAGCGACTTGAGAACCATACACATGGGTTAACAACGTTGGCAACCATTTATTTCGAGTGATATCTGGGGGATTCACACCACAATCCAACAGAAGGTCTCGCAAACGCTTAAACAAACCATACACCTGCTTGTCTAAATCCGGGACATATCCTCGAATCTCTTCGATAAACTCTAGTGATCCACCCAGCAATCCAAAACGTTCATGTGATTTCATCAGCCCCCACTTACCTTGGGCTGAATAAATAACACTGTCTGAAGTATAAGGATTTATACCCAACCTCGGTCCAATTAGCCTATCTTCTTCTGTTCCAGAGTACCCCTCAAGAAACTCTGATAATGAGATATAACAGTGACTGAGTTGAGCGCTTGGGTATCCTGTAGGTAGTAGTGAGATATAGGAGCCTGTATCACCTAAATTTACTGCTGCGTTAATGAGTCCGTCAATCAGGAAAAGGTCATTTTCACCGTCACAAGGATAGATAATTGTGCGTCCTAAGCTGATACGCAGCTAGATTGTATAATATAAATATAGAATAAGCGCTCATTAGTTATAATGTATGCCAGCCAAA
>NZ_JAUBPU010000034.1:0-60030 GCF_036700885.1 Microcoleus sp. S13_B4
AATTAATAATTAAGTGGGGTCGTAAAATCAAAAATAAGGGCAATGCTTGTATCACAGTTTAAATGTGCAACAGCTTATGAACAACGCATTGAAAAAGGACATTATCGCACAGAAATTCGTCAATTCTGGTCTGTTCCAGTTGCTGTCATTGGTGTTCTTTACCAGCCTCGACTATGGGCAGGACTTCAGAGTGTTGTTATGGTTGTCTGGGTGCGTCATCTTTGGAATCAAACCACCCGTGAAGTTCAGTTTTATCTGACTTGTTTACACAGTGATGCTCAACTTTTAGGTCGAGGTATCCGAAAACATTGGGCGATTGAAAACCAGGCTCACTGCACACGCTTATTATACTTTCGTAGAAGGTTCTTGTGGCATTCGCTCTTTCCACAGTCCTCATAATTTTTCTCTCCTCCGGCGCATTGCTCTCAATGCCTTCAATCGCGACTCGGCTTACAAACGTAGTCTCCGACCAACAATGAAGCGGACGGGTGTGGACAACAATTATATGATTCGAGTTTTCCGTTCTTGTTTCATTGACTCTACATTAGATTCCTCTGAGTCCTTATGTCAAGCCGGATTGAGATGCTTTTACCCTGGGTTATATACCCAGACCTGATGGTCAATTAATTGCTTTAATTGCTGCTACAAACTAACAGCAATCAATATTTCTTTACCATGATCGGGCCCTGGACTTCACAAAAAAGCGTCGAAAATTGACGCTTTTTTGAACCCTGAACGTACCTTTTTACGTAGATATACGTATACCGAGCAGAACATTAGCCTCTCCAGCTTCACAAAATCTTCATAATTATCCGTAAGAATACGGTAACTTTATAAAGATTAGGTAAAGATTGCCCTTAAAGGTAGCCAAAATCACGATTATGTAAGTTAAACTGGGAGCCAGCCAAAACCACACTTACGTAATCACCACAAAGTCCTGAAAAACGCAATTTTATATATCCTAAAGGCGTTGAAGGGATGTCGTAACTAAGAGGCGTTAGTCGGACATATCGACAAACAGTTTTTAAGCCAACTAAATTGCAACTAAACCAATAAAAATTGCTTATAACCGGGTTAGTTGTAATTAAAAAAAATTGAAACAATTTTTTTTACAGGGTAAGTTATGAAAAACCAATTAGGGGTTAAAAATCACATTTTTAAAACCCGAGAAGCCTTGGAAAATTTCCCGGCTATTCAGAAAATTTTCGAGGAAGTCGGTGCAGAACCGACAGTAGTGGCGAAATTAAATACAGCCTGTGAAATTTGCGAGTTTCAGCTCGGAGATGAAATCACTCACTATCAAACATCAGATAGCAACAATTTCGTTGAAAAAGAACAGAGCGATCGCAATTTTTATTTAGTTTGCGAGGGAAGAGTCAGACTGCTAGCGGTAGAAGCGTCTCAACAGCAGGAGATTTCGGCGGCGGTACTGGAAGTGGGAGCAATATTTGGGACAGATAACCGATTTATTGAAAGCGGACTGCCTTACAGAGCAATTGCGACTGGCCCTTGCCAAATCGGTCGAATTGCGGCCTCCACAATGCAGCTTATTTTAGAAGAATTGCCGCAACTGCAACAGCACTTGCAGCAAGAATTCCAAGAGCGACAGCGGTTAATATTTTTCAAGACACAAACAGATTTGCGATCGCTCCCTCCCCACCAACAACAGCTTCTGTGGCTGCACTTACTTCTTTACATAGAAGAAAGCCGAATTCCCGCAGGAGTTTCCCTCGCTGAGCATTGCCAAAACTCCAACAATCATTTTTGGCTCCGCAGCGGTCAAATTCAAGGTCAAGCACCGCCAATTATCGGCAGTAACTGGGAACATTCAGACGTAAAGAGCGACTGGATAGCGGTAACAGATCTGCTAATTTACCAGCTTAGCAGCGAACAGTGGGAAATCGCCCAAGCCACAATTAGTTCCGAAAGTAATTCCCGCCCTAAAATCATCCGCAAACCTCCACTTTTAAGCTTAGTAACGCTGCCAAAAGATGCCAGCTCAAACTCAAAAACCGATCTGTCAAAATTAACAGAAGTCGAGCAGCAAAAACCTGTAGGCGGAATTATAAAATTCCCCAAACCCAAGCAGCGCAAATGGTTAAGCAGCGGGTACCCATTCATTCAACAACAGAGCGCAGCAGATTGTGGAGCTACTTGCTTAGCGATGATTAGCGAATATTGGGGTAAAAAATTCAGCCTAAATTACTTGCGCGAATTGGCAGAAATCGGCCGCAGCGGCGCGTCGCTCAAGAGTCTGGCAAAAGCAGCGGAAAGGATGGGATTTCAAACCCGTCCCGTGCGAGCTTCTTTAACTCCGCTGCGAAATCAAAATCCCTGGATTGCTCACTGGCAAGGCAATCACTATGTGGCAGTTTACCGCTTTAAAAATCAACAGGTTTTAGTGGCCGATCCGGCTGCGGGCAAGCGGTGGATGAGCATTAAAAGTTTTACCGAAAATTGGACTGGGTACGCCCTAATTTTAGACCCGACAGCCGAACTATACCGCAATCACACTGCCGAACATCAAGGCATCAAACTTAAAAATTTTGTTGGCATAGTCTGGCCCTACCGCGCTGCGATCGCCCAAATTCTGTTCCTTTCCTTGTTGCTCCAAATATTTGGTCTCGTTACTCCCCTATTTACCCAAGTAATTCTCGACCAAGTGGTTGTCAGTAAAAGCATAGTAACTCTGCACATTTTTGCGATCGGACTGCTGCTGTTTAGTGTTTGGCGAACGCTGTTGGGTGCAACGAGACAGTATTTGCTGGATTATTTGTCGAACCGCATTGACCTGACTTTAATTAGCGGCTTTATCAGTCACACTCTCACTTTGCCGATTAAGTTTTTTGAATCTCGTCAGGTGGGCGATATCTTGACGCGGGTTCAGGAAAATCAAAAAATTCAGGCATTTTTGACTCGCCAAGCTATTACGGCTTGGTTGGATGCTTTGATGGCTGTAGTTTACATCGGACTGATGGTTTACTATAACTGGCGTCTGGCTTTGTTGGTGCTGGCGTTGATTCCGCCGATCGTGATTTTGACTTTAGTCGCAACTCCCTTTCTGCGAAAAGTGTCGCGGGAGGTTTTTACCGAAAGTGCCAAGCAAAATTCATCTTTGGTGGAAATGATTACTGGGGTGGCGACGGTTAAGGCAACTGCTGCTGAGCGAGAAATGCGCTGGCGCTGGGAAGACCAATTAACCTGCATGATTAATGCTAAATTTCGCGGGCAGAAGTTGGCTAATTCTTTGCAGGTGATCGGGGGTGGGATTAATACTTTGGGCAGCACGGCTTTGCTGTGGTACGGGGCAATGCTGGTGATTCAAGACGAGTTGACGATCGGTCAATTTGTTGCTTTTAATATGATGATTGGGAGCGTGATTTCTCCTGTGCTGTCAGTAGTGGGACTTTGGGATGAGTTTCAAGAAGTGCTCGTTTCGATCGAGCGTTTGGATGATGTATTCTCTGCCCAACCTGAAGAAAGCCCTTACAAGCCAATGCTGGTGCTGCCTCGCATTCAGGGAAACGTCAAGTTTGACAATGTTTCTTTCCGTTATTCTCAGGATGAGGAACGCAATACGCTGCAAAATCTTTCCTTTGAGGTGCAAGCTGGAGAAACTGTGGCAATTGTCGGCCGCAGCGGTTCCGGTAAGAGCACTTTGGTGAAGCTGCTGCAAGGTTTCTATTATCCCGAAAAGGGGCGGCTGACAATTGACGGCCACGATATTCGGCACATTTCTTTGCAGTCGCTGCGAGTTCAGTTGGGTGTTGTTCCTCAAGATTGTTTCTTGTTTTCGGGAACGATTTTGGAAAATATTACGCTGTATAAAAACGGAAACGATGCTGCTTGTGCAAGCTTGGAACAGGTGATAGAAGTGGCGAAGCTAGCAGAAGCTCATGCTTTTATTCAAGATATGCCGCTGGGTTATCAAACTCCTGTGGGGGAAAGGGGAACGAGTTTGTCTGGGGGCCAGCGGCAGCGAATTGCGATCGCCCGCGCTCTTTTGGGCGAGCCCCGGATTTTGGTTTTGGATGAAGCAACTTCTTCGCTGGATACCGAATCTGAGCGCAGGTTTCAGCAAAATCTCGCCCGCATTAGTCGCGATCGCACTGCGTTTATTATCGCTCATCGGTTGTCTACGGTGCGTAATGCCGATCGAATTTTGGTTCTAGAGAAAGGCCTTTTAGCCGAACAAGGCAACCACGACCAATTAATGGCCGAACGTGGACTTTACTATCACCTGGCTCAGCAACAACTGGATCTTTAAGAAACGCACGACACGCATACACGGATCAATCTTCAATTCTCAATTCCCAATTACCAATTCCCAATTACCCATTCCCAATTACCCATTTTTAATTACCAATTTGGAGTAAATATCATGGTTTCAGAAAATGGCAAAGAATTAGGCGCGGCTCCTGACGAGATAGGTGAAGTTTATGGGGGTGTAGCTTTAAAAGAAAACGAAACGAGAAAAAAAGACCGCTCTTTAGAAGTTGTCGAACCTCAAAAGCACTCTTTTCCAATCAATGAGTATATCAACACTGCAAAGTTACGGCAGCCTGATGCTGAGAATTGGTCTACTTCTTTGCACTCGGTACTCGACCAACCGCCAGTATCTTTTCCCCAGCGGTTGATATTAGGAGGACTGGTTTTTTCGGTAGCTTTTGGAGCGTGGGCAACTTTGGGAAAAATTGATCAAGTCGGTCACGCTCAGGGCAAATTAGTTCCCAAAGGCGCTGTTTACAAAATTCACCCGACGGACACGGGAAAAATTATTAACCTCGCTATCAAAGAAGGTCAAAAAATCAAAGCTGGACAATTATTGGCCGAATTAGACCCGTCGAATGCCCAGAGCGAGGTGGAGCGTCTTGAGAAAATTCTGGACGCTTATCGAATTCAATTGGTGCAAGAGATGAGTTCGATCGAGAGAACTAAACTGGAAGTTGAAGCGAGCCAAGCTATTGCTGCTGCTGACCAGCGGGGGGCTGAAGCTGCGATCGCCCGTGCTGGTGCTTCAGTGGCCACCACGCAGTCTCAAATCGAGCAATTGCACGCAGATGTAGTGTCTCAGCAAGCGCGCAAGCAACAGCTCAAACCTCTGGAAAAGCAGGCACAAACTCTGTTGTCGCAACTGCAAATTGATGTCACGTCTCAAGAGGCTAGGCGCGATCGCGTGAAACCGCTGCAAAATAAGAGTCAAGACTTGCTCACACAATTGCAAGCAAAAGTGGCGGCTCACAAAGAGCGGATAGCGCGGCTCAAACCTTTGGTAGATGAAGGAGCGCTGTCAAAAGACGTATTGTTTCAAGCTGAGGAAGCTCTGCGGGAAAGCGAAAATGCCGTGATTAGAAGCCAATTGGGGGAGACAACTCAGGCTGACGATCGCGCCTTTGAGGTTGAGCAAACCGTGCGCGACAGGCAAAGTGCTGCCATCAGGAGTCAACTTTCAGATACAACTCAGGTTAAGGAAAAGCTGTTTGAAGTCGAGCAAGGTGTGCGCGATCGCATTAGTTCGATCGGCAAAATGCAAGGCCAATTAACAGAACAATTCGCAGAAGTCGATCGGCTGCAAGCCGAAGCCGCCAGCAAACAAGCCGCAGCCCGCCAAACGCAGTTAGAAAAAGAGCAAAAAATTCAGCAGTTGGAAATGGAGTTAAATCAACTCAAATCCAAAATTGCCGAAACCCAAACCCTGCTCGATCAAGCAAAAAATAAGCTCAAACAAAGATTTCTCTACGCACCCGTCAGCGGAGTGATTTCCGCACTCAACATTCACAACAGTGGCGAAGTAGTTCAACCGGGTCAAACTATTGCAGAAATGACTCCGAATCACGCTCCTCTGGTGCTGGAAGTCAGTTTGCCGAACCGAGAAGCGGGATTTGTGAAAACCGGAATGCCGGTACAAGTCAAATTCGATGCTTTTCCTTATCAAAATTACGGCGTGATTCCGGGAAAAGTTTTATCTATTTCGCCCGATGCCAAAACTGACGAGCGATTGGGTGTTTTCTACCTGGTGGAAGTGAGTATCGATCGAGACTCAGTGAAAGCCCAAAATCAAACCTGGAAACTCAAAGCTGGCCAGACAGCTACTGCGGAAATTGTCATCCGCCAGCGCAGCATAGCCGACATTTTGCTTGACCCTCTCAAGCAACTACAAAAAGGCGGCATGAGTTTGTAGAACTTAGTTAAGTGGTTGTTGTCCTTTGTCACTCTCTATACACAAAACAGGATAAAATAATGAATTCCCAATTTCACCATTCTGCCAATCATTCCCAAGTTGGAATCAAACCAGAACAATTGGATGAGATAATTTCAGCCATCCTCGCAGGAAAGTATTCTTGGGCTTGTTTTTTACTTTTGCGGTGCACGGGTTACAACCCTCTCGACTATATCCCTTACCGTACTTCCAACCGCTTGCTTAAGGAAAACAGTCAAATCAGCAAGTCGAGTAAATCGGAAACTAAGTCTGCATTGGGCAAAATTGCCGATTTAGATCATCTGGAGGTGGTGAGGGAACAACGAGCCGGAGTTCGAGGGGGTTCTGTAACTCAGGCTTTTAGCGAGTTGTATCCAGATACTGTAGGTGTTGTACCTGAAGTCAATGCTGAAGGGCCAAATATCTTGGCACCGACGGTTGATGTTCACAATCAACGATTTTTGGCGGGATTTAAGACGCGCTGGTTTAATTGGGCGGGTAAGTAAATTAGTCGATTGACCGACAACCCGATTGCGGGCGTTGGGTGTACCTGTTTTTTGGTTGACTCACCGCGGGCGATCGGGTTTTTCAGTAGGCTAACAACATTTTTCGACCCCGAGCTTAACCAAAGCTCATCAAGTTATCGTTACATTCTGATTTCAGATAAATCTGCCAAAATGGCAACACGATGTGGCGATCGTAGTTGATAATTTGTTAAGTAGGTCAACCTAAAAAAACGGAATACCCAGATACCCGCCTTCTTTAAGAAGTCGGGTATCTAAGATAATAATCTTTTAGGTTGATTCAATCTAAAATCTAAAACTTGTACTGAGCGAAGCGTCGCCCTGAGCGTAGTCGAAGCGTCGAAGTATCTAAAATATAAAATGGGTTGACCTGTAATTTCTGCGGTTTTGCAGGGGGCGGTCTTTGTCTATACAATTTATCAATTGAGCTAAATACTACAATCTTCCAGTCTCGTTAATAAACTATAAAACGAGGCTGGTTTTTCTATGTCAAAACACCTGGATTTTTTGTAGCTTTTGAACAAAAAAATCACAAATATTCATGAAGTTAACTTTACATTTTAATTTCCACAAATCTGCCAAATTGGCAACACAGCTCTAATTAGTCCAGATATATTAGGTACATCGAAAGCAAACAAGATTGCTTCGATCAAGCAGTTAACAAACAAGGAAAAAAACCATGATTATCTCAGACCTGAACCATGTCGAAGTCGTTTCTGAAGAAACCAGCATTGTTGGCGGTTATACTCCAAGTGAGTCCTCGAGCGTGTATTTCAGCGAGTATTTCAACCTGAATAAATACATCAGCTCCGCTGCTTCTGTCTTTGGTCATACGGCCACTGTTGAATCTGACGCTAAGGCTTTCGGTAACGGCACTGTGACTCAAACATTCACCAAAACACTGACGACACCTTACAGCTCTTCCTCTAGTGGCACTTCCATCTCAGCTACTGGTGGTTCTTTCTGGTACTTTTAGTAACAATAGTGCAGACTAGCAGTCAGAAACTCAGCTATGTAAAGCAATGCAAGAATTGCTGGCTCGATCTCTAGATAGGTAAGTCACAAATCCTTGCAAAACTTTACATAGCTGTTTTTAGACCAACATCCTGAATCGCTTGGACTGGCTCGCTTTATAACATCAGTTAAGCAGCCACTAAAAATTGTTGCGGTGCAAAAAACATGATTATTGATGATTTAGATTATGTAGAGGCAGTTTTAGGAGCGAGCAAGCTTGTAGGTGCTGGTTATACGACGAGCGCGACTGGTAGCGCTCACACTTTTGCTACCTATGGATTTGGCAGTGCTGATGCTAATGCTTTTGCTATTGGCAAAGATACCTCGACTCTGGCGAACACTTACACAAAAGTCTATGTTAATCCTTATATTGCTTTTACTGAAGCCTCAGCTACAGCTAACTCTTACGCTCGCACTGAAAACAGTTATTCTGTATCCTTGAACGATAGCAGATCTTTGTTCATCTTTAGCAGTCCGCCCTAATGATTTGCGATCGCAGTTGGCAGTTGAATTTGAAATGGTAATTGAAAAAAAGTAATTGTGAGGCTGTACTCACCCAATTGAAAACTGCTACAGTGGCGGCTAGTGTCAGGTGGATTTCAAATTTTATAAAGCCTTTTGATGGTGATTGTGATGGCTAAATCAAATTTAATGAAAATTCAGCGGGACAGCCATAAAGCTAAAAGGAGATAAATCGCGATGCCTCCCTTAAATTCATTAGCTCCTGAACCCTTAAATAATATTGTTGGAAACAGCAATAGCTTAAACCTTTTGAATTCGCCGGCAGCGAATAACCCTGGTGCGGGCAGCAGCAGCAGTTCCAGCAAATCTAGTTCCTTTGTCGATAGCAGCGGTGCGGGCAGTACCAGCAGCGCGACAGCCACTTCCCCGACGGGAAGCAGTACCAGCAGTGAGACTGCTTACGCTGCGGGGGCTACATCTAGCAGCGGGAGCGGGGCAGCGAGTGCTTCTACAGTCGCGCCCCCAACTACTAGCGCCACAGCTTCGGCCCCAGCAGCAGCGCCAACACCAGCACCAGCGCCAGCAGCAGCACCAGCGCCAGCACCAGCACCAGCGCCAGCGCCAGCACCAGCACCAGCGCCAGCACCAGCACCAGCGCCAGCTCCTTCGCCAGCACCAGCACCAGCGCCGTTAGGAGACAGCAGCGGTGCGAACAGCAGCAGCAGCTCGACAGCGACTTCTCCGACAGGGAGCAGCAGTAGCGCTCAGACAGCATCGACTCCCGGTGGCACTTCTAGTAGTGCGAGCGCCTCAGCTAGCAGTGGTTTAGATACTCCGCCCACTACTAGCGCCACAGTAGCAACACCAGCGCCAGCACCAGCGCCAGCACCAGCGCCAGCACCAGCGCCAGCACCAGCGCCAGCACCAGCGCCAGCGCCAGCACTAGCGCCAGCACCTGCACCCGCACCAGCGCCCGCGCCCGCACCAGCGCCTTCAGAGAGTAGCAGTTCGACCGAAACGAGCTCGATCGCCAATAATCAAGGCGTTACTAACAACAGCAGCGCGACAGTAACTTCCCCCGCAGACAGTAGCACTAGCACTCAGACAGCCTATACTCCGGGAGCTACTTCTGGCAGTGCAGAAGCAACCGCTGCTACAGGCGCTCCACCAACAACTAACATCCCAACTAACATCGCAACACCAGCGCCCGCACCAGCGCCAGCACCAGCGCCCGCACCAGCGCCCGCACCAGCACCAGCGCCAACACCAGCGACTGAACCAGCGCCAACAACAGCAACACCGCCAACACCGCCAACACCGCCAACACCCTCAAATAATGAGAATGCGATCGGTACGGGTGGTGGTGACAGCAGCGCGATCACTTCTAATCCCACAGATAACGGTAACAGCAATAATTCGATCGCACTTCCCGGTAACAATACCAACAGCAATGCTGAGACAACCCCGCTTCCAGAAATGATCGCCCCAGAAAACTATCCTGGCGCATTAACTATCAGCTACGACAGCAACGGCGACGGATATTGGCTCGGCACCAACGAGAGCGATGTGATTACGGGCGATAGCGGGATCGATAAAATTTTTGCAGGAAGCGGCGACGATATTGTCCAAGCTAACAGAGGTGATGATGCGATCGATGGAGGCGAGGGAAACGACACTTTGCGGGGAGGAAAAGGTCAGGATTTACTGATTGGCGGCAACGGCGACGATTTTCTTTGTGGCGACTTCGGCACCGATACGTTGATTGGAGGTAGCGGCGCTGATACCTTTGCCTTTAGACCCGAAACAGCTAGTGCAGCAGCTAATCCATTGTTAGCAGATCGAGTCGTTGATTTCAATCCCGCTCAAGGCGATCGAATTGGGCTGATAGGGGGACTTTTGGTAACAGACTTGACACTCGTTGCGTTTGATACGGATGGTGACGGTACGGCAGACGCGACTCTGGTCAAGTTTAGTTCAAATAATGGCGATCGAATTTTAGCTGTTGTTTTGGGAACAGTTAACCCAGCGGGTGCAACAACTTTGAGCAATGCTAATTTTATTAGTTTGCCAAATGACATCTTGTAGCTAACCATTAACCGTTAACACCAACTACCCAGCAGGAAGCGTCCGGCGATGAAGTTAATAAATTTATATAGGTTGAGATAGAAAGATGAAAGACTTTTACGAGCCCTTGATTGAATCAAGTGAAATCATCGAACAACTCAGACAAGAGATGCAATTAAAAACCTTTAGTCAAAAGGTTTTGCAGAAAAAAGTTATTGAGAAAGCCGCCCGGGAACGGGGGTTAACTGTGACTCCCGACGAAATTCAAGCTGTGGGCGACCAACTCCGCCGCGAGAAGCGTTTGGAGAAAGCGGCGGATACGATTGCTTGGCTGGTCGATCAGATGATTTCTGTAGAAGATTTAGAGGCAGGGATTCGCGATCGGCTTCTTGCCCAAAAACTAGCCGAGCACTTGTTTAGCAAAGAAGTAGAAAAAATTTTCGTTCAAAACAAATTGCAATTCGATCAAATAATTTTTTATCAAATAGTTGTTGCCAACCCGCAGCTTGCTCAGGAACTATTTTATGAAATTCAAGAAGGAGAAATCAGCTTTTTTGATGCTGCTCATCTTTACGATATTGACGAAAATCGTCGGCATATATGCGGTTGCGAAGGCAAGGTTTATCGGTGGGGTTTAAAACCCGACATAGCCGTCGCCGTATTTAGCGCTAAACCCGGAGAAGTGATTCGTCCAATTGAAACAGAGCTAGGATATCACTTGTTCCTGGTTGAAAAGTTTCTCCCGGCGGAATTAACCCCTGAACGGTATCAAGAAATATTGCACAATCTGTTTAAGGAATGGTTGGCTAATGAACTCAACTATTTATTGTACACTTCTAAAGTGTAGAAACATAATTTCTCGCCCTCAAAAACCCATATCATATATATAATTTTGCCTCAACCAGATACAATGCTAAAATTTAGGGTGCTTTTTGGTGAACAGAGAGACCTAATATCGCTTCCGGCTGCATCAATATTATTTAATCATTGGGGCGGTGCGTGAGCGTAAATAGTCTCATGCGTGTGGATTTTAATATTGGTTCCTCTCACGCACTCTACTACTTAGATAAAAAGTGGTTTTACGAGGTGCTTATAGCTCAATAAGGTTCAGTTTAAAAGGTAATTGATCGCCTTCGCCGCTCAAAAAAATTGAGAACTGAAGAAAGTCTCGGTGATTGCTTGGGGGTTTTTTAGTAACGTCCCAAATGCGCGAAAAATAGCGAACAATGACACACTTAGCTAACCCAATTTTACTGACTTATAGCGCTCTTAAAATTACTTTTTAAATTTGAGTTTTGCCAACCCCATCTAGGCCAGCTAGCAAAGCCAAATGGAAAAAATGTATCGGTTAAAAACGCTACTCTAATATATTATCCCAAAAAGCTACTTTTTAAATTCTCATTTTTCCCTCCTATCTATTAATTATCTGCGTCCATCAGCGTTCCTCTGCCTACCTCTGCGGTTAAAAACCGACATAATTTTGCCGCCACCAAGCGCGCACAAACTTAATTTCCTCAAACGTATAACGTTCTTCCAAAAAATCATAAATTGCTCTCAGTTTCTCATCACCCATAACTTCAAGAGCGTACACTATCGCCTGCTGGCGTTCCAATTCAACCAATAAATTTATATCAACTTCCCTGCCCATTTCCATCAATTCTATCAGATGCCCCGAAATAGTATTAGGACTCATCCCCCGCGCATTCGCTATTCCTTGAACTGTCAAACCTTGTCGGTATAATTCCCAGGTTTGCATCTGCGAATAAGACGCAACGTTGGAAAGATTGGGAAGATTAGCCACCTCAGAAGATGCAGCACCACTTGGCAATCCTTGTTCTTGGCAAAAATTGCGTATGGCCTCCAAGAAAACCTTACCGTACTTATCTCGCTTGTTGCTACCAACGCCGTAAACTTCCTCGAATTCTCTGAGATTTTGCGGGCGTTTTTCTGCCATGTCTCGCAAGCTTTTATCCGCAAAAACTACGTAAGGTGGCACAAATTGTTCGTCGGCAATTTGCTTGCGTAGCGTCCGCAGTATGGTAAATAAAGCTTCTACTTCTACTGTCAAAGACCGAACTTTCCCCTGTACTTCCCGCTGCGGTTCAATGGCGATTTCAACTGTGCGCTGACGTTTCATGATTTCCCAACTTTTTTCATTCAGTTTCAAAATGGGAAAGCCGTCTGTTTTTTCGTCTAAAAAACCTTGATTTAACAGCGAACGACTCAACTTTTTCCATTCATCAGCACTTCTATCTTTGCCAATTCCGTAAGTAGAAAGTTGGTGGTGCTGGTATTGCAATATTTTTTGATTTTTTGAACCGCGCAGCACATCAATAATATGATTCATGCCGAATTTTTCTTGGCATCGGGCGACGCAAGAAAGAAATTTCATTGCCTCAATCGTCCAATCTTCTACTGGTTTTTGGTTGCAACAGTTATCGCAAGTACCGCAGTTTCCGGGGAAGGAATCGCCAAAATAACTTAACTGGATTGTGCGACGGCAATCGCTGGATTCTGCATAGTTGATTACTCGACGCAACTGTTGGCGGGCAATTCGTTGTTCTTGTGGGTCAGGTTTTTGCTCGATGATGTAGTCGATGGTTTTGACATCGCCGTAGCCGAAAAATAAGCTGCAATGGGCGGGCTCGTTGTCTCGGCCTGCGCGGCCGGATTCTTGATAGTATCCTTCGAGATTCTTGGGCAAGTCGTAGTGAATTACAAACCGCACGTCGGGTTTGTTAATTCCCATACCGAAGGCAACTGTTGCTACCATTACTTGCACGTCGTCGCGAATGAAGCGGGTTTGATTGGTTGTGCGATCGACATCGTTCATGCCAGCGTGGTAGGGTAAGGCTTGGATGCCACTTTGTTGCAATTTATAGGCAACTTCGTCAACTTTTTTGCGGCTGAGGCAATAGATAATTCCCGAACCGCCTTTTTTTTGGATAATTTGCAAAACTTCGGCAAAACTGTGCTTGGTTTTGGGGCGAACTTCGTAGTATAAATTGGGGCGGTTAAAGCTGGCGACGTGGATATAGGGATTTCGCAGAGTTAGCTGCTGGATGATGTCTTGGCGGACGCGCTCCGTGGCGGTGGCGGTTAGTCCCATAATGGGAATGTCGGGATATCGATCGCGCACCCGTTCCATTTGCCTGTATTCTGGTCGAAAGTCGTGCCCCCATTCCGAAACGCAGTGGGCTTCGTCGATCGCAAATGCCGAAATTCCTAACTTATTTGCTACTATATCTAAAAACGGTAAAAATCTCTCACCCAGCAAGCGTTCGGGTGCAACATAAAGCAATTTAATCTTACCTTCGAGAATCGCACTTTCGCGCGATCGCGTTTCCTGACTGCTCAAAGTGCTGTTGAGAAAAGTCGCCCCAATTCCATTATCCTGCAAAGCTTCCACTTGGTCTTGCATCAAAGCAATTAACGGCGACACAACCACTGTCAATCCCGGTTTCAACAGTGCCGGTAATTGAAAACACAAAGACTTGCCACCGCCTGTCGGCATGACAATCATCATATCCCGTTTTTGTAAAGCAGCTTCGACAATTTCCTGCTGCCCCGGGCGGAAAGAGTCATAGCCAAAAAAATGTTTGAGTGCTTGTTCCAGGGGCAGCGGCACAGAAGATATTGGCGGATTAGACGCTGACATTTGCAGTAGTTGGTTGTTGGCTTCTCAACTATTCTATGCCTTTTGAGCACAAATACAGTTACAATAATTGAGAATCTCAATTTAAGCAGAAAAACTGATGCCGAAAGCAATTTGGAATGGTGCCGTTTTGGCCGAGAGCGACAAGTGCGAAATTGTAGACAACAACTATTATTTCCCCGCCGATGCCATCAACCGTGAGTATTTCAAGGACAGCAGCACTCACACTACTTGCGGTTGGAAAGGTGTTGCTAGTTACTACAGTGTCGAAGTCGGCGGACAAGTTAATAAAGATGCTGCTTGGTACTATCCTACTCCGAAAGATGCTGCTAAAAATATTGCCGGATATATTGCTTTTTGGAAAGGAGTTAAGGTAGAGGCTTAAAGCAGTTTAGAACTAAAAAAATGGGGCGGGTTGTGGGCGAATTTAGCACTTAACCAGCCCCTTGAAATTTTAATCTTCCCAAACGGCGACAGCTTCCGAACCCAAACCACGGCGAACAACAATCGGTTCGCTTTGTGTCAAATCTAGAATGGTAGAAACTTGATATCCCGGATCGGAACCGTCATCGACAATGACATCTACTAACTTTGAAAAACAGTCAAACAGTTCAGCTTTGCCAAAGCTTTCTGCTTTAGATGCAGGGACTGGTGCTGCACCTTCATCATCCGTGGTAATGTTAGCGGATGTTGAAATAATTGGATTTCCCAAGGCTTCCAAGAGTGTAAAACAAAGCCGCTGGTCGGGAACGCGAATTCCAGTGGTTTTCCGTTTTGGGTTCATTACCAACCGTGGCACTAACTTGGTAGCTGGCAGCAGAAATGTATAAGGCCCCGGTATTAACCGCTTAATAATTCTGTATGCTTCATCGCTGACGGCAGCATAGTCGGTGATATTGGACAGAGAGGAACACAGGAACGTTAAAGGCTTATCATTGGATAGTTGCTTGATCTGCCTAACTCGTTCTACTGCAGACTTGGAGTTGATATCGCAGCCGATCGCGTAAACTGTATCTGTCGGATAAAGCATCACAGCCCCATCTTTCAGAGCTTTTTGAATTTTATCGATCCGGTCTCTTTGGGGTGCAACTGGATGCACTTCGTAAATAGTTGCCATGTTAAGATATTGCAGGCTAAGTGGGCGATCGAAATATCGAGTGAAACAATCAATGCTAAAAATTAATTGTTAACAATGAATAAAATAGCTTATTTTGACTGTCCAACCGGCATTGCTGGCGATATGTGCATCGGAGCTCTCGTCCACGCCGGCGTTCCTTTAGAATACCTAATCGAAAAACTCAATTTGCTCGGCATTTCGACAGAGTACCAGTTGCGGACGGAATTAGTCCACCGGAATACTCAACAAGCAACTAAATTTTATGTCGATTTAGCTGCGGATTTGTCGTTAAAACCCAAAAAATCCGCTACCGAACTCGATCCCTCGGAAACCGAATCCCCGACTTTCGACGCCCGCCACCACCATCATCACGGGGAAGAACATTCTCACAGTCACGGCGAAGCAGATGCCGAAATTAGCCGCACTCATCACCGCAATTTGCCCGAAATTGAGCAAATCATCGTCTCTGCAAAATTGCCTCCGCGCGTGGAAGCTTGGAGTTTGGCCGTATTTGGCAAATTAGCAGAGGCAGAAGGTGCCGTACACGGTATCCCTCCAAGCGAGGTTCACTTTCACGAGGTGGGGGCGACGGATGCAATTATTGATATTGTCGGTACTTGTTTGGGTTTGGATTGGTTGGATATTCAGGAGTTTTACTTTTCGGCGATGCCAACTGGTGGCGGTACGGTGAAGGCGGCCCACGGTAAGTTAGCGGTGCCGACGCCGGCGGTGATGCGGTTGTGGGAAACGCACCGAGTGCCTGTTTATAGCAATGGGATCGATCGCGAATTGTGCACGCCTACGGGAACTGCGATCGCCTGTACTCTCGCCGCTGGTTTCGGCCCGCCACCGCCGATGCAAATTCAGGCGATCGGTTTGGGTGCAGGTTCTCGAATGCTGGCAATTCCTAATATTTTGCGCCTCTGGATTGGAGAGAAGTCAGAAGGAAGTTCGGCAACGGATTCTGTAACGGATGTAACGGATGTCAGAAAGAGGGAAGAAGGAAGAGGGAAGTTTTTAAACAATATTCAATTCCCAATTACGGATTCCCAATTACCGATTACCAATTCCATAGAAACTATTACGGTACTGGAAACGCAAATTGATGATTTGAGTCCGCAGGCGATCGGCTATGTTTTTGATGCTTTGTTTGCCGCCGGAGCTCTGGATGTTTTTACTGCCCCAATTGTGATGAAAAAGTCGCGGCTGGGGATTTTGTTAACTGCGATTTGTCATCCCGAATTTCAGGATGCTTGCGAAGCTGTGATTTTTCGCGAAACTACTACTTTGGGAATTAGGCGATCGATTCAACAAAGAACTATTTTACCCCGAGAAATCCAGAGAGTTAAAACAGAATACGGCGAAGTGCAAATAAAAGTTGCGAAGTCTGGACAAACGATTGTTAATGTGCAACCGGAATATGAGGATTGCGCGGAAATTGCCCGAATTAAAAATATTAGTTGGCGGGAAGTTCACCGCTTGGCGCTGCAAAGTTGGTACGATCGCACTTAATCAATTACAGTGACTTACAAGAGAAATTTAGCCCTTGACGGATTGACAACCCGTCAGACCCAGGAGGCGGGAGGAATATCTAAATCAGAGGAATCAAAGCCTCTGATATCGGTTTTGAGATGGCGAGATAAGATAAATTCAGCTTTTTCGTCAATTCCGACGTAGTTGAGTTTTTGGCTACTTAAACTAATATTTAAGCACACTAAGTACGGAAACCCCAAGAGTACCCGTCCCCATCAATCGGGGCAACCGCAGCAACCTTTTTCTTCAAGCTATTATAGAAACATACTTCATTCCCGATCGCATTATGGTTGCCTTACCCGATCGCCCATCGATGAGTGCAGAAGAATACCTGGCTTGGGAACCCACCCAAGAGGAACGCTACGAGTATTGGGATGGCGAAGTAGTCGCGATAAGCGGTCAAACCCGCAATCACAATCGAATTACCCTAAACTTTTTCAAGCTATTAGATGATAGCCTTAATCTCCCCTACGAAATTTACATTATAGGTGTAAAAGTTCAAGTGCAACCAGGAAAAAAGTATTTTTATCCTGATGTTGTAGTAACTTGTGATGAGCATGATGACGAGCCGCAATTAGTGCAATTTCCTTCCTTAATTATCGAAGTTTTATCGCCTTCCACAGAAGCAGCAGATCGCGGCATTAAATTTGCTAAATACCGCCAATTTTCCACACTGCAAGAGTATGTATTGGTGCAAGTTGAACAGCCCGGACTAGAGATATTTCGGCGCAATCAACAGGGGCAATGGGTTCTCTCCGAGTATGGTTTAGGCGATTCCTTGCAACTAGAATCGGTGAACCTAGAAATTGCGATCTCCGATTTATATCGCCAAGTACAATTTTCTTAAAAAATCCGCTGTTAAGGGATTTTATATTAATTATCCTATGATTTTTTTTATTATTTGAACGAACCGCGAAGATACGTAGAACGCGAATAAAGAACAGTATCTTATTCTTTCTCTTTCTTCGCGTCCACGTGCCTCGCGGTTCATTTAATCTTACTCCAGAGTCGTAAAAACCCAGTTTCTGATCCCCGATGCGTAAGTCCTATTTAAACAAACTGACCCGTTGGAGTCGATCGCACCCGACGAATTCCAATCACCGACGGCATCGGCGATCGACGCCTGTCATTCTCAATATTACTCGGCCACAAACTGCCACGAGCAACACTACGAGTCTGATTAAAAACAGCACCGTTTAAATCCAACATTTCAATTTGCCGACTAAGTACAGTACCATCATCGATCGGGCAATCTTCCCCAGGATGCTGCACCGAAAGCAACAGCGTATCCCCAACAAAAGTTGGCCCCGTCATTTCGCACCGATTCGGGCCGTAAGCAAACGGAACTACACTTCCCGCATTCGGCCCCGATGTCGGAATATAAAACAGCCAATTGTTGCCGAAAACACCGGTAAAATCCGAAACATTTCCTGTTTTCGTATGGTCGATCGCAGTCGGTTTCCCAGCAGCACCCACATCAAAACCGTTGTGCGTGCTTGTAGCCATATCAGTCACGCCCCAAATATTGCCTTGAGGGTCAAAAACCAAATTGTCAACACTAGCAAATCCTGCCCCAGCTACTGCACCGGCTTCTCCGCCTTGGACAAAACGCTGCCAGCGGAAAGTCAAACCAGCACCGTGGGGACTATCTTCAATTATTTTGTAAATTCCTCCCGACTGCTGGGTGCTATTGAGTCCGGCAGTGTATTTAGCCACAGTAAAAATGCGAGAATCTGGATAGCCATCGCTTCCCGGTGCGCCGTCAGTATAGGAAATAAAAACTTCCTTAGTAGTAGGATTAACTTCCAAATCTTCCGGCCGCGCCGTCGGAGTGCCACCAATCAAATTAGCAGCTAAGAAAGCATCAACTAAAACAGCACCTTGACTGCTGTAGAAATTAGCAAGAGTTTTATTTCTGTAGCCGGGAAGTGCTGTTGCTTCATTAGTTGTATCTACTACAAAAGAACCGCCGTCCTCGGTTTGACCAGCAATTCCCGCGCGTTTCGGCAAGCGAGTATTTCCATCTCTTTGAGCTTTGCCAAAACTTGCCAATTCGGCCTCAGCAACTTTTTTGGGACTCACCGGATTGGTTTGGCTATTGATTGTCAGCGGCAGCCATCTTCCCGTACCGTTGCGGTTGTATTGGGCGACGTACAAAACCCCGTCTTCAAACAATCGGCTGTTGGTTTTATCTGCGGGATTGGTGACATTACCGTTGCTGACAAATTTCCAGGTGTGTCCGCCGCGCCGATCGTCCCCCATGTACACTACTAACTTGCGTCCCGCTTCGGCGCGAATCGCGACGTTTTCGTGGCGGAAGCGGCCTAAAGCCGTATGCTTCCGGGGTCGGAAACTCGGATCTTGGGGATCGACTTCTACCATCCAGCCGTATTTTTCGCCGACTAAGCCGAATTCCTCACCGATAGTGCCCTTGGCGTAGCCGGTTTGGCCGCCGTTGGGTTTGATGTTTTCCTGAACTCCCACGAAGAATAGTTCGCTACCTTGGAAGTTTTCTTCGGCGGAGAGGATGGTGCCCCACGGGGTTGTGCCGCCGGAACAGTTGTAGGCTGTACCGATGATGCGGTTTCCGAGCCCGTCGCTGTTGACTTGCGCGAAGACTTGAGTGGCAGCAGGGCCTGTGGCTGTAAGATATTTGTCGTCGCCTTGTCTGGTTCCCCAGGAGGTGACATCTTTGTATTTGTCGGTACGCTGGCTGTTGATTCCGAGGCCGGAAAGTCCGTGGATACGGCGGTTGAGGGGGTCGCCGGCGATCGCCCCAAACCGTCCGTTCGCTTGTTTGGTAATGCGGACGATCGAACCGCCGAGATTGTACAGAAATTCGCCAAGGGTAGCCTGATTCTTTACCGATAAGTCTATACCGAGTACGGCGCGATCGGTGGTTGGAAATGGTGCCACATCGGGCGGCGCTTCCGGCACCACTTTCGACATCGGGAAGGATACGTACTCGTGGTTAACCCAGAGATAACCGTCGTCCTTGCTGCCGCGAATGCCTACAAAGCCTGTGTAGTCGTTGTTGTAGCCGAAATAGTCGGTTGGATCGGGGAAAACTCGATCGCCCCAGCGGAGAATCACATACCGTTCGTATTCCGGCGGCACAACCACATCGTCAACAACGTTGTAGCTGGTTAATTTAGTATTCTGCGAGGCCGCCATCACGGTTCCCTGTCCGTTTAGGGCGATCGGCATAAAGCTGGACAATTCTCGATAAACCGGCAGCGGATGGGGAAGTCTTAACGGAGTGAAAGATAGTGGCCCTACAGCAGCTTCGGCGGAGGTGGAATTGATGCCGAATAGTGTTTTAGTTAGTTGAGGGGCCAGCACAGTGGTAGCCGCACTGCTGCCGAAGAAAATTAGAAGTTGTCGGCGAGTTATTTTAGACATAAATTCCTTTTCAAACCAACATCCCTAATCAGATGATTCCGTATGAAACTCTATCACTCCTAAATTAAGAAAAGTTAACCTTCAGGTTAATTAAAATTGGATGATGTTTGGGTTAATAATTGGTTATTGGTTGTTTGTTGTTTGTTATTTGTTGTTTGCTACCAATGCCCAATGCCCGATGCCCGATTTCAATCATCTCGAAAACCCGGATCATTTTGTCGGGATGTCGATCGACTGGGCCTAGGTACATTAATCACTTGCGAATACCCAGAATTTGCGGGCGAAATATTGCCGTCTCTGAATCCCAGCAGCAATTGAGCATCAGCAAAATATCTAGTCCACTGTTCGATTCTCGCATCTTTGTGCCAGTCGCGGCGGGATACTCTCGATCGCAAAACTGGAACCCTTTGTCGGCTGCGATCGGCTGTAATGATGATTGTAACTTCTGTTAATGCCGGATTTTCTTGAAACTCGCGGGCGATCGACTCTTTCGCTAAATCTTCCGCCTGCTGCACTAAACTCGCAAAAGATTGACTACCGTCCGAATCTAGGGTAAGGTAGCGCTCTTTGGTTTCACCCAAAGCTATCGATATACTTGCTGTTAAACTGATAATTGCCAGAATGAGGGCCGACAATAAGCGTAGGTAAAAATTCACTATGTTCTAAACTAAATACTAACACTTGTCAATGATAGTCAATAAAATTTAACAGCCAGTTAAACTTAGATTAAAATAATATTTTGTGTTATCATAATGCGCCAAAAATGCAGCCTTTAGGGGGAAATTTCCGCAAAAATACAACTTGTATGGGCGGGTTTAACCCGAAATCTTTTTAGGTATCCAAGGATATCGATAAACGCGCCCCGCCTTACTCTTCCCTTTTGCTTATCCCCCCTTTCCTCTTCCTTCTTCCTTCTTCCCTCTTCCTTCTTCCTTCTTCCTTCTTTATGAACTCAACAAAATGTGCGATCGCCCTCGGTAGCAACTTAGGCGACTCCCTCGCCACACTCAAAAGCGCGATCATAACCCTCAACAACACCCCAGGAATAGCCCTAAAATCTCATTCAAGCTGGTATCAAACCGCCCCCGTTGGGCCGCCCCAACCCGATTACATCAACGCCTGTGCCATCCTGGAAGTTGCACTAAAACCCGAACAATTGCTAGCAAGTTTATTAGAAATCGAGATAAAATTTAATCGAATTCGCCGAGAAAAATGGGGGCCGAGAACCCTAGACCTAGATTTGCTGCTGTACGACAATTTAATCCTAGAAACTCCGACACTGACTCTACCTCATCCCCGGATGACCGAAAGAGCTTTTGTATTAGTACCTTTAGCAGAAATTGCCCCGGATTGGGTGCATCCGGTGACGAAAAGTGCGATCGCCCAACTCCTGCAAACCGCAGACTGTTCCGGAGTGCAAAAATTGCAACTGTAAAAATTGAGCAAAATTCACGGAGGGTACCAGTAAAAAAAATGCAACCGTAGGTAAGCTGCAAACTGTGATAGTTATCAGTCATTCCCAATCTAAAATCTAAAATCTAAAATCTAAAATCTAAAATCCTATGAGATCGCCTATGATGTCTTAAATCGGTGCACTCTAACATTATTCGCTTGTCGCTTATGTCGATCGGTCAAGAACTACCCCAACTCCTCAAACAGCGCCTATTTTACCAAGGGCGCAAATTTAATTTTGACGTAGCCACCCTTCGTCTTCCCAACGGTTCCGAAGGCGAGTGGGAATGTATTCGCCACCCGGGCGGAGCACTTGCAGTTCCCGTCACCCCCGAAGGTAAACTCGTCTTGGTACGACAATACCGCTTTGCCACAAAAGGGCGAATTTTAGAATTTCCCGCAGGTACAGTCGAAATCAATGAAAGCCCCGCCGAAACTATCAAACGCGAAATCGAAGAAGAAACCGGATATCGCGCCGGAAAATGGCAGAATTTAGGGCAATTTTTTCTCGCCCCCGGTTATTCCGACGAAATAATTTATGCTTTTTTAGCCCAAGATTTGGAAAAACTGGAAAAGCCGCCCGCACAAGACGATGATGAAGACCTGGAAACAGTTTTATTCACCCCTGAAGAATTAGAAAAAGCTATTTTAGCTGGGGAACCAATTGATGCAAAATCAATTTCTAGCTTTTTCTTGGCACGTCCCTTTTTGACTTAAATAGGACTGACGAAAAAACCCCGGTTTCTTATAATAATCGTGCATCACACCGATAAACCTTAATACCAATTTTCTATGAGGCTGCATAGAATCTGATCCCCCCTAACCCCCCTTAATAAGGGGGGGACAAGATTCTTCTCAAAGTCCCCCTTCTTAAGGGGGATTTAGGGGGATCGAGATATGTGCAACTTCACCTTAAATTGGTATAACTTAGAAACCGGGTTTTTGACCCCGCGTGTGTCCAGGACTGTAAAATCTAAAATCTAAAATCTAAAATCTAAAATCGAATGTCCGATCTAATTTTATTTTGGCACCGCCGCGACTTGCGTATTTCTGACAATATCGGACTGGCCACAGCGCGCCAGCAAAGCCCTAAAGTAGTCGGAATTTTTTGTCTCGATCGCAATATCCTCAATCGCGATGACGTAGCGCCAGCCCGAGTCACCTACATGATCGGCTGCTTGCAAAAACTTCAGCAGCGTTACAGCGAAGCAGGCAGCCAATTGCTGATAATTCAAGATGACCCCATTCTCGGAATACCGAGATTAGCAACCGCGATAAATGCCAAAGCAGTATTTTGGAACTGGGATGTAGAACCCTACGCAAAACAGCGCGATCAGGCCGTATCAAACGCCCTCCAACAAGCAGGAATTCAAGTCCAAAATTTCTGGGATCAAGTCCTCCACGCCCCAGACGAAATTCGCAGCGGTACAGGACAACCCTACACAGTTTATACACCTTTTTGGAAAAAATGGAACAGTAAACCCAAAGCCCAACCCGTAGAGACACTGCCGATAACTTATCTGGAATTAATGACCGGATTAACGGCAGAAGAACAAGAACTCGCTAACCAAGCAGGTGCAATTGAAACACTGCCCACGGCATCTAGTTTGGGATTTATTTGGGAAAATCCCTTAGTAATAGAACCGGGAGAAGATGCAGCGCGAGAAAAGTTGGAAGAATTTTGCGATCGGGCAATTTACCAATATCAAGAACAGCGCAACTTCCCCGCAGTTAGTGGCACCTCCCAACTCAGCGCCGCCCTCAAGTTTGGTGCAATAGGCATCCGCACTGTTTGGCAAGCTACTCAGATAGTAATGGACACTTGCCACAGCGAAGAAGCGTGCACAAACATCCGAACTTGGCAACAGGAAATAGCGTGGCGGGAATTTTACCAACACGCCATGTATAACTTCCCAGAATTAGCAGACGGCCCCTATCGTCAAGCATTCAAAGACTTTCCGTGGGAGAACGATGAAAAGCTTTTTCAAGCTTGGTGTCGAGGCAAAACTGGCTATCCTATTATCGATGCAGCAATGCGGCAGTTAAATCAGACAGGTTGGATGCACAATCGCTGCCGCATGATAGTCGCCAGCTTCCTCACCAAAGATTTAATTATTAACTGGCAGTGGGGGGAAAAATACTTTATGCAAAAATTGATAGACGCCGACCTTTCTGCTAATAATGGCGGCTGGCAGTGGAGTGCATCTAGCGGCATGGACCCGAAACCTTTGCGAATATTCAATCCCGCCAGCCAAGCTCAAAAATTTGACCCGGAAGGGGAATATATTCGGCACTGGGTTCCCGAATTGCGCCGCGTTGATACTAAACTTTTGTTAACAGGAAATATTTCGCCTTTAGAACGCCGACTTCTTCCTTATCCCGATCCGATCGTAGATCACAACCAGCAGCAGCGCAAGTTTAAGGAACTTTACAAGCAGCAAAAAATTTAAACATCACACCCAGAACCCCGACTTATTGAACAAGTCGGGGTTCTAGCGGACATTATGACATAGGACTTACGCAATCATCCCAGGTATGGGGGCAACCACGGGGGGTTTGCCCCTACAAAACATATATATTGAGGCTGTGCCTCAGTCCTGTTACCTACGTAATTAATATGTGATATCATGTTCTATTAATTACCCTTAAAAAAGTTGTTTGTAGTAAGGACTTTAGTCTTATCCTCACTCTATTTGAGAGCGGTCGTACTCACTAAAAACTATTAATGGTTATATAAACGGAGAATTTTTAATGATTCAAACCATAATCAAATCGATAACATTTGAAGAATTTTTAGGATGGTATCCAGATGGAAAAGGACGTTTCGAGCTACGCAATGGAGTAATAGTTGAGATGAACCCAAATGGCGAGCATGAGGAAGTTACAGGTTTTCTCACCCGAAAAATTAACGTAGAAATTGACCGTTTAAATCTTCCTTATGTAACACCGTCAACTTATTTTGTCAGACCTCCCGAAACGACCACGGGCTACCAGCCTGATCTCATAGTCTTAGACAAAACAGCCTTAATTTCAGAGCCACTCTGGAAAAAATCATCCGTTATTTCTCAAGGTAGCTCTGTCAAGCTTGTTGTCGAAGTGGTTAGCACTAACTGGCAAGATGATTACCTGGTAAAAGTGGCTGAGTATGAAAGATTGGGTATCCCGGAATACTGGGTTGTTGACTATGCTGCTTTGGGTGGCCGGCGCTTCATCGGTAATCCCAAACAACCTACTGTCTCGATTTACCAGTTGGTTGATGGGGAGTACCAGGTTAGCCAGTTCCGAGAGGGCGATATGATTATTTCGTCTGCCTTCGGGGAAATTAATCTGACTGTTGAGCAGGTTTTTAGCTCTATAACTTAAACAAATCGGAGGTTGAAATGGTAACTCTGCAATTAAGACAAATCAGTGTACCCCCAGGACATAGAGTGCTGTTCCATGATGTCAACTGGCAGGAATTTGAAGCAATTTTAGAAGAGTTGGGAGAACACCGTGGCTCTAGAATAGCTTACAGTCAAGGAACTTTGGAGATTAGGATGCCACTACCAGAACATGAGAAAGCTAAAATCATTATTGGCTATTTAGTGAAAATTTTGTTTGAGGAACTAGAAATCGACTTTGAACCCTTTGGTTCGACGACTTTTAAGCGAAAAAGTATGTTACAAGGAATTGAACCTGACAACTGCTTTTACATTCAGAATTACGCTTTAATGATTGGTAAAAAGCGGATAGACTTAACCATCGATCCGCCGCCTGACTTAGCAATTGAAGTTGATCTAACTTCCAAGACTCAACTGGACGCTTACGAGGCGCTGGGGGTACCTGAAATATGGCGCTATGAAAATAAGAAGCTTCAGATTAATGTGCTTCAAGATGGGAAATATGTTGCATCGGAAATTAGTCCGACTTTTCCCAATCTGCCAATTATTGAAGCTATCTCTCAATATTGCGAACAAAGCCAAACAGCGGGCACGAGTCAAACTCTCAGATTGTTTCGGAAGTGGGTTAAAGACCAAATACAAAATTGATAGGAAATCCCTAGTTAACGCACGGGCTGTTAAAAAGCAGGCTTCTTGACGATCGCAAAAAAGCCATTTTCTCACAGCAAGCCTCCTAATCCCCTTGTCTTGTTAATTTCGCTTTTGGGAAATAGAGAGAGAGTAAGGGTGTTGACCTTGAGATCGATCGCCCACAAAAATAACATAAGTCCCCTTGTCCCCATAACCGGAAAATTCTACATTCCCCGCAGCAGCATTCGCCGGCAGGACGCAGAAACGCCCCCTCGGCCCCTGAATCATCAAACTCGGAGCTCCAGCGGTTTGTACCGCAATCCGCCAGTAAGGCAAATCCTGCGTTACTTCAATGACGTGGTTCGGTGCTTGGGACACAAAACCGCAGTCGCCGCTATTGTTCGGGCCGCCGGAAACTCCAGAAACTCCCAGCGGTTCGGGAAATCCCGGAGCAATTTGTAGCGGTTGGCTCCGAAGGGCACCGGCATCCGCTAAAATCATTGCCAAGGCTACGGTCACGATCAGGCTAAACCACAGTTTGCCGCGATCGCCCGGATAATGGATCTTCATGTTTCCTCACACAATGGCATTTGGTTCTAGTTCTTTGACGGTAGGGGATAATGGCGGTTCCAAACACATTAATCTAAAATAACTACTGAATTTTTTTATGAATCCTCAAAATAACTTCAATTGGCAGCAAGCGATCGGAGAACTAAAAGCTAAAGTAGAACGATCGCCACTCATCACACAAAATCCAGGCAGCTATCAGGCCGTCGGAACCTTATACAATCAATTACTGGACAAGTTTCAAAGACTCCCTAAACCGGGGCAGGTGGCAGCCTTTGCCGTCGGAGCGATAATTGTCCTGACAGTCTTCAATAGCGTCGTACAGCTAATTTCAGCGCTGATGACTCTTGCCGTTCTCGGAGTGCTAATCTACATAGCGTATAAATTGGCAATTTCCCCCCAGTCCTCAAATACTAACGACAAATAATAGGAATTTCTAAATATGGCTAACCCCACCGCGCCCAGCGGCATCAATCAACCCGATCCGTCTTGGCCAACACAATCCAAGCAAATGCCACTGCTGGTTCGCAGGTGCGGCGCTTGGGCCGTGGAAATTTCGTTAATTGCGGCCAGCGCCCTCGTTCCCTTCAGTATCGGGGCATTGGTGAACAAGGAATCTCAAACCGTGCCGCTCAATTCCTCAGTAGCAGCAGCATCCGAAACCGTCGCCCGTACTTTGGGCATACCCGTGCGCGATCGCAGCCCCAGAGTCGCACCCCTAACTAATCTCTTCTGGTCAGGGGCGCTGCTGGCACCGGCAGTTTTAGCGGGCTGGCAACTGTTTTTGCTCGCCAGAACCGGTCAAACTACCCCCAAACGCTGGTTTGGGGTCAAAGTTGTCACAGCGTCGGGTACTCCTCCGGGTTTTGGGCAAGTGCTAATTCGCGAAAGTTTGGGGCGCTGGGGAGTGCCTCTGGGCGTCGCTTACGGCATTTGGCGCTTGAGCGGCGCGTTTCCTGATTTGCTGATTTTAGGGGGGTTGAGCGGCTTGGCAGTGCTCGCAGACGGCGCTGTTGCATGGCGTTACAAACGGCAATCCGGACACGATCGCCTCGCGAATACTTTGGTCGTCAACGCTCGATCGAATCAACTGTCTGACAATCCTGTCCAGACTCAAGATTGGACAGAGGAAGACGCGCAGATTGCGGCTTTGGTTGTGACTCCGCAAAGCGGCCTGAAAGTAAATCGCAGTTTGTGGAATTGGATGCGCCAACACCCGGGCACAACTTTAGTGATAGTTACCATCGGTAGCGCGGGATTGATTTTAACTTTGTTTGTCGGCACTCTCATCTACACTCAAAGTCAAGCAAATATGCGGGATTCCCGGCAGCGGAACGACCAATTATTTGTAGCTTTAGTGAGCAAATTGTCTCCCACATCGGCTAGCGGGGCATCGGGCAGGCGATCGGCTATTTTGGCTTTGGGGGCGGTGGAAGACTCCCGCGCCGTACCTCTGCTAGCGGATTTGCTAGCTCAAGAAGACAACCGCGCCATGCTGGACGCGATCCAGCAAGCTTTAGTCAGTAGCGGGCCGAAAGCTTTGCCTGAGTTGCAGCGGTTGAACCAAGCCCTCAGCAACGACCTCGATTCACTGCGCTTTGGCGGCAAGGCCCCGGAACGTGACTTAGCGGCCGCCCGCCAGCGAACAGTACAAAGGGCGATCGGCAAAATTCTCACAGTGTATAGCAGCCAACTCAACGGCGCGGATCTCAGCCGCACCGATTTAGCTCAAAGTCCTGCCGGTCCGTCTCAGTTTACTTTAGTATTAAACAAAGTTGACTTGTCGGGAATTAAGCTGAAAAATGCCAATTTAACCAATGCCAGCTTGCAGGGATCTCGCTTTTACGGCACCGGCGAAGACAGGCGTCCGGCTACATTTGACGATTGGATTTCTGACTTGAGCGGCGCTAATTTGGAAGGAGTAAATTTGACCGGGGCGTTTTTGAACAGTGCTGTAATGAACCGGACTACTTTTGTGCGCGCTGTCATGAACAAAGCTAATTTGTCAAACGGCAATTTGAACTCAGCTAATTTCAGCAGTGCTATTTTAATCGGCGCCAATTTGCAGGAAGCACAGTTAAAAAATGCAAGTTTTACTGGTGCAGATATCGGAAGCGCTAATTTGTCGGGAGCGGATTTGTCAGGTGCCCGTTTGGCCAAAGTGAAGGCTCAAGGCGCTCAGTTGTCCTTGACAAATTTGTCTAAATCTGAATGGCAAGGTGCTGATTTGTCCGGTGCTGATTTGAGCGGCGCTAACTTACAAAATGCCGACTTGAGTTCAACTAAACTCGCCAACGTGAATTTAAAAGATGCTCGCTTGCAAGATGCGAATTTTCGGAATGCGGAGGTGAGTTCGGTTGATTTTAGGGGCGCGAATTTAGCGGGCGCGAATTTTAAAGGCGCTGTGTTTCTGGGGAAAACAGCTCCGGATCAATTTATTCAAAGTCCGACGGGGAGTAAATCGGGTCGATTCCTAGGAGTTGATTTTACGGAGGCTAAGAATTTAGATAAAAGTCAAATTGCTTACATTTGTTTGCAGGGGGGGATTCATCCGAAGTGCCCGCAGAAGAAGTAAGGATTGGTTGTTAGCGAGTAGGCTAATACAGTGGATCAACCAACACGTAGGGTAATTATGAGCGTTAAGCGAATCATTTACCTCATCCTAACAATTCTGGGCCTTGTGCTGCCTTGGTACTATAACTTGCAGTTTTTTAGCAATGCTGGCTTGCTCGACTTTGTAAACGAGAGTTCGACTAATCTTGCTGCGAAATCGGTAAGTTTAGATTTGTTTATCGCAACTGTAGCAGGCAGCACTTGGATGTACGCTGAGTCAAAACGATGGGATATAAGTTTTGTAGGGCTGTACATACTTCTGGGTGTGCTTGTTTCGTTTTCATGTGCTTTCCCACTTTTCTTGTTTGTGCGGGAAACCAAGCTGGAAAAATCAAGCGAAGTCTCAAGTTGAATAGTTGTTTAACCGGTTAGTGCCACGCAGCACAATAATTCGGTGCAGGCGATCGAGGTATTATATAATTTCCGGTAAAATCACCGTTATATGTTTGTAGTGACGACGGAAGTCCTCAGAATTTTATCAGGATTAAATTCGTCATTACAAACCAACGTGATTGTTGTCGTTTGAGGGGACATAATATTAATAGCATTTTTACTCATTTCTTGCTAAAAACTGTTGTGTTGAGTTTCGTTCCCCCGACCAAACCTACTATTGCATTGTTTATTGAAATTGATATTACGCAATAGCATCCGAACTGGCAAGAGTCTCGAATTGCGCCAATAGCATTGCATCACCATTATTTGGAGTTCCAAAAATTTTAGGTAACTGACCTGTTTCAGCGAGAACTTGTCTCACTTCTCGGTTAGATACATCGGCTAGATTTTTGTTATTTAGAATTGCATTAACCGCAGCGATACCCACACCTTGACCAACTGCGGCGTTGAATTCCACAATTCTGCCGACAGAACAAGCAAACCCTTGAAATCCAGCACACGGACTGACCACTGCCAGGTTAGGAACGTTTTTAATTAATGCGTGGCGGATGCCAACATTAAAGATAGGGTGTTTAAAACTCAGACTTTTAAACCATCCTAGACTGTTTGCTTTCTCGCCAATACCTGGGATGCCTCCGCGTACATCAAAATGATAGCTAAATGTTGCCAGCGCCTCATTAGCAGGTACGCCACCTAACAGCATTTGTGCGCCGGTTAAAGGTTCTACAACTCCCGTCACATTGCCAGCGTGTCTGATATAAATTTCTGAGGCATAAGTAACAGAAGTAGCGCCCAAACTCCTCAGCCAAGTTGTAACAAATAACATCTCTCTTTGCATATTAGCCGTGGGTTTGCTGCCGCTTCTCGCTAAGGCTTCCGCTTCGCTGCTGGTGACTGCAAATAAAAGCGCATTCCAGGAAAGTCTATCATTTGGAAGTATGGCTATATTTCCCTCGTCTAAAATTACGCCGCTTTCACGAAAAGATAGTTTTATTCCTCTAAAAGAGTGGTAAGCTACAGACAAAGCCGGCGAGCGTACATCGATGTAATCATTGCCCGCCCACAGAGTTTTGACATTGCCTTGGGTGTCGATCATTTCTCGCCTAAGTTCTTCTGCTAGTTGGGCATCCTTGTCTGCAGCGTACAGCAAAAATTTTTGACTCTCTGAATCTGCCAGGTTTGTGAACCGTTTTAGATACAGATAATCGAATTCTTTCAGTGTTCTTGCACTGAGTCCTTGGGTTTCAAAAACGAGGGTGACTGGAAGTTCTGACTTAGGCAGACCAAATGTTTCAAATCCCTTCAGCTTTCTCACACCAGCAGCTTGAGCTAATTCGGCATTGACAGTGGCATCAATAAATTGCTTTCCGGCATAAACTACGCCTTTAGAGGTGGTTATGCTGGCAATTTTTTGGCCTTCTTTAGTGACTGATTGAATTTCTACTTTGCTGAGGAGATCTGCCCCAGCTTGTACCAGCATTTCTTTCAGCGCTGCACTGGCTTTGCGGGGGTCAAGTGCAATTGCGGTGACACCGGATTTTTGCAGGAACTCTTTATAGATTGTCGCCGGTGAACCAAAGGGATCTAACTTTAAAGATTGTTGAAGTTGTTCACTAATCTGACTTCTATCTAAATAAGCAAGACCGCCTCTTACCAAATGCCCGCCAATTCCTTCTTGCAAGCTTGCTTTCGACATCAGTAGAATTCGCGGATAACGCTTTGTTCGGCGAAGGTATTCTCTGGAAGCAGAGATAACAGCTAGAACTCCAGGAACTTCATCACCAAAACAGATGACATCGTAAGAACGCACATCCATGACCATTATTTAATACCCTCTCCTAATTTTCATCTTTTCGAGCTGAATCTCAATGTTTGCCGTCCAACTCTCTGTTTTTCCCAAATCTAGCTCGATCTTTCCTGATTTTTGCGATAAATATTCACACATTCTTGGATGCAGAAACCGGGTTTTTTCCAGAAAATCTTTCGTTGAGGACGATCGATCTCTGTTGAAAAACCCGGCTTCTGAGCGTCTAGAGTCGGTCAGTCTGGTACTCTTGATTGCCATCAACTCAGATTATCAGGATCTATCCCCAACTCCCGCAATCGCTGAGACAATCGATCAGAACGTTCAGCCAGTCGATCGGCGCGCTGCGATTCCTGTTGGGCGCGCTGCGATTCCTGTTGGGCGCGTTGCGATTCCTGTTGGGCGCGCTGGGCTGATTCTTTCACCTGTTCTTCAGGAGTCAGATAACGTTTTCCATCGGCATCATACCAATACAACCACTCCCTTGTCACCCCAGAATAACTTCCCCTTTCACAACCAATCCCTAAACCAATTTCAGGCATCCAAACTGGATGTCCTGGCTGTAACTCGTACTTCCCATTGACTAACTTGTGTATTTCCAAATGAGGTTTACGACGGCGGCGAGAAGAATAAATGACGTAATAAAGTACGCCTAAAGCTTGATATTCCTCTAACTTTGTGGTGTATTCTTTGCGATAAGTTGGGGAAACTACTTCCAGCACAAAAGTCGGCAGAACATTTTCATCCCACAGCACGTAACTGGGGCGCAATTCTTCATCATAAAACCTTTCTACACCTAAACTCAAGAAAGCATCTGGCACAATGGCAGGTTTGTCGGGGTGATAGTAGATACCCATATCTATGCCAAAAAACCAGTCCATGCGTTCTGCCCAAAGTATGAGCAATATTGCTTTTAACAACCCTGGTATTAGTTCTTGCAGTTCGTTATCCACAGGCGTTTCATCAGAGTCGGGTAGTTCATCGGCTGAGGGCCAGTGCCTCGGAAACTTGTAATCTAACATGGCGACTTTCCTCAAAACTCACTAAGATTATAGCCTTTACTTGTTTTGCGATACTTGTTTATCTGGCTACAAACTACTTTGTAAATACTAAAAGAATATTTATTTAACCACCCGCGAAGGCGCGAACGACGCGAAGGAAGAGAAAAAATATAACGAAGAAGATAGGTAATCTCGACTGAGTTAATCTAAATGAATTTTTGTAAAAGATTTGCTGAGACTTACGCGATCGACTAAACTATGTCTAACCAGTCGGTTCTAATGGGGAGCAGCCGTTAGAGGAAACGGGGAAAGTTCGGTGCAAGTCCGGCGCTGTCCCGCAACTGTAATGAGAGTCATGTCGCTTTCTGAGTCAGGATGCCCGCCGATGTGTTAGTTTACATAGTCTCATCTGCGAGGTTCAGTGTGAAGACCAGAAATCGGAAATTGGTCAGCTTGGGATTGATGGCTGGCTTGAGTTGTTATATTGTCTTGGGTTCGGCAACGCCTGCCGCAGCTATGCACATTTCGGAAGGTTTTTTGCCGGTGCAATGGGCTGCATTTTGGTGGATGGTGGCGTTGCCTTTTTTTGCAGTAGGTTTGCGATCGATTACTAGCATTACAAAAGAACACCCGGAACTTAAACTATTGCTTGCTTTGGCGGGTGCGTTTACTTTTGTGCTTTCTGCTTTAAAAATTCCCTCGGTAACGGGCAGTTGTTCTCACCCGACGGGTACTGGTTTGGGTGCAATTTTGTTCGGTCCTTCGGTGATGGCGGTACTGGGGGCTTTAGTTCTGCTGTTTCAAACGTTACTGTTAGCGCATGGTGGCTTGACAACGCTGGGAGCGAATATGTTTTCGATGGCGATTGTCGGCCCTTTCGCTGCGTATTTTATCTATCAATTGCTGTTGCGAACTGGTAGCCAGAGGGCGGCAATTTTTTGTGCGGCGGCTTTGGCAGATTTGCTGACTTATGTGACGACTTCGATTCAATTAGCATTAGCTTTTCCGGCAGCAAGTGGCGGTTTTATGGCTTCGTTTCTCAAGTTTGCTGGCATCTTTGCTATCACTCAAGTACCGCTGGCTATTAGTGAGGGATTGCTGACTGTATTGGTCTGGAATTGGCTGCATTCTTACGGGAAGCCGGAGTTGGAAACTTTGAAATTATTGAGACAGGAGTCCTAAGCCGTGAATCAAAAACCTACAAAAAATCACCAATCTACTTCGCGGCAAAATTGGCTTTTGGCTGGCGCTGTGATTGTTCTGGCAGTGTTTCCTCTCGTTTTTGTGCGAGGTGAATATGGCGGTGCCGATGACCAAGCTAAGAAAGCAATTACGGAAATTCAACCGGGTTATAAACCTTGGTTCAATCACTTATTTGAGCCCGCTAGCAGCGAAATTTCAAGTCTATTGTTTGCGTCTCAAGCGGCGATGGGGGCTGGCGTAGTTGGGTATGTCATTGGGTTGTATAAAGGCCGATCGCAATCTCGGCAGCAGTCTGATCATAAATCGTCGGAATGAACCATCAAATTGATAGTCTGGCTTATACCAATCGCTTGCGCGGGTTGCCGCCATCTCACAAGTTATCATTTGCGATCGCCCTTTTAATTCTGTCTCTAGTTTCTGGGGCGATGGTCGAATTGTCGATCGGCCTTTGGTTGGCTGTCTGGATCGTCATCTATGCGGGTATTCCGGGGAAACTCTATTTGCGGTTGCTGTCGCTACCGTTGATGTTTTTGCTGACAAGTTTACCTGCTTTGGCGATGGGTGCGGTTGCGGGCGATCGTATCCCCGCGATTCAGTGGGATATTTGGCAAGGTTGGGGCCTTAGCATCGGCACTTTTTATCTGTATGTGAGCCGCACAGGTATATACCAAGTGAGCTTGCTATTGGCCCGCGCCTTCGCATCGACAAGCTGTATGTATTTCATCCTCTTGACGGTTCCATTTACCGAAATCTTGCAAATTCTCAGACAATTACGCTGCCCAGAGTTAGTCACAGAACTGCTATTACTAATGTATCGGTTTATTTTTAGCTTATTGGCGATCGCCGATGAACTTTGGATTGCTCAAAACTCGCGCTGCGGCTATCGCACTTGGAAACTGGGAATGCGTAGTTTAGGCATTTTAATCGGGCAATTGCTTCAGCGAACTTTGGAAAATTATCGTCAAGTTTCGCTGAGTTTAGCGTCTCGCGGCTTTAATGGAAAACTGCGCGTTTGGAATTCTTATCCTTATAAACCTTCACGAAGATATACATTTGAAGCCGTGTTTGGTTACACGGTTTTAACTTTGTTAAGTGTCGTATTTCAACGTTAAATTTATGTGATTACACTCGTTTCCAGGATCTGCCTATTAGTCCGCCTGGGGTTTCAACCCCAGGCTAATAGCTAAAGTCCTCTTAAGAGGACTAATGAGTTTAAACTTCCTGTATTCAGTCCCCGGTCGATAACTAATCAGTTCTTTCTTCAGTCCTCTTAAGAGGACTTTAGCTTTGAGGCAGGGAATGAATTCCCTGCCGGACTACCGGACTGAAGGTATGACTTTTATGAACATAATTAATGACTTTAATGAATTGACTTCAAGAAAAATTTATTGAATAGTGATTGTAGTTAACAACTTTTCAGTACATTTGAGCTTAAAACAGGTTAAAAACTATGACTAAATCACGTTGGCTTCGCAAACTTTTACCCTTGGCAGTATCTGTAGCAACCACGATCGCACTAGCAGGCGCGATCGCCCCACCAACTTCTGCACAAGTCAAATCGCCACCTCCGCAACCCCAAGAAGTCCAACCATTGCCAGAAGAAGGGTTTAGCATCCCGATTTGGATTTATCCCGTCGGCGCAATGTTCCTGGTTTTCATCTTTATACCCAAGATTGGCTGGACTTTGGGATTAATTGCGATCGGCGAACGAGAAGTAGGAATTGTAGTCAAGAAATTCTCCAGCAAAAACTTACCATCCAGTAGATTGATTGCTCTCGATGGCGAAGGAGGTTTGCAAGCAGATACCCTTCCTCCCGGCTGGCATTTTGGTTATTTTCCCTGGCAATATAGCATTCGCAAAGAACCAGTTGTTGTCGTTCCTCAAGATGAAATCGGTTTAATTATTGCCAATGACGGAGCCACTATTCCTCCCGATCGCATTTTAGGCAAAGTCGTCGATTGCGACAATTTCCAAAATGCCCGCAAATTCCTCACCGACGGTGGAGAAAAAGGACGGCAACTAGCAATTATTACAACTGGTACTTATCGGATAAATACGGCTGTATTTGAGGTAATTACTTCAGCTAATGCCGCTGCAAAAGGTATGGAACCTGCGGAACTTCAACTATACAAACTTGATCCCGATCGCGTGGGAATTGCGAACGTGCTAGACGGGATTCCGATTGATGAAGGTGAAATTGCCGGGCCGATAATTCCCGGTCACGACAATTTCCAAAAAGCACAATCTTTCATCAAGGGTGGCGGGCGCAGGGGCTTGCAAGAACAAGTAATTTTATCCGGTTCTTGGAACCTGAATCCCTGGTTTGTGCAAGTTGAACAGGTCAAAATGACCGAAGTGCCGATCGGCTATGTAGGCGTAGTAATTTCCTATGTGGGAAAATCGCACCAAGATGTAAGCGGCGTCGCTTTTACCCACGGCAATCTTGTCAATAAAGGCGATAAAGGCGTGTGGGTCGAACCGCTTTATCCAGGCAAACATCCGATCAATACAAAAGTAATGAAAGTAGAACTTGTTCCCACTACTGACGTAGTTTTAAATTTCACAACGCGGTTCAGCGGAGAACACGGCTACGACTCCAAATTAAGTGCTCTGAAATTGCTTTCTTTTGATGGATTTACATTTGAGTTAGAAGTTTTTCAAATCATTCATGTCGGTACTTTGGATGCACCGAGAGTGATTTCGCGGCAAGGTTCGATGCAAAATCTGATCGACCAAGTGCTGCGTCCAATTGTGGGCAATTATTTTCGCAATTCCTCTCAAGAATATACAATACTCGATTTTCTGATCGCGCGCAGCGAGCGCCAAGCAGAGGCGGCAGAACACGTTCGTCAAGCCCTGCGGGCCTACGACGTGCAAGCTGTGGACACCCTGATCGGTTTGATTTCGCCACCACCAGAGTTGATGCAAACATTGACCGATCGCAAAATTGCTCAGGAACAGGAGAAAACCTACGAAGTACAGCGCATTTCAGAGTCACAGCGTCAAGAATTGGTGCGCGCAACTGCGATCGCCAACATTCAAAATCAGGTGGTGGCGGCAGAACAAGGGGTGAAAATTGCTCAACTGAGTGCAACTGCTGCGATCGAACACGCAAGTGGTGAAGCAGAAGGGATTCGGCTGATGGGACAAGCAAAAGCGGATGCTTATCAAGTTGGTGTCAACGCTTTGGGTACGCAGAGTTACACGCTGTTGCAACTGATGCAAGCGGTTTCGGATGGTAGCGTTCGCGTTGTTCCCGATGTCACAGTCAATGGTAATGGCGGTAGTGGGGGTTTGCTGGACGGTTTGATGGCAATGTTGCTGCGGAATGAAACCAGTAAAAATGGAGAAAATGGAGCACAATCACCTGTAATTAATGTCAAAAAATCTAAGTCTGTTGTTGTGGAACCTGTGGCCGAATCACCAGTAGCAAAAGTGCATTCGGTGAAGTCACCGGAGTCTCCTAATCATTCACCAGTTTCTCAGTCTGTGGCTGTTGCTGAGATTGATATTGATTCGGCATTTGGTGAATTGTTAGATATTTGAGTTGATTTGTGCACTTTGTAGAGAGGACGGTTGTCCTCTCTGAAAGCTTTTTGTCTAAAACTTTACTGTTCAGAGAATTAGAGGTGCAAGATTATGACGTTTATGGTTATACAGAAATACGTGAATTTGTCAAGGTTGATGGTGGTAGTTGCTTTTAGTGCGATCGGTCTCGGATCATGTGGAAATGGACTTTCGGTTTTAGCAGCAGAAACGCAAAGCGCAAACAAAACATTTGGTGATTGATGTCGCGAAAAAGCTTCTCTGAGTCCTGAAGCTAAACATACTGTTGAAGTGTTGTTGCGGAAATCTAAGACTACTGAGTGCGATGCGGCTAATCAGAAACTTTCAAGTCTCACAAAACTAGACCTCGATAACAATGACATCAGCGACATCAAACCCTTGGAATCTTTGACTAAACTGACTGAACTAGACCTCAGCCGAAATGAAATCAACGATCTTCAATCATTGCAATCTTTGACTAACCTGACTGAACTCTCCCTCGACAACAATCAAATTAGTGACATTAAACCCTTGCAATCTTTGACTAACCTGAATTTGCTCGTCATTAGGGACAATAAAATCAGTGACATTAAACCCTTGCAGCCCTTGACTAACCTGTTTTATCTCTGCCTCAGCAACAATAAAATCAGCGACATCAAACCCTTACAATCCTTGACTGAACTGGATTATCTCCAACTCATAAACAATCAAATCAGCAACATCCAACCCTTACAATCCTTGACTAGCCTGACTTTTCTCGAACTCAGCACCAATCTAATCAGCGACATTAAACCATTGCAATCCTTGACTTACCTGACTTTACTCAATCTCAGCAACAATAAAATCAGCGACATTAAACCATTGCAATCTTTGACTAAACTTAAGGATCTCGGACTCAGCGGAAATCTGATCGCCCCCAAAACTTGTCCTCTCAAGCCAGAGTCTATCTGCAACTGGGAACTCAGCAATTAAATGCTGCAACTTTACAGTTAAGACAATTAGAGGTACAAGACTATGCCATTTATAGTTGCACAAAAACAGATGAATTTACCATAGCTGTATCGCAACAGGCTGTTGTAGAAGTACAAGGGTTAATTGCAACATTTTTTTTGAATATGACTTTTATGAGATCAATCAATGAATTATATGAATTGACTTTCAGCGTAGCTTGTTTGATTATGTTAACAGTATTCAATTGAAATTGATTCAAGTTGGTGTCAGTGTTCTCTGGTTATCACTCCAAACACAAACATGAGGCTGCTGGATAACTATATTTTTCGCCGACATAACTTGCTCGATTCACACCAAAAATGGCCGAGTAAACTCATCAAGGAGAATGCCAAATGACTCAACAAAAACCACAGAAAAATAATCCCAACCCGACGGCTTTTATTGTGTTGGGTATAGCGGCGCTGGCCGCACTCAAATTAATTCACGGGCTGTTGGGCAATCGCGGCAGTTACAAACTTAAAGCCGTGTGGAATTGGCTGTGGGGATTGTCCCCTGAATCTGACAGCAAAATGGCGGTGCAAGTTGCCCAAGAATCGCTGCACTCCATGCAGCAGTCGGTGCTTAAGTTAACTGAATCTGTTGCCAAAATTTCTGCAAGTTATCAACAAGCAAAACAGAAATATGACAGCAAACGTCAAGAATTTATGCAACTAGAACAGCAGGCAACTCTCGCTAATTATCACGGCAATGAAGCAGCCGCACGTTTAGCGATGGGAAAAGCGATCGCCATTGACAAATTGCTGCCAACATTAGCAGGACAAGTTGCTCAATCCGAACAAATTTTGATAGCAAATAAGGATAAATTGAATCGCGAACGCCAGCGTTTAGAAACTTACAAAATGGAACTGCAAAACCTCAAAGATTTGTCAGAAGTAAATGAGGCATTAGCGGATATTGCCAAAGTGAACGGCAGCGTCAGTACCGATTCAGCGCAATCGCAATTTGAAGAGGCACAGTCATCTATCCACAAGCGCTACTTGCAAACCAATGCCTTAGTCGAATTATCGGAAAATCCGGCTGAAAAACTGACGGCAGACCTCGACAACATGATGCTGGACGACGAGATTTCTCGCCGACTGCTAGAACTTAATTTGTACAATCAACCGCACGTTTTACCAGTTAAGGAGAATAGGAATTGACCGAGAATTGTAGGTTATTTTATCGTTCCCAGGCTCTGCCTGGGAATACCCGGAGGCTCTGCATCCAAACACCAAACAATATCGCAATAAGAAGAACAAATTATGTCTCAAGATACTAACAAAACAAAAAGTCCGCCGCCTATTGTTTTTATTATTCTCGGCTTAATTGCGTTTGGCGCATACAAGTTCGTTCCCGGTTTATTCAAGGGAAAAAGCTCAGATACATCGGGAGCGATAGCAAATCGCATCAGTTTAGGAAATCAGATATTGCTGACATCCCAAACAACAGCAGCAAAACAAGCCGGCGTTCAAGCTTTTGTCAAGGGAGATTACCAAGCAGCCGTCAAAAATTTTCAGGATTCGCTGCAACAAAATCGCAACGATCCCGAAACCATTATTTATTTGAATAATGCCATTATTTATTTGAATAAGGCCACAGCCACCAAAGGTTCTCCCTTAAAAATTGCTGTCAGCGTCCCCATTGGTAGCAACCCCAATGTCGCCCAAGAAATCCTCCGGGGAGTCGCCCAAGCTCAGGATGAAATCAATACTAGCGGTGGCATCAACGGCGCCAAACTGCAAGTAGAAATTGTCAACGATGACAACAGTCCAGAAGTGGTCAGAGAAGTTGCAAAGACATTGGCACAAGATCAGAATATATTAGCAGTAATTGGACACAATGCTAGCAACGCATCTCTCGAAGCTGCTCCGATATATCAGCAAGAAAAACTGGTAATGGTGACACCGACGAGCTTTGCCAATAATCTCTCTGGATTTGGCAGCTACATATTTCGCACAGTCCCCAATATTAGCGTCATGGCTGCTCCTTTAGCAGAATATGTAGTTAAAACAGAACGCCAAACTAATATTGCGGTTTGTTATGACTCCCAAGCACCCGATAACATATCATTTAAAGATGAATTTGTTGCCTCTCTTACTGCTGCTGGTGGCAAATTAGTTCCCACTGTTTGCGACTTTTCAATACCCTCTTTTAATCCCAACGTTGCCCTCGCCGATGCTGTCAGCAAAGGAGCACAAGCATTGATGCTAGCACCCCACATCGATCGCATCGATCGTGCCATCTCTCTGGCTCGCATCAATCAAGGCAAATTGCCACTATACGGCAGCACTACGCTCTACACCTTTCAAACTTTAAAAGAAGGGCAAAGCGACGTTAACGGCTTAGTATTGCCCGTTCCTTGGCATCCAGAAACCAATCCCGGCAGCCCTTTCCCAGAAAATGCCCGCCGCCGCTGGGGAGGAATTGTGAATTGGCGAACCGCAACGAGTTTTGATGCGACTCAAGCTGTCATCGCTGGCTTGCGGCAAAGCAATACGCGGGAAGGATTGCAACAAGCACTCAGAAATGCGAGTTTTTCGACAGCAGGATCAAGCGAAGAAGTGAGGTTTTTGCCCACGGGCGATCGGGCGGGGAAGCCGATTTTAGTGCAAGTTAAATTAGGAGGAAATACTGGCTATAACTTTGTCCCGCTGCGGTAAGTTTGCTTTCGTGCGATCGGACTAATTATTCTTGTTCCCAGGCTCTGCCAGGGAATGCGTACCCGGAGGAAGAGCCTCCAAACAATATCAAAATAAGGAGAAAAAATCATGTATCAAGATACTAACAAAAGAAAAAGTCCGCCACCCATTGTTTTTATAATCATTTTCGGCTTAATTGGGTTTGGCGCATACAAATTACTTCCCGGTTTATTCGCATCCAAAAGTTCAGATACACCTACATCGGGAACGAGTCCATCGGGAACGAGTCCATCGGGTGCGATCGCAACTCGCATGAGTTTAGGAAATCAGATATTGCTGACATCGCAAACAACAGCCGAAAAGCAAGCAGGCGTTACAGCTTTTGCCAAAGGAGATTACAAAGAAGCTGTTCAAAAATTTCAGGCTTCGCTGCAACAAAATCGCAACGATCCGGAAACGGTAATCTATTTGAATAATGCGAGAGTAAGCGATCGCACTTCTCTGAAAATTGCCGTCAGCGTGCCGAGCGGCAGCAACCCCAACATCGCCCAAGAAATCCTCCGAGGTGTCGCCCAAGCTCAAGATGAAATCAACGCTAGGGGAGGAATTAACGGTGTCGGTTTGCAAGTGGAAATTGTCAATGACAATAACCGTCCAGAAGTTGCCAAAGAAGTTGCAGCAGCATTAGCAAATGACCAGAAAATTCTAGCGGTAATCGGACACAATGACAGCACTGCGTCTTTAGCGGCCGCTCCAATTTATCAGGAAAATAAACTGGTGATGGTGACACCTACCAGCAGTACGAATAATTTGTCAGGTTTTGGCAGCTATATTTTTCGGACTGTGCTAAATAGTGGCTCGACGACTGCTCCTTTAGCAGAGTATATCGTCAAACAAGCAGGCAAAGCCAATATTGCCTTCTGCTACGACTCTCAAGCTGCTGGCAGCGCTTCATTTAAGGATGAATTTATTGCCTCTCTTTCAGCATCAGCCGGCAGATTAGTTCCTATTGTCTGCGACTTGTCAGCGCCAACATTTAATCCCAGCAATGCCATTGCCGATGCTGTTAGCAAAGGAGCAGAAGGATTGATGCTAGCACCCTACATCGAGCGCCTCGATCGCGCCATCGATCTAGCCCGTGCAAATCAAGGCAAATTGGCGCTTTACGGCAGTTCAACTCTTTACACCTTTCAAACGCTCAAAGACGGGCAAAAAGACATTGACGGGCTTGTTTTGGCTGTTTCCTGGCATCCTGAAACTAATCCCGGCAGCACTTTCCCAAAAAATGCCAGTCAGCGCTGGGGAGGAGTAGTAAATTGGCGGACAGCAATGAGTTTTGATGCGACTCAAGCTGTCATCGCTGGCTTGCGGCAAAGCAATACGCGGGAAGGCTTGCAACAAGCACTCAGAAATCCGAATTTCTCAACACCGGGATCAAGCGAGGATGTGAAGTTTTTGCCCACGGGCGATCGGGCTGGTAAGCCGATTTTAGTGCAAGTTAAACAAGGAGGAAGCACTGGCTATAACTTTGTCCCGCTGCGGTAAGTTTGTTAAGTGCGATCGCACTCACATCTTGCACATTCTTAATAAGCCTTTTAGGGGCGGGCAGGATGCCCGCCCCACAATAAAATTCCCTCTTTGTCGAACAGGCATCTTGCCTGTTTTTGAGCATGATTAAAATCTACTTTTCTGTTGGATTAGCAGGATTTTTAAGATAAACTGAAAGGAGTAGATTAAAGGAGAGCGTTGTGTATGATCGCGCAAGTTGAAACCAAAACCTACACGGCTGAGGAATATCTAGAATTGGAAATCAATTCTCAGGATCGGCATGAATTTATAAATGGGGAGATTGTTCTGATGGCTGGTGGCGCACCGCATCACAATGAAATTACCAGCATCTTAAATGCTATTTTGAGGGTGAGTCTCAAGGGTAAACCTTACAGTATTTTTGCATCGGATCAGCGGCTTTGGGTTCCGCAGCTTAATAATTACACTTACCCGGATGTGATGGTGGTAGCGCGCCCGATCGAGTTGCAATCTGGACGGACGGATACAATTACGAATCCGCTGCTCATTGCTGAGGTGCTGTCTAAAGGTACTAGAGCTTACGATCGCGATGAAAAGTTTGCTGCTTATCGCAGTATTCCTAGTTTTCAGGAATATTTATTAATCGATCAATATCGGCTACAGGTGGAGCAATACTCTAAAACTGATGCGAATAAGTGGATATTTTCGGAATATAGCTGTATGGGCGATCGGCTGATTTTAACATCTGTTGCTGTGGAAATTTCGCTAGCCGATTTGTATGAAAATATTGAGTTTGGTGAATAGGCGGACGGTTTTTTGTCAAACATCCCAAATAGTGGTAATATTCCCGTATATCGATCGGCTCTGATGGAGAACAGTCATCAGACGTAAGGGGGAAAGTTCGGTGCGAATCCGGCGCTGTCCCGCAACTGTAATGAGATCGTTGGAACTCTGAGTCAGGATGCCCGCCGATTTGTTTACCTGTTGTTTTTCATCTGCGAGGTATGGATGATGGTGAGTTTATTATTTTTAAAATTATTGGATTGGGGTTTTTTAACCGCAGATATCCGCAGATAAACACAGATGAACGCTGGTGTAATTTGCTCTGTGTTCTGAAGCATATCTTATTTTAATGGGAAAAAAATGCGAATTGAAGATAGTGTTTGGCAGGGTAGTTTTGGCTACTGGCAAAACTTGTTTATTCACCAGAATATTTTGCCGATCGGACATACTGCTTGGAATGGCTTTTTGCATCGAGGACGGGGCTTGGTTGCTTGCAAAATTAATACTCCCATTAACGGCTATGTGAATTGGAGCGTAGATACTATCAAGTACGATCTGCTATTTATTTCCGACTTGGAGGCAACCGTTTATTTGCAACAACTAGAAATAGAGGAAAACACTGTTTCAAATTTGCTCCAAATCATTGCTGGCTACGAACCCAAGGAAGCAATTATATTTTTGTCGATCGCCAACGGTCAGATTGATATCAATTTATTGCAAAACTTGGCAATTTCTCCTGTTGAGTGCTATGAACAAGTATGCAAGCGCTGGGAAGAATTTCAACTCTGCCCTAAATCCTAAAACTTACTAAATTTTCCGAATGTCGCAGCCAAAATCCATCGAAATTTCCAAGGTAACTCGCTACCAAAATGCAGCGCTTAATTACTATTTGGGCCTGACAGATTCGCCCTACCTTCACTACGGCTATTGGGAAACCCTACCTGTGCCCGCTGACGAACTAACGATCGCACGATTGCGCCTCGCTCAGCAAGCTTATACTGTAAAACTGTTGGATGCGATCCCCAAAGGCACTCATACGATACTCGATGTGGGCTGCGGGATTGGCGGAAATGCGGCTTATTTGCTCGATCGAGGTTTTGCAGTCGAAGGGCTCGCACCCGATCCGTTCCAACAACAGCGCTTTCTTAAGTGTACGGGCGATCGGGCAATCTTCCACCTCACGAGGTTTGAAGACTTCAAAGCAACCCATTTCTACGATCTTATTCTCTTTAGCGAAAGTAGCCAGTATATGTCGGCTGTTGATATTGCTAACGGTGCCGCCAAAATCCTCAATCAGGGCGGTTACGTTTTGCTGGCTGATATGCTGCGATCTGATGGTAACTATACAGAGGGAATGTTCTCTAATTGTCATGCGGTTACGGAACTTCATGCAGCATTAAAGCAGGCTGGATTCACTTTAGTAAAAACTGAGGATATTTCCGCTCATATTTTGCCAACAATTGATTTGTATGTCGATACTTTCCGCCGATATGGACTAAATACAATGATATATGTTGCAGATTTAATTGCGATAACAGTTCCGCCCGTCCACAAATTCCTGCGCTGGATATTTCGTCGCTGGTTCAAGAAGCTGGTGGTTGAAGGATTGGAGGCTGGCAAACTTTTTGAGCAGCATTTGTGTTATGAAATTCAACTTTGGCAGTTGTCTAAATCCGATGAAGGGTGACACAAATACAATGGAGATTGGTCTCGGTAATCGGTAATCGGTAATCGGTAATTGGAGGCACAGCCTCCGGGTATTTATTCCCAGGCTCTGCCTGGGAACAAGGCTATAAAAAATAAAAAATAACGAATATGTCTGAATGTATTCTCGAATTCGATCGCACTTCCTACTCCTATCCCTGCGGTTCGCGAGTGGCAATTCAGGGTTTAAATCTAAAAGTCCCCGCTGGGAAACGGTGCGGGCTGATCGGTCAAAATGGCTGTGGCAAAACTACATTTTTTCTGTTAGCAAATGGCTTATATCAACCGCAACAGGGAATAATTAGCTGGCAAGGTGAACCCTTTCGCTACGATCGCAAATCTTTGATGCAACTGCGCCAACAAATCGGACTCGTCTTTCAAAATCCCGAACATCAATTAGTAGCTTCGACGGTAGAAGAAGATATTTCCTATGGATTGTACAATTTAGGCTTAAGAGAATCCGAAATTGCTCAACAGGTGCAGCAGGCGATCGAGCAATTCGATTTAAGTGAACTCGCCCGCGAACCAATTCACAATCTCAGTTTGGGGCAGAAAAAGCGGGTTTCCATCGCCGATATCATGGTTCTCAAGCCCAAACTGCTGCTGTTAGATGAACCTACCGCCTATCTCGATCCGCGTCACACCCGACAACTGATCGGTTTACTTCAAGAAATTCACAGCGCCGGAACCACTATTCTTTTAGCAAGTCACGACCTCGATTTCATCTACCGCTGGGCTGATTGGGTGTTTGTAATGGATCGGGGAAAATTGATTTTAGAAGGAACACCGGAAACCGTTTTTGCTCAACGGGAGGTTTTGGAGCAATTGCAGCTTGGCGTACCGCTGGCGATCGAGCTTATGGAGCAAATAAGGGCGATGTTTCCAACAGACGATCGCTCAAAAATCCCCGCTTTCGAGCAATGGCAACAACAAATTTTACAAGCACGTCGGCTGCTTTAAGGAGAGTTAGACAATTGATAATTGGCGTTGCTGATTCATGGTATGAATTACCTTTTCGCTTGAATTTACAAAACTCACCCGCCTTGGTTTATAGCAATTGCGAAATCTTGAATTCATACCTGTATCCAGCAACGCCCCCGTGGGGGGAAATTCAGATTACACATTACCAATTATCAAAAATTGATTTAGGAAAAAGGCGATCGCCCCACTGCCGAGCGGCACAGTCAGATTGTCAATTCCCAGCTTAGAAACCGACTCCAAAGTAGCAGCAACCAAAGCTACAACAGCCGACACCGCCCAAGTTTGCCAAATATTGCCTTGAACCACCAGCAAAATCAAACTGCTAACCGCAAAACTCACCAAATACATAGTTGCAGAACCTTCCCAACTCTTCTGAATTCCCCCAACTCGATAAATATGTTTGCCGTATTTCTGGCCGATGACAGCAGCCAATCCGTCGCCCCAAGTCATGACTAAAATGCCCAAAGCAGCGTATTCCTGATGTTGCAGCGGCCAAAACCAAGCCACGAGAACGCTGATACTAACAGCATAGAAAAAAGTCCCCCAACTCTTCCGGTTGATACTGTTAAGACTGGGCAAAATCGGAACTTGGTAAGAAATTAGGGCGATCGCACCTGCTAAAACCCCCGCCGAAATCCCCACCCAACCGGGTATTTCCAGCCACCAAGCCAGCAAAATCACATTTCCAGTACCGATGTGAACAACCTTCCGCGATACCTCAGCATCGACAGAAGTAAAGCGATTTAAGCCCTCAGCTACCAGTAAAATCAAACCCAGCCAGACTCCCACGAGGGAAATTTGCAACCACACAGTCGGAATTTCAGAAAATATAGACACGATATTTAGGAAAAACTTAGATCGGGCACTATTTACTACTTTAAACGTAAAGTGCGATCGAGGTTATAACCCCGCAGGCTTAAAGTGCTGCGGGGAGCTGGGTGTTATGTCTTTTTAGGTTGGTCTACTTAAAACCTGTGCTATGCTATAAGCCAGTCTAGGGAAAAAGCTATCACTATTTTAGTAGAAGAAATTTTGGATACCTTTGAGCGATTAACAGAGTCAGAGCGGTTAGATTTGGTATGAAAAATTTTGAAACAGACTGTTTATTTAGACTATCTGCCCCTGTCTGATGACGATTGAGTTCTGAATGTTGAGGGGCTTTTTCTAGAGTTAGATGAGGAAGAAGCCGAAGCCGGGAAGTTGTGAATTTCTAGGAGAATCTGATTGCTATGCAATATGTATTAATCATTCATGAAGTAGAAAACTATGAAGCTTGGAAAAAGGTATTTGATAATGCTGAAAGCATCCGAAAAGAAGCGGGCGAGCGTTCGTATCAAGTCTTGAAGTATGAAAATGAACCCAACAAAATTGTTCATTTTTCAGTCTGGACATCAATCGCAGATGCTCGGGCGTTTTTTGAGTCGCCTAGACTGGTTAAAATTAGAGAGGAAGCGGGAGTTAAAGCTCCTGAGTTTATCTATCTAGACCAATTAGAGTCAGGAGTATTGTGAAAGTAATCAGACTTGGCGGTTGAAGCGGCCGCCTATTCTGTAGAAATCCTACGCCTTCACAACTCCCGTTTCAACAACTCCCGCACAAACTCAAACGCCCTTGGACGCAACTCGACGGGCAGCAGCGACAATCCCAAACCCGCCCACATTTTCGCCGTAGAAACAGACTTTCCAGCTCGCACCATCAGGCGCCCTTTTGCAGTTTCACCCACCTCAATCAGCCGCAAACCGAGCGCTAATTGAGTTTCGGCAATCCTTTGGAGCCTGACTCTTTCCAACTTCTCGGACTCAAATTCGTAGCCTGTCAAATAGCGCAATTTATCACTTAAATACGGAATTGCCCGATCGACTCCTTGCTGTCCTGCGTGAAATCGATACTCCATCAACAGCTCCGGTAAGTAATAGCATTTTTTGCCCGCAATCGCAAGTCTTACAAACAAATCGTTATCTTCGCAATTTTGCAAATTCGGCCGCAGAAATCCGACTTCTTCCAGGGCGCGGCGGCGAAATAAAGTTGCCCCTATTTGCAAACTTTGTCTCAGAAAAACTGCGGAGAGCAAATTTTCAATAATTCCAGCCGACAACTCGGTGCGCCCCCAGCGCTGCGAATTGAGCTTTGTCTGGCTTTCGTCAATATAATTGTTAATGTCGATCACCCAGTGATCTGTACTGACAAAATCGATGCTGGGGTCTTTATCTAAAATAGCAGATGTCCGCTCTAGAAATTGCGCGCTGAGGCGATCGTCATCGTCAAACTTGATAAAATATTCGCCCCTTGCTGCCGCAAAGCCCGATCGCATATTATTACTCTTGCCGATATTCTGCGGGTGGCGAATGTAGTGAATCCCGCGATCGACAAATTCCGACATCAACAGAGGAGTGCTGTCAGTAGAACCGTCATCACAGATAATTAATTCAAAATCTGTATAAGTTTGATCTAGCACGCTGGCGATCGCACAAGCCAGCAGATGCACTCGATTGTAAGTAGGAATGCAAACGCTAATTTTCGGCACTAACTTAGACAATTTGAGATTTGAGATTTAAGATTGCAAAAAAATCCTGAAACCATTGATTTTCTTCCTTCTTCCTTCTTCCTTCTTCCTTCTTCCTTCTTCCTTCTTCCTTCTTCCTCCTTCCTTCTTCCTTCACTCCACAGTTGATTTTAACTCAAACGAGCAGTACATTCGAGAATTAACTTTTGATTCACCAAAGCAAACGGTTGAATTTCCAAAGCGCGACGAAAAGCTTGAATAGCATTTATGTATTCTCCCAAGGCAGCGTAGCACAAACCCAGACCGTGCAGCGCTCCAAAATGAACCGGGTTCAGTTTGAGGACGGTTTCGCAGTCCTGGATCGACTTTTTATAATTGCCTTGGGTATAGTGAAGTACGGCGCGCCGGTTCCAAGCTTCAGCAAAATCCGGCGCTTCGGAGATCAGTTTCGTCAGCAAATCCAAAGCGTGGCTAACATCGCCTGCATCCAGTGAAACTTGCGATCGCCTGAGAATTTGCATCCCATACTCACCCTTTTGGTTAAACCAAGTGCGCCAGAGTTCTGTAGTTGCCCGATCGCGCACGCTTTCGTCGGACTTTTTCAAGTCTTCGAGCAGCGCCTTAACAGATAATTCGTCCATAGGTGCGAAGATTGTTAAAAAGATTTTATCAATCAATTTTATCGCGCAAGCGGCAACTTTATTTATTCCACATCCCATGAAGATTTTGATGCTTTCCTCGACTTTTCCCTATCCGCCAAGCCGCGGAGGAACTCAGGTAAGGACGTTTAATTTATTGCTATACTTGAGTCGGCGGCATGATGTAATTCTCGGCACTGTACGATCGCCCGATGTCACCGACGCACAAATCGACGCATTGCGCCAGCAAGTCACAGAATTAGCAGTTTTTCCTAGCCCGCAAGTACCCCCCCAACCCCCCCTTGTCAAGGGGGGGCTAAGACTCGATCCAGAACCCGATGGGGATTTTTTGCCGGAACCCCTTAACCAGGGGGGGTTCTCTGAAATAATAGGAAAATTCCACAGATTCAGTCGATTTTTGTTGTTCGGGACGCCTCCGAACGTACTCTCAAGCTACTCCCAAGCAATGCAGAATTGGGCAGACGAATTGGTAACAGCAGACAAATGCGATGCTGTCACCTGCGAGCATAGCGTTAACGAGATTTACGTGCGTCCAGAATGGCGGCAAAAAGTGCTGACAGTGGCAAACATTCACAGTTCCGTTTGGGGAACTTGCAGGGAAATGTTAGCAACCGGAACCTCGGAAAAACCGCTGCGCGATCGACTAAATTTACCACTACTAGCCCGCTACGAAAAACGCTACTGTTCCAAATTCTCCCGGATTGTTGCCACAACATCCACAGACAGAGAGCAACTCCTAGAATTACTGTTGCCTCCGGTTCGGGTGCGAGGAAAACAAGATTTTTTTGTACCTCCCATTGATGTAATTCCTAACGGCGTAGATTTAACTCAATTTCCGTATCGGTCGATCGATCCGGGAGGACATACCTTAATTTTTGCAGGCGCAATGAACAATTTGCCCAATATTGACGCAGCGCGGTTTCTCAGTTTGCAAATACTGCCGCCTTTGCAGCAGCGCTATCCCGATGCTACCCTCACCCTTGTCGGGGCCTCGCCAGTCCCGGAAGTGCTCGCCTTGGGGGAACTTCCCGGAATTCAAGTAGTAGGCCGGGTGCAAAGGGTGGCAGAATATTTGCATCAAGCTGCTGTTTGTGTGGTGCCGATGCGGATTGGGTTTGGGATTAAAAATAAAACTTTGGAGGCGATGGCGGCGGGAACTCCTGTCGTTGCGAGCGATCGAGGTTTGGAGGGTTTAGCCGTCGATGGCGGCCCACAACTGATAAGGGCCTTGCGGGCGAACAAAGTTCAGGAGTATGTTGAGGCGATCACCAGTTTGTTTGAAAATCAGCAGCTAAGACAGGAGCTCTCTGTCAACGCTCGATCGCTCGTTGAAAGCCAATACACTTGGGATATCATAGGTCGGCAGTACGATCGGCTATTGCAATTTTAAACTCTAAATTCTTAAATCTAAATTCTTAAATGGGACGATGGAACAAAAAATTAACCCCTCAAAAAATCGAGCCAAACCCCCAGAAAATCGAAAAGTTGCTCCTCCTCCGACAAGACGCCGCCGCCAAACCCGACGCCCCAAAAATCTTCAAGAGTCCCAGCTTCTAATACCTACTCCCCCAACTCGCGCCAGATATCCCTGGAAAAGACTGATAGCTAATTTGACAGCCCTCAGCATCTTGGGTGGCTGTGCAGCTTTAATGGGAGGCGGCGCTTGGCTGAGTTATCAGCTAATTGTCGATCCTAACGGCAACAAGTTGATCTCTCAGTTTGTACCGGGATGGTCGCGCCTGCCTACAGGTAGCAGAGATTCGATCCAAACTCTCGATCAAATCAAAGCCAGCGTCCGCAAATTGGGATTCGTAACCGGAGAAGCCTTGCCGCTTCCGGTTGATAAATCCGGCGATAATTCTCTTTCCGATTTGCTCTTGCCGGTGATGGTGGAAAGGACGGTTAATGCTTCTACTGTTTGCAAAAATCCTTGCCGTCAAATTGTCGAACTTCGAGTGTACAAGCGGGTGCAACTTCCCGATCCAGATTCCGATAAACAGCAGTATTTTCAGTTAGCCAGTTCTGTGAATCTAGAAGGCCCTGCGGAATCTTTTGTCATGGCTTCTTTAGCTGACTCTACATCTAACAATCAAGCCTCGAATCAGCCGCTACCCCTAACAGACCTGCGCCGCTTTGACGGAAAGCCCCCCGCCTCCGGCATTTGGTTTAATGTCAGCGGTCAACTAAAGCAGGGCGACAAGAAAATTCCCTACGGACAAGTCGTTCGCTACAACCCCAGCCAAAATCATTTAATGCCGCTGTTGGAGTGGGCGAGTGCGGCTGGACAACCGCCGAATTGGCAACAAATTGTTAAGGGTTCAAATCCGCAGTTGACGATCGACCAAACAGTTGGTTTAGAGCCGCAATTTACCCTTTATCAAATTGGCCCGCGCAAATTTTTGCCGAACCCCGTTCAGTTAACGCCGATTTCTTTAGAAGAAATTGCTTTCAATGACGAGACTTACAAAAATGGGCTGCGACTTGCCAAAAGCGGGCTGTGGTCTCCAGCATTAAATGTCATGCGTTTGGCGAAGGGGAAAGCCGGCAAAAATTGGCCCGCTGTCGCACAAGCTCAGCTAGAAACGATCGAATTTCACGCTAAAATTACTCGGGCTCAGGCGATCGCATCTTGGGCCAGTCCCGGTCAACAAGTTCTCGCAGAATTGATAGACGGCCGTTGGAGCGAAGCTTTGCAAGTATTTGAAGCCGATCCGAGCAACAGTCACGAAATTGCCACAACCCTCAAAAAGGACAGCGGGCGGATCTGGAACCGCGTAGACGCCGCCTTGAGAGTGAATTCCGCTGACGCCGATGTCAAGGCTTGGGGCGCCCTGATTGTAGCGTCTCAAGACGGAACTCGCGAGGCGATGAATTGGCTCGATCAGCAATCAGATACCGACAGCGACACAAGAAGTCGAATTCGGAATTTGGTCAACAAACTTGAGGAAGCAGTTTCTCAGGCTGAAAATCTAGAAGACCACAAAAGTCAAATTATGGGTTCTGCTACTTTAATTAGCAGTGTCAACCCCGCTGATTGGCTGGAACCAGAACCGAACAACGAGTTAAAATTAGCAGGAGAACAAGTTTGGTATCAGGTGCAGGTAGCGAGTTTTTACGACGGTAGCCGTTGGGTTAATTCGCCCTTTTCAGATGTAGAAGTGCGTTCTTTTCCTGCTACTCAAGTCAAGTGGCTTTGGGGGCGGTTGGGCTTGCAGGCTGACCCCAAGATTAAGATTGAGGTAGCGATGGCTAACGGTCAACAAAGAGTTGCTGTGGGAACGGTGAAAGCAGTGCAGATTCAAGACGGAAGTCTGCGCTTGCTGGCGGCGGTGGACAAGCGATCGTAATCGGGCAGAAAGCCTTCCGCAGAGGGAAAAGTCCCGGAGGCACTCTTGACACAAAGAAACCGGGTTTTTTTTACCATTTCTGCCGATTGCAACAGAAGTATTTTCGTAAAAAAAACCCGGTTTCCTTCCACCCGTGGGTCCAAAACTAGGAATAAGGAAAATGCTTTCTTCTCCCCCTCCCGCAACTCCCAAAGAGGCGCAATCTCAAAACTCTTCCCCTCCCCACTTATCGCTCTTGGACAACAATGCAGACAAAAATTTTGTTAATTTAATTAACACAAGTTGCACACAAAAAACCCAGAGATGTCAAATCGCGCCCTTTTTAGAGAGTGCTGCAATCATCTGCCGTTTCACCGCTTTAGCCCAAAGCTCAAACTCCAAACTGTTGATATTGTTGATTTTCACTTCCTCAACAGGCTGAGTTGGGGCTTCTTTCTCTGCTGTAGTCTCCATTGTTTTTTTCCTCGTCCAAAAAATGTTAGTAGTGGATCGCAAACGGTTAGCATCATACATCTATCTTATGAAGTAATTCCTGCGATTAATTACACTAAAGGCAGAGATTTTACCCATGAGATGCAGTAAATACATCTAGATCATGCAATTTACGAATTTAATGTAAGAAAATCCTACAACCCTTGCTATATATAGGCTTTTCCTGACATTAAAATCTTACAATTTACATTGTATGGCACTATCAAACCACTACTTATGTTAGTAAAATTATTTTTTAATGAATGTATTGGCATATACAGCCCAAAATCATTTTATTGAATTCACAGAGTGCCGTAAAGCCGATCGCCCGCATCTCCGAGGCCAGGTACAATATAGCCGTGCTCGTCTAAACACTCATCAACAGCCGCCGTATAAATCTGCACGTCAGGGTGTTGTTCGTGAAAGTGCTTAAGTCCCTCCGGTGCCGCTAGCAAGCACAAAAATTTAATAGACTTCGGATTAACTTCTTTAAGCCTATCCACTGCCGCCACTGCTGAATTACCAGTAGCCAGCATCGGATCAACAATTAAAACATCTCGCTGTTGGATATCCTGCGGAACTTTGAAATAATATTCGATCACCATCCGAGTTGTCGGATCACGGTACAAACCAATATGTCCTACCCTCGCAGACGGAATCAGCTCTAAAATACTATCTAACAGTCCCTGACCGGCGCGCATAATTGAAATAATAACAATTTTCTTTTCTGCAGCCAGCACCGGTGCATTCATTTTGGCGATCGGCGTTTCTATTTGTTCGTATTTTAGCGGCAAATCTCGCGTCACTTCATAGGCTAGCAGCATTCCAATCTCTTTCAGCAGTTGGCGAAATTTTGCCGTGCTCGTTTGAGTTTGCCGCATTAGAGTTAACTTGTGCTGTATCAAAGGATGGTCGATGACAGTAACTTTAGCACTCATGTTTTTAAACAATTAATCTGCTTTAGCTTTATTCTAACTTATCAGTCCGTTACCCACTATTGACGCGAAAAAAACCCGGTTTCTAGCGCCGCTGCGACCAAGACTACTTATATGACACCCCTATTTAAAACACCAATACCGCGCGAATAAAATTGCTTCTACACTTGCCTTTCATCCGCCCAGGGCGACACTAATTATCCGAGGTTTGAAAATACACCAATATGTCATTCTCTCCTTTCCTCTCCTTCCCGCACTCTTCCTAAGAAGGCAGATCCGGGTCCAAAAGCCTCCCCGCTGGTTTCGGTGTCTCGCGCTCGCTCCAAGCCCATTAACACAGATCCGGATTTTCGCACCGAAATCTTCCGGAACTTTAACCAACAGATATGAATCTTAAGAAGTATCAACAGAAAACCTATTTTTTCGATTAATTCACTAATCGAAAAAACCTGAATATAAACTGCACATGAGGTCATAAGCTTGGCTTGACTGGCTTTTCATCTTTCAACATGAAGGCGGCAAGATCCAAGTGTAAAAAACATTACCTAAAGTCAGTTCCAAATTTTTAGGGTGCTTTTAACACACAACTGAACTTATTAAGGAGAACATCCATGAAGTTTGTAAAACTATTGCTAGCTACGGCATTAATGACTGCTTCTATTAGCCCCGCCTTGGCTAATCCTACCGTTCAAATTGTAGGTGCAAGCTATGGCGGTAGTGGTTGCCCCGATCGCTCTGCCAGCGTCAGTGTCAGCCCCGACGGTCAAGAACTCACCATCCTATTTGATAAGTTTGCAGCCCAGGGAAATATCTCAACAGAAACCCGAAAAAGCTGCAATCTGAGCATTCCCATCAAAGTACCCCAAGGCTACCAAATTTCTATCTACGATGCTGATTACCGCGGCTACGTGGCTCCTAAAACCACAGGCAACCTGCGAGCAGAATACTTTTTCGCTGGAGCCCGCGGCCCAGTTTTTAATCGGAATCTCAGCGGCGAAACTAACTACAATGTTCGAGATAGCTTAGCCACTGTAGCTAATGTTTGGTCTCGCTGTGGCGACAGTGTAAATATGCGAGTAAATGCTTCGATGACAGCCCGCGGTGCCGGCACGGCAACCGTTGACTCCTTCGATTTGGCTCATCGCGGTTTAGTTTATCACGTCCAATATCGCACTTGCCGGTAAGCAGCTTGTCGGGAGTGTAGTGTGAGGAATAGTTTTCAGGTTTGAATTTTGAATTTTGAGTTTGAAAAAGGAAGATGGGATAATTTTCCCTCTTCCTTCTTCCTTCTTCCCTCTTCCTTCTTCCCTCTTCCTTCTTCCTTCTTCCCTCTTCCTTCTTCCTTCTTCCTTCTTCCCTCTTCCTTCTTCCCTCTTCCTTCTTCCTTCTTCCCTCTTCCTTCTTCCTTCTTCCTTCTAAAACACAGTGCCGTCACTTTCAATCTGAATTGGCGGTACTCCACCAGCCCTCAATTCGCCCGCAATTTTCCGCCCCGCCGCCCAAGTTCCTCCTTGCAAAATCTTCACCAGCGGCAATTCTGTCGCACTCAAATGCAGCTTTTCTCGAATAGCTGCGGCAATTTTATCTAAAAGATTCACAGTCAGCGATCGCCATTCTACTATAACTTCCGAACCCGGCAAGTAAGTCTGCTCAAAAATAGCCGAATCTTTTGCCCGCAGCAGCCCGATATCCAAACACAAACCGCCGTTGCGGTACTCCGGCAATCCCGTTAACTCATCCAATCCCGCGACTTCTAAACCAAGTTCTTGCAGCGGTTCCAACAGCGAATAAGTCAACCACTGCGAGAGTTTGTGAAACGGCACGAATTCATCTCCCAGATTTTCTCCTGTTAAAGCCCGATGCCGCCACACATCGCCTAAATTAACGCCACCAATTGCATATCTTCCCGGCCAAATTTCCCCAAAACCTGTCAAAACAGCGCTCAACACGACCGCAGCATACACAGTTTTGACTCCAGAAACCCGATTGTCTAGCAAGTATTTTGCCAAATTGCCCGGGCGCGGGTTTTCACTACCAAATAATAATGGATGCTGGCAAATCGCATTTCCCAAACGCTGCAATAATTCTAATCGGCCTGTTAAACCAACTAGCGGATTGTCTCGACTTACCTGAAATCCAGCAGCTAAGGTTTCTAGTTTTAATTGAGAAAGTCCCTGAGAATCAGCTTGCCAAGGGAAATCGGGATTGCTGGAAAAAACACCTTGACAAAACATCCGCAAGCTGGCTATTGCTAACCCTTCAGAACGGCAGTAAATCAGCCCGGTTTCTGGTTCGCAATACTGCCAATCTGTACCAGCACCGGCATCGAGCAAAACGCTGACAATTGCTAAATCAAATTTGATCTTAGCTTGCTCTATGAGGGCAAATTCTGCTAAAGCTGCATTTAATTCGGCGAGGCGCGGCAAGTTGCCGGCTTCAAAATGTCGCCAGCGACTGTGAAATGGAATGTTAAAATCGGGATACTGTTGGCGCGTTGTGTCAATTACATAATTTGCTGCTTTGTCGAGTTGGGATAAATCGACGCGGAAGTAGCGGAGTTTGTCCCGGCTGGCTAAATCAAAAAGCCGATCGCACTTTTGACGAATAGCAATCGGTGTTCTCAGATATTCTACAGTCTCAAGTTCAATATTTTTCAACTTCATACCACCAAACAACGGTAAACATCGTTTTCTTGAAAAAAGTCAAACTGACTGTAATCTAAAAGATTATCTAAAATCACATTTTTATCTAGTTTGATCAGCTTATATTCCCACTTCGAGCCACTGACTTCGCGTTTTATTTGATCGGAAACTATCACCGAGTTTTTTTCTGTCCTCGGAGATACTATTTTACTTAAATCTTCCAGTCTGTCGGCTATGTTAATATCTTTTCCGTAAGTGCAAGACCTAAATATATATAAATTTCCCTTAGCAACTCCCACCGACAAGCCGCAAGGTATTTGATTGGCGTCAATAAAAAGTTTCCAATTCTCGCACAAACTTTCCATTGCTGCTAAGGCTGAGTGAGCTTCCGGGAAAGTCAACAAATGCGAATCCCCAACAATACTGCGAATTGTGCCACCGTATTCTTCGCAAATTGTTTTTTCAAAAGTATCAAAGTTGGTGAGCAAATATTCAACATCTTTGATAGAATTAGATTCTTGATAAGCAATAAAACCTCTCAAATCCGCTTTAATTATTGCTTGATTTTTTATGATTCGCGTTTTGTAACTTTGGTCAACTTTGTAGACTTTTTCAGGTTCGCTCATCCCTTTCAAAGAAAACTCGTTGACAAAAGATGTTTGCACTTCTGCTTTGTTAAGCGCCAACCATGCTGCTTGGGACAAATATATTTCATCCGGCGGAGTTACTGATTCTATGCGCGCTGTTAAATTCACCGTATCGCCAAAGATATCTTTATCTTGATGCAACACATCTCCTAATGTAATCGACACGCGGATAGCCAATCGTTCGTCGTTCGCCTTGCTAGATTGTTGCGCTCTCAATTCTTGCTGCATTTCTATGGCTGCTACAGCCGCTGCTGTGACGCTGGGAAAAATTATCCAAAATGAATCACCTTCCCCTTTAATCACGCTGCCTTCATTTCTGGCGCTAATATCTGAAACAAAATTTTTATGCTCGTTTAACAAACTACTCAAGTCCGACTGAGATAATTTTTTGACTCTGGCGGTATATCCGCAAATATCTGTTTTTACGATCACACTAGAACGCAAATTAGCCATAACCTACCCTGACTGATCAAAAACCAGCAATAAATTTTATTTAGCAAAGACGCGATTGTTCGCGTCCCATCGGTCGCGTCTTTGCCCTTTTAATCTCCTAAATCGCGTCCGATCGCTTCTGCAAGAATTGTAGCATCTGGCACAGGGTCGGGCGTGTAGTAGCCGGCAGCTTTTTTGGCGACAATTTCGACTTGTGCGTCTGCGGGAATCCAATCTTCAGGAATGGGGATGCGATCGACCACCTGAATGCCAGAATTGATAATCGCATTGTATTTCATATCGCTCATCGAAACTAAACTGTCTATTCGAGAGATCCCTAACCAGTGCAGCACGTCTGGCATTAGTTCTTGAAACCGCATATCTTGAACTCCCGCAACACATTCAGTGCGCGTAAAATAGGCATCAGCGCGATCGCCGCCTTCCTGCCGTTTTCTGGCATTGTACACCAAAAACTTAGTCACTTCCCCCAAAGCTCTCCCTTCCTTGCGGAAGTAAACTATTACCCCAGAACCGCCTGATTGTGCCGTTTGGATGCAAATTTCAATCCCGTGTACCAAATAAGGGCGACAAGTGCAGATATCGGAACTGAAGACATCTGAACCGTTGCATTCATCGTGTGCCCGTACCGCCAACTGCTTATCCGGGTCAGAAATATTCGCGACATCGCCAATAATATAAACCGTAGTTCCGCCAATTGGCGGCAAGAAAACGTGCAAGTCCGGCCGCGTCACTAAGTCCGAGAACATTCCGCCTGTTTGCTCGAACAGGACACGGCGAAGAACGCTTTCTTGGACCCCGATCCGCCGAGCAATTCCTGGCAAATACCACACCGGATCGATCGCAATTTTAGTTACTGCTAAATTGCCACTGGCTTTGACTATTTTGCCATCAATTTGCACTCGCCCCTTAGCGATTGCATCTTGTAATTCCGGCATATTAATATGAGCTTTAGTGACAGCAATTGTGGGTCGAATATCGTATCCCTGGTGGAACAATGAAGTATAAATTTCGCTGACTAATCCTCCAAACGGATCGAGAGAAACAATTAAATTAGGATCGCCCCAACTCGCGTGCGGCCCGATGTGTGCGGCCGGAGAGGTGTTGGTAAAATCCGGGCGGTGATCTGCTTGGAGTGCGCCGGAAGCAACTGCTAGCGCGCGATAAACAGAGTAGGAACCCGAATGAGTGCCGATCGCATTCCGGTGAGACGATTTGGTGAGGCTACCAATCACAGGCCCCCGTTTCAGCGGATCGATTTCTCCCCAGTAAATGGGATGAGGTTTTGTGCCGGATCTGTCGGGATGGGATGTTAAAACTATATGCTTGGGTTTTGACACAGTTGTTTTTGGCTCTTGCTATGGATGCTGCTGTTAGTTGAAAGTGAAATTGCAATTTGAAGCAGTGATTTATGATAGCAAAAGGATTCAGGCTCTGGAAGTATCCGGCATAGCCAAACTCGTGACGCTGACTTTCGCGCTGTCCTGAAAATATAAAAATTTTGCATAAGTGCTTCAGTGATTAGGGCGGGAGTACCAACAGCAAAGCTACCTATTTAATCCAAGTTTCTCTAGCATTTGTATTTTCTTTCTGCATGATATTTGTTTAACTAACCGCAGAGGGCGCAGAGGGCGTAGAGAATCTAGAAAAGAGAGAAAGAGGAAAAGAGAGATTTTCACAATTCCTGCAAGGGTTGCTATAGTTACAACTGGTAGCGCTGAATTATCAAGAAAATACATACTAACTCACAAAATTAATGTTGCCAAGTACATCTAATTATTTGCTCAAAGATGGTCGCGTACCCGCATCTCTTCTAGAGATGAAATCGATCGCGCCCTCAGCTTCTACTGTGGCGACAACGGGGACTGAGAACAATTTTTGTTTGGTGGATTTGGAAATTGCAGCAGGGGCGATCGCCAAAATTATCCCAGCAGGTACAAAACCTGTATCCTCCTCTGGAGATATCTCAGTTGTAGATTTGCAGGGAGGCTTAATCTGGCCTTGTTTTGTGGATATGCACACCCATTTAGACAAAGGCCACATTTGGGAACGATCGCCCAATCCCGATGGCACTTTTGCCAGCGCGATCGAAGCGGTAGGCGCTGATGCCCAAAAAAACTGGAATGCAGAGGATGTTTACCGGCGAATGGAGTTTGGCCTCAAGTGCAGCTACGCCCACGGAACCAAGGCTATCCGCACTCACATTGACAGCGCAGGGGAACAGGGAACCGTTAGTTTAGCAGTATTTGAAGCGCTGCAAGCCGAATGGGGCGATCGGCTGATCTTACAAGCAGCTTCCTTGGTTTCCCTCGACTATTACCTGACACCTGCCGGCGAAAAATTAGCCGATCGCATTGCCCAAATCGGCGGCATTCTCGGCGGCGTCGCCTATATGAATCCCGACTTAGACAAACAACTCGATCGAGTTTTTGCCTTAGCCAAAGAACGAAATTTAAACCTCGACTTCCACACCGACGAAAACGACGATCCAGAATCAACAACACTGCGAGAAGTAGCAAAAACCGCCATCCGTCATAATTTTGCAGGTCAAATTATCTGCGGACACTGCTGTAGTTTAGCCGTACAACCTCCCGAGTTAGTAACAGAAACTCTGGAATTAGTCAAGCAAGCAAATATTGGCATTGTCAGCTTGCCGATGTGCAACCTTTACCTACAAGACAGACAATCTGGGCGTACACCGCGCTGGCGGGGAGTCACGCTGCTGCACGAACTCAAAGCAGCAGGAATTCCCGTTACAGTTGCTAGCGACAATTGTCGCGATCCGTTTTACGGATTTGGCGACCATGATGTTTTGGAAGTTTTTAATATGGCAGTCCGCATCGCTCATTTAGATAGGCCTTATGGAGACTGGCCCTGTGCAGTTACAAAGACTCCAGCCGCTTTAATGGGATTGCCAAAATTAGGAAAAATAGCCGTTGGTTTACCTGCTGATTTGATTTTGTTTAAGGCGAGGAATTTCAGCGAATTGTTATCTAGATCCCAGGGCTATCGCACAGTTTTGCGGCACGGCATTAAAATTGATACAACTTTGCCCGATTACCGAGAACTAGACGACTTGTTAGCAACTTAAACTTATAGCAATCCTCACATCAACGGGAGCGTGTCACTTTTGTGATGAGTAAAAATACTTAAGCAGCTTTTGGTGATTTACCAATTAAGCCGTTTAAGTAA
>NZ_JAUBPU010000035.1:0-59266 GCF_036700885.1 Microcoleus sp. S13_B4
ATATTTTTTGGATACTCAATAATTCTGCTCCAATATACCATATTCTGTTAACATAAAATTTAGATGCGTTTGCCCTGCCTTTCTACCTGGTGGCGCCGGGTTTTTTGTGTGTTTTTATGCCGTTCTGGGAAAACAATGCCTGTTTTTGACTTTAACATAATCGGCGCTTATCCTTCCCTCACATTGAGGCAGGAAAAACTCATGTTTTACTCGGCTTGAATATATCGATCACTCTTGTTATTAATATGCGATCGATTATTCAGCAAGCCCTAAATATATCTTTGAGTATGCTACAACTAAAGCCAGCGAGACGTTGAGCTTGAGCCATGTTTTGAAAGCCATGATCGCGATACAAATTAAGGGCAAAGTTTCGTGCGATTGCCCAAGACTGAACGAGTCCAACGGTGCGAATGCGACAAGCATCTTCTCCTTGAGTGACATCACGGACATAATGGACTTTGTTTTCGACTCCCCAATAGCCTCGAATTCTTTGAGCAAGGCAAGCGGCTGTTTCAGTTAAGGAAGTGACGTAGTAGCGAGTTTCCGTAGAGAATTCAATGATGTTCGCTCGATAGACATGGCGTTCGGATTCAACTCTAATTAAGGTTTTTAGTCCCGGAAAATCAGGAATTACCGTCAAGTCTTGACTGATGCTGACGGTACGTTTTTCAATCCGACCATGCCCTTTATTAATCTGGAATGACGTTTCTTGCGGTTGAAATGTGGCGGATACTGCTGTCAATAATCCAGATTGATTGCCTTTGAGTGCGCCCACGTAATGATTGCTACTATCAATTATGGTGTGAGCAGTTTTTTTTGGGTGCTGATGGCATCAAAGGCGAACACAACACCTTTGAGTGCCATCTGCTCAATAAAAGCAGGGATTGCCGTAATTTCATTCGTTTTTGAATCTACCTCATAGGGTTCGAGAATCAACCCACGTTCCACAATGTAGGCACAAACCCAGCATAATTGCTGGATGGGAATCGACCGTTGGGTCGTTAGTGGGACATTCATAGGACCCACGTAATACTTTCCCATCCAGTGCAATCGTTTCTCCTGGCAAAGGTTGAATCCCAAAAAACCTCGATAAACAACCCGAATAAGTCTGATACTCTAACCGCAGTAATGTCCGCCGAATCGTACTGTACGAGGGTAAGCGCCCCGAAGGCGGTTGAAATAAAGTTACTAATTGCTCGTGATGGGCTTTTAACCAATCACCAATCGCCAGAAATCCACGATTTCCGGCAGCAACACCTAACGTAAACAAGGCTAAACACAGTGCTTGATGATGGCGTTGCCCTGCTCTTCGACGGGTATCGGGTAGGTCTGCAAAGGCTTTGACAATAGCAATTTGAGACATAACAGATCCTGTGAATGACTACGATAGTTTATTATCATATCAGCTACTCAACTAGAATGAAATAGCCCTGAACTGAGTGGTATCTGAACCCAAAATAAACAGAAAAAAAGGCACTCTTTTAGGTTAAGCTATAAAAACACACAAGCTCAACAGATTGCCTTATGAAGATTATTGAATCCATCTTACAACAAATGCCAGGGATTAGTCAACCCCAAAAGAAGTTTTCAATCACTTTATTCTCAACTATTTTGCTGGTCTATGGTAAGGTCAACTTCACGAATCTCAGTCGTTATAGTTATTTGAGCGAAAAAACCTACCGTCGTCACTTTCTCAAAAGCTTTAATTTTCCACAATTTAATCAATATTTCCTCGAATCTGCCTTAAATCCTGAACACACAGTCATTGCCGTTATCGATTGTTCTTTTTTAAGTAAAAGTGGCCACAAAACTGACGGTAAGGGTTATTTTTATAATGGTGTAGCGGGGAAATCGGAACAGGGGTTGGAAATTTCTGTGATTTCTATTGTCGAAATTGAGAGTCGTTTATCTTATAGCTTAAGCGTACAACAAACTCCATCACGCCCTCAAATAAAGTCGGTAAAAAAAACTGCCACCAAATCCGAAGAATTGCTGGTCTAAGAAATCTCGCAAAAAACAGGAGCCTCAAAGCTCAACGCCTGACACCACAAGAGTTGATGACTATGCACAACATCTAAAGAATACTCGTTATTTCTTCCCAAATTCTGTACGTTATTTGGTCGCTGATGGCTATTACTACCGCTCTAAATTCTGGGATGTTGTGCGGGAGTTAAATTTAGACTTTATTGGCAAGTTAAGAGTTGATGCTAACCTACGCTATCTTTATACAGGTGAACAAAAGAAACTGGGAGCTCCACGTAAATATGATGGTAAGGTTGACTGCCATGATTTGAGTCGTCTTAATTTTGTTAAAGACCTCAAACCGGGAGTTTCATTATATACATTAGTTGTGTGGAGTTGTTGTTTAAATTGCCCAATTAGTTTGGCTTGTATTTCTGAGGTTCAAGCCAACGGACAAATTAAAAATGCTTTATTATTTAGCACTGATATTCACTTGCCCCCTGAGCAAATTGTTGAATATTATCAGGCTCGTTTCCAGATTGAATTTATTTTTCGTAATGCCAAGCAATTTACGGGATTGTCTGATTGTCAAGCTCGTCATTTACCACGGCTTGATTTTCATTTTAATGCCAGTCTTATTGCCTTAAATTTGGCCAAACATCAACTCTCTAGTTGTCATTCATCTGCCAAGTCGTTTGTCTTTTCAATCTGTTCTTATAAACGCCTAGAATTCAATAAGCATCTACTTTGTACCTTTATTGATAAGTTAGATTTAGACCCGGATTTGATTTTAAATCATCCAAATCTTCCTTCAGTCTTGTCTTATGGTACTCTGGCTGCTTAAAAACTGTCCGGAGTATTGATCTCTATTTAAGTACAAGTTTTGAATTTGACTGCCGGCAAGTCTAATAAAGAGTTTAAATGAAAGTTCATCACTCTCGCTGTAAATATAAAGTGCTGAGGGGGGAGCTAAAATTATGATTTTTATGAACCCAACTTCTGAATAATATGAATTGACATGACAGTGAGCTGGTTATTTAATTGTAATTAGGCGGACAGATATATGTCAATTTCAGACTAGCAGTTATTCAGGAGACTGAAGCGATGCAGTTACAATTTAGCAACAAACAAATAATCTGGAGCAGTTTGCTGTGCTTTTCGGCAATTGCATTTCCCGTAACGAGCCAAGCTATAACAGTACAAGAAGTACCGAATCCCCGTCAACTAAATAACACTTGGGTAACAGACAAGGCAAACATTCTCAGCGACAGCACCGAAACTCAGCTAAATCAAATGATTTCGGATTTAGAGGAAAAAAACGGCTTAGAAATCGCTGTTGTGACAGTGCCGGATACTAAACCATCTGCGACACCAAAAGCATTTGCTACAGAATTATTTAACTCTTGGGGTATTGGCAAAAAAGGTAAAAATAACGGAGTTTTATTGTTGATTTCGTCGGGGAAACGTCGCGTTCAAATTGAAACAGGTTCTGGCATTCAAATCCTTTTGCCGGATGCGAAGGTAGTGGGAATTATTAAAACCGAAATTACGCCAAAATTTAAACAGCACGATTTTGACGGGGGTACATTAGCCGGGACAAAGGCGTTAGTAAATGTTTTACAAACTCCGACGGTAAATGGTCAATCTCAAACCACACTGCCTGTGGCTCCCATTGTACCAGATCAAGGGGTGAAACCGTCACCAATATCTAGTCAATCGCCTGTGATTAGCAATAGTACATCCACAGGTGAAGATTCATCGAATCCAATCTATGACTTACTTGGGTTGTTATTCATAGCATTCATAGCCTTTATACCTTGCTTCATTATCTTCAGGATATTTCGCAGCTTATTTTCTGGGACATCTCCTTCCCCCTCCCACCGCCGTTATCCGCGAAATTACAGCAGTAACAATTGCAATTACAGCACTAACAGTCCCAATTACAGCAGTAACAGCCACAACTATTGCAGTGGGGCTGGCCACTACAGCAGTCACAGCATCCATTACAGTAGCAGTAGCGACTACAGCATTAACAGCAGCAGCGATGATTGCGGTGGCGACTACAGCACTAATAGCAGCGACTACAGCATTAGCAACAGCGATTGTGGGGGTAGCTTGGGCGGTGGCGACTCCAGCGGTGGCGGTGGGGGTGGCGATTACAGCATTAGCAGTAGCGACTGCGGGGGTAGCTTTGGCGGTGGCGACTCCAGCGGTGGCGGTGGCGGTAGCGATTACAGCAGTAGCAGTAGCGATTATTGCGGTGGCGCCGACTACAGCAGTAGCAGTAGCGACTACAGCAGTAGCAGTAGTGACTACAGCAGTAGTGGGGGTGGCGGTGGGGATTGGTAATTCGGGAATGGAGGCAGAAACCGAGTTTTTTTAACAGGAATTAGTCCCCGTCTGCGGGGACTTCGGTTGTGGAGTTGCGGTTTCAACCGCCCCACTCGCGAGAAGCTAGCTAACTAAAATACTCTTCAACAATTTTCAAAATCCGCGAGGCTGCTAAACCGTCACCGAAGGGATTAATTGCCATTGCCATTGCGTTGTATGCTTCGTAATTGCTGAGCAATTCTGCGGCGGCTGTGAAAATTGTATCAGAATTAGTACCTACAAGTTTAGCGGTTCCTGCGGAAATTGCTTCGGGTCTTTCTGTGGTCTCTCGTAATACTAAAACTGGTTTACCCAAACTAGGTGCTTCTTCTTGCAAGCCGCCGGAATCTGTGAGGATTAAATGACATCTCTGAATCGCTCCTACTAATTCTGCGTAATCTAAAGGTTCAGTTAAAAAGACTCTCGGATTGTCGCCCAAAAGAGCTTGCAAAGGTTCTCGAACAGTGGGATTTCGGTGCAGGGGTAGCAGTAAAGCTGTATCGGGAAATTTATCTAAGATTTGGAGAAATGCGTCAGCAATTCCTTGTAAGGGTTCGCCCCAATTTTCGCGGCGGTGAACTGTTGCTAATATAGTGCGATATTTGCTCCAATCTAAGTTAGGAATGTTGCATTCTGGTTCGCGTTTGGCGACAGAAAGCAAGGCATCGATTACTGTGTTGCCTGTACGGTGAATTTCTCCCAAAACACCCGATCGCCTTAAATTCTCTTGGGCCAGCGCTGTCGGGGCAAAATGCAGCCGTGTGAGCTGAGATATCAACCGTCGATTAGCCTCTTCGGGGTAAGGATTGAATACGTCGTCTGTCCGCAATCCGGCTTCTACGTGACCTACGGGTATTTTCTGGTAAAATGCAGCCAAAGTAGCGGCAAACGCTGTCGTTGTATCGCCCTGAACTAACACGATTTCGGGCTGCCATTCTTTAAACAAGGCTTCTAAACCCTGCAAACTCCGGGATGTAATATCTGTCAAGGTTTGCTGGTGCTGCATAATTGCTAAATCCCGATCGGCTTTTAGATCGAACATTCGCATTACTTGCTCGACCATTTCTCGGTGCTGACCGGTTAAAATTACTTGGGTGTCAAAGGTTGGCGAACTTTGGAACAGTTGAATGACTGGGGCTAGTTTAATCGCTTCCGGGCGAGTTCCCAAGACGATGCAAACGCGGTGTGTAGCTTTGGGCATGGTAAAATTGGGTAGTTGAGATTTGTGAGGGTTTTAAAGGCTCAATATTTTATAGCAGGTTTGAATCGTTGGTTAATAAGAGTTATTTTTTTATGAACCGCAGAGGGCGCAGAGGGCGCAGAGGAGAGAAGAGAGATAGAAGGTGTTTTTTTGTGGCGTTATATCGTTTCTGCTTGCACTGTTGGTACATTTTTATTTTTTAATTTGTCATGCCCTATCGTTACATTCTATTTTATAAACCCTACGATGTTTTAACTCAATTCACTGACAACTCCAGCGAAACTAAACGCAGCACTCTCAAAGACTATATTCCTATTCCTAACATTTATGCAGTAGGAAGGCTCGATCGCGATAGTGAAGGTTTGTTGCTGCTAACCGATGACGGACAAATGCAGCACCGCCTCAGTGACCCGAAATTCGCTCACCCCCGCACTTACTGGGTGCAAGTTGAACGAATTCCCGATGCAAGTGCGATCTCCGCTTTGCAAACTGGTGTCACAATTCAAGATTATCGGACTCGATCGGCAAAAGTGCAATTATTGTTAGAAGAACCACCTTTGCCGCCCCGGGAACCGCCGATTAGATTTCGCAAAAACGTGCCCACAGCTTGGCTGGAAATGACTCTCACAGAAGGCCGGAACCGCCAAGTGCGCCGGATGACCGCAGCAGTAGGGTTTCCGACGCTGCGGCTAGTCAGATGTGCGATCGGGCCTTTACGTCTGGAAGGTCTCAAACCCGGTGAATGGCGCGAACTAACTCAAGCTGATTTTAGATTTTAGATTTTAGATTGGGGAATTACAGTCAACAGTCTTGACATTTAGGACATTCTTGATAGCTGAAACTATTACGGCGGCTGGATTTCCCTTTTTCCTTCTTCCTTCTTCCTTCTTCCTTCTTCTTACTTTCGAGGGGGCAAAATAAAACTCTCGTTTCCATTCTTATCTTTTTGCACCTGAGCTCCCAACTTGACAAGAGCTTGTTTCGCCCTTTGACGCACCACCTTATCAGTTGTTTGAGCATAAACCGTACTCCAAGCAGTAAACCGCACCGGCACGCTATCGGGATCTCGGCGCAAATACTCAGCAGTTGCTCGAAACATCGGCGCTAATTTCCGCCATTCCGGGCTTCCTTCCACCCAATCAGCGGCCATTTCGTGAGAGTGAATTGACTCGGGAATATCCCCCAACAGCAGCAACTCATCCAGACCTTTAGTTCGCCACACTATCCATGATTGGGAATGAATTTGCGGCGAAAGGGAAAGGGCGCTAGTACCGCGCTCTATCAAATTAACAGCAGTTTCAGGCTTTCCTTGATAAAAAGAAATAGCTGTGGAAAGAAACAGGTAGATGTCAGCCCACCGCGGGTCGCGCTGCGTAACAATGTCAAAATAATCTTGGCTGAGATTGTAGCCCGTCACATCTCGCGCTTCGTCGTCGCCAAAATACTGCAAAAATTTGAGAAATGTCCAATCTGCAATTAAATTGTCAAACCCAAAACCAGGGACACCTTTGAGCATTTTCAGCCGCAGGGCTTCTTGCTGGGCTTCTTGCTGTGTGGTTTGCTTGAACCTGGCAGGAGACATTGCAGAGAGCGGCTTTTGCCCCTGAACACGAACTGGGGACATTCCGCCCAACTGCCCGCTAGACTGCATGGCGACGACCCCCGCCAGCGCTGCTAGACCGATAACTCCATTAACGACCAGGCTCAACCACTTACGCGAAAATTGTTCGATTTTAGGTTCCACGGCACTTTTAAATCCAAGTTTTAAATTAAGTTTATGGAAAGAGAGTAATAATTGGTTGGCGATCGACTAAAAATCTCGTTAAACTGTCCAAAGGGATGGTGGAGCCTCCACACAATAGTTTAAGTAGTAGTGTGAGATTTTTTAGCAATATAAAATCTCAAATCAAAAATCTAAAATCGAATTGAGCCAAATTCAATGAATCAAGCCCGCAAACGCTTTTCTAAATTACAGGCAGCCCTGTTCAGTGGGGCGATGGCAACAACCGCTTCGATATCTTTACTCGTTCCCGGCCTGAGTCAATCAGTCCGCGCCCAGCTTCAAGATAGCCCCAAAGCTGTCTTAGACGAAGCTTGGCAAATTGTCAACCGAGAGTATGTTGATGGCAGCTTTAACAAGACTGACTGGCAATTGACTCGCCAAGAACTGTTGAGCAAAAACTATACCTCTCGCGAAGCTGCCTACACCGCTCTCCGCAAAGCCCTAGAGAAATTAAACGACCAGTACACCCGCTTCATGGACCCGAAGCAGTACGAAGCGCTGACGAATCAAACCTCCGGGGAACTGACAGGGGTGGGGATGAGGCTCGAAGAAGACGAGAAAACGAAAGTGATTACCGTAGTCGAGCCGATGGAAAATTCCCCGGCATTGAAGGGGGGGATTCTAGCGGGCGATAGGATTTTGGTAATTGACGGCAAAACTACCAAAGGCATGACTGTCTCGGATGCGGCTCAGGTAATTCGGGGCGACGAAGGTACGAAAGTCACGCTGCGGATTGCTCGCGAGGGCAAAAGCGAGTTTGATATAACTCTGACTAGGGCGAGAATTGAGGTAGCAGCGGTTCGCTACAGCCTCAAGAAGGAAGGCGGTCAGAATGTGGGTTACATCCGTTTGCAAGAGTTTAGCTCTCACGCCGCCGAACAAATGCAGGGGGCGATTAAAAAGCTCTCGGATCAGAAAGCTGACGCTTTTGTGTTGGATTTGCGGGGCAATCCCGGCGGGTTGCTGCGAGTGAGCATTGATATCGCTCGGATGTGGATGGATACAGGGGCGATCGTCCGCACAGTCGATCGCGCGGGCGATTCTCAGGAAATGCGCGCAAACCGCACTGCAATCACTAACAAGCCTTTGGTGGTGCTGGTGGACGACAACTCAGCCAGCGCCAGCGAGATTTTGGCCGGTGCTCTGAAGGACAACAAGCGCGCAACTGTGATGGGCGGCCAAACTTTTGGCAAAGCTTTGGTGCAGTCGGTGCATTCTTTGGCTGACGGTTCGGGATTGGCGGTGACGATCGCTCACTACTATACTCCCAACGGTACAGATATCAGCCACAAGGGGGTTACTCCGGATGTCAAAGTAGAAGTAACCGACGAACAAAAGTTGAAATTAGCTAACAAACCGAAGTTGGTTGCGACTAAGGACGATCCTTGCTACGCGCAGGCGATCGCACTTTTGAAAACTAGCGCTTCCTTGGGTCGTCCCGTTCCTGCTGAGGCTCATGCTCCTAAGAAGTAGTTGAAACCGTCAGTCCTTAACAATTAGCTTTAAGATAAAACCCGCGCCGGCGGGTTTTATTTTTGTAGTTTTATTTAGCCTCAGATTGCTAGAAAATGGTTTGTAATAACAGCCAACTATTTAATCCTACTATAATACTAGCCACTAACCAAGCTAAGGTTTTCAGCCAAAATGGATTCACAAACTCTCCCATTAAGTTGCGGTTTGAGGTAAACATTACCAAGGGAATTACTGCAAAGGGTAATTGCAAACTGAGAATGACTTGACTGAAAACCAGTAAAGTAGTTGTACTGCCTTCCCCAAACAAGATAATTACGATCAAAGCCGGCACAATTGCAATCAATCGAGTCAGCAAGCGCCGCAACCAAGGCCGCAGCCGAAAATTTAGAAACCCTTCCATCACAATCTGTCCTGCTAGAGTTGCAGTCAAGGTTGAGTTCTGCCCCGAAGCCAATAAAGCAAACGCAAAAATTGCACTAGCAGAACCCACACCCAGCACTGGAGAAAGTAGTTTGTAAGCATCTTGAATTTCTGCTACTTCGTGATACCCGGAAAAATGAAAGCTTGCAGCAGACAATATCAGAATTGCTGAATTAATAAACAAAGCTATTGACAGCGCTACGGTAGAATCTATTGTGCCAAATTTAATGGCTTCCCATTTTTTCTCAGAAGCTTCTTCCCAAGCGCGAGTTTGCACGATGGATGAATGCAGGTAGAGATTGTGGGGCATCACAGTTGCCCCTAAAATACCAACCGCAATAAAAAGCATTGCCTGATTTTGCAAAATCTCTAGGCTGGGAACATAACCGAGTAAAAGTCCTCCGGCATCTGGTTTGGCAAAAATTATTTCTGCGATAAAGCAACCGCCAATAATTGCAATAATCGTAATCACCAAAGCTTCTATATAACGAAAGCCTTTACCTTGTAAAAATAACACCATTATCACATCTAGCGCAGTGATGCACACTCCCCACACTAAGGGTATGCCAAATAGCAATTGCAGTCCGATCGCACTACCAACAAGTTCAGCTAAATCGCAAGCAGAAATAGCAATTTCACAAAGTATCCACAGCACAAAAGTGACTCGCGGACTAAAATAATCTCGACAAGCTTGTGCCAAATCTCGTCCCGTTGCCACTCCCAAGCGCACGCAGAGTGATTGCAGCAAAATTGCCATCAAATTAGATAGCAAAATCACACTTAATAGCGAGTAGCCAAACTTTGCTCCCCCCGCTAAGTCAGTCGCCCAGTTTCCGGGGTCCATGTAACCCACTGAAACCAAATATCCAGGCCCTGCGTATGCCAGCATTTTACGCCAGAAACCTTTGCTGTTGGGAACGGGGATGCTGCGGTGGACTTCAGGCAAGCTGGGCCTATTTTCCGAGTCAGTCATTGGTTGTACCGTTCAACACTTTTCATATTTTTTTCATAATATGACAAGTTTAGCGGAATTTCATCATTCCCATGGCTCAAAATCCGGCAGAGTCACCGTATATATTAAGTTGTGTATATTTTGAGGTTGAACCGAGGTGCGCGCGATCGACTATGATGAGGTCGATCGGCAAAAATCACTCTTATCTGCGAATACTCTATTTCAAAACTCTAGTCGCATTGAAAATAGCTGCTAAAGCCACCCCAACATCGGCAAAAACTGCTTCCCACATTGTCGCTAAACCAAAAGCAGCCAAAGCAATAAATATGCCTTTGACTAACATGGCAAAAATGATATTTTGCCAGACAATATTATGAGTTTTTCGGGCAATTTGGATAGCTTCAGCCACCTTTGACGGTGCATCTGCCATAATCACAACATCGGCAGTTTCGATCGCCGCATCGGAGCCCAAACCCCCCATCGCTATGCCCACATCAGCCCTAGCAAGCACTGGTGCATCATTAATTCCGTCTCCAACAAAGACAATTTTATCGCCTTTTTTAGATTGACCGATCAGTTTTTCGATCGCCTCTAATTTTCCTTCGGGTAATAACTCGGCTAAGTAGGAATCTAAACCGAGCTTTTTCGCAACACTATCGGCTACAGCTTGATTATCTCCTGTGAGCATCACGATTCGCTCAACACCTAATTTTTTGAGGTCGCCAATAGCCTGTACTGAGTCTTCCTTAAGCTCGTCAGCAATCAAAATATACCCAGCGTAGCTGTTGTCTACCGCTAAATGGACGATCGTACCTTCAGCATTGCAGACATCGTGATGGATATTTTCTCGGTGCAGCAAACGGTCATTTCCGGCAAGCACAATTTGATTATTTACTTTTGCTCGAATGCCGTGTCCCGGTATTTCTTCGTAATCTTTCACATCCGATGAATCTATTTTTCCGCCGTAAGCTTCCAGAATTGATTTTGCAACTGGATGATTGGATTGAGATTCTACTTTGGCTGCTATTGCCATTAACTCTGTTTGGGAAAAACTCTTCTGAGGCACAATTTGTGCTACTTTAAAAACTCCTTTGGTCAGAGTTCCTGTTTTGTCCAAAACAACTGTCTTGACTGCTGTCAGGCTATCTAGAAAAGTCGAGCCTTTAACCAAAATACCGCCCTTGGCTGCACCACCAATTCCCCCAAAGTATCCCAGAGGAATGCTAATCACCAATCCGCAAGGGCAGGAAATAACTAACAAGACTAGGGCGCGGTAAACCCATAAAAAGCGATCGGCATTAGTTGCTCCTGAAATGAACAAAGGCGGAATTAAAGCCACTGCTAGCGATGCAAATACTACAAAAGGCGTGTAGTAACTGGCAAATTTGGTGATAAATTTCTCAGTTTCAGCTTTTTTGCTTCTGGCATTTTCTACTAATTCCAGAATTCGGGATATTGAAGATTCACCGAATAGTTTGGTAACTTTGACGGTGAGAACTCCTGTCTGGTTAATTGTTCCTGCTAAAACAGTTTCTCCAGCTTTCACTGTTCGAGGTACTGATTCTCCAGTTAGTGCAGACGTGTCAATCTGAGAATTGCCGTCGATAATTTCACCGTCTAAGGGAATTTTTTCTCCCGGTTTGACAAGGATGATATCGCCGACGGCTACGGTTTCTGGCGAAACTTTTTTGATGTCGCCATTTGCCTTGAGGTTGGCGCTGTCTGGGCGAATTTCTAAAAGTGATCGGATCGATTGACGCGATCGCCCAACGGCAAATTCTTGAAAAAGTTCTCCGATTTTGAAAAACAACATCACCCCGACTGCTTCAGGGAGTTTGTGAATAGCTACAGCGCCGAGTGTTGCTATAGTCATTAAGAAATTTTCATCAAAAAATCGACCTCGCAGAATGTTGCGACTCGCACTGGTTAAAACATTCCATCCGCTTAAAAGATAGGCTGGGATGAAAACCAGATATTCACCTATAGAATAGGGGGTGTTGTGCAGTTTTTCTTCAAAAATTAAACCTCCGATAAACAGTACAACAACCAATATCACAGGAATCAATTCTTGATTCAGGTTAAAATCTCCGTGGCCGTGGTCGTGGTCATGGCCGTGGCCGTCGTCGGGGTTATGATTCTCATGGCTGTGTTCGTGGTGGTCGTCGTGACTACAGCAGCCGGAATCGCTCGATTTTGCTTTTTGCATGGTTTTTCCTAGGTTTCGTCTAACAAATGATAGTATGAATAGATATTCATATTATAGGTTTAAAAATAAAACCTACTAGATTTTGAGTTAAAAATATAGTAGATTTTATAAAAATATTGTTAAGTTGGTAGAGAACGTTACGAGGGATTAAGAGTAATAACTATTCTCAGTTTGCGATTGAGAGAAAAAATGATTATCCATCGTCGTTAGTCATTAACTAATTAATCCGCCGGATAAACTCTAAGGGCAAACCATCAGTATCGGCAATAAAAGCTACTTCGTAAACATTTTGCCCGATCGCCTGTTGAGTCGGTTCTAATAAAACTTTCAAAGCTTGAAACTGGTTGGGTTGGTCTTTAGCAGCTTCCTCAAAACGTTCTTTCATAGACTCCAACCAGCTAGGCAAGTCAGTTGTCGCCTGAGTTAAATCAAAAGATAAATGATAATATCCAACATAATGCTCGTCTCCGAAAGCATCCGGTGCGGGTTTTGGTTCCGGGATTTGAATCAGTTCAATGCGTCCGTTGAGACCTTCCATCCAACAGGCTAGGGTGTAACCAGTGGTAAAGCGATCGCTCACAGTAAACCCCAACTGTTCGTAAAAGGCGATCGCCCGGTGAATGTTAGCAGTGCGAATCGAGGCGTGGTGCATTCGATTTTAGATTTTAGATTTTAGATTTTAGATTTTAGATTTTAGAAGGGAAGTAGGAATTCCAGCTTTGGATTTGAGATTTTAGAGGGTAAATTCGTAATTCGGAATTAAAAACGGTCGCATCTTTAGCGCGAAAGCAATAGAGCCTTCTTCCCTCTTCCCTCTTCCTTCTTCCTTCTTCCCTCTTCGTTCTTCCTTCACTTATTCAAACAACCGAAAATAGGGATATCTAATCGGAACTCCAGGCTCTTTTTCCAAATCAAAGTTAATCACTTCCCAACAAGGATCTTCTTGGGGCTCGGGGCTAAAATCCACAGGCAAACCGTACAGTCTCGGCCGCGGCGATTCCGACTGGCCGCGCCAAGGCGTACTGCGTTCCAAATAACCGCTGATTAAGTCGCGATAGCGTTGAGCGACGATCACGCGAGTTGCTCGGTAGCCTTGAGTATAGAGTCGATCGAGCGCTTCGTGAATTTCAAACCGAATCCCGTCCGGGTGCGTGTGCTGGCGATACCATTCATTCTCCCAGCGGCGCCAGTGCCGCCCAGACTGAAGGTGAACCAGTTCCCCCGTTTTTGGATCTGCCTCAAATGCCCCGTGACGCGGACACAAATAGGTATCCGTGAGCGTTAGAGCCGGAATTGTTTGGCGACAGTGGGGACACTGAATTTCCGGGCCAAACATCGGGTATTGCAAGGCAACTTCAATCATTTATTTGCGTCCCAGCATATTTTCTCTGCAAAAGTCCCAAATACTTTTATTATATCCCGTATCAAGAACCAGCTAATCTGCTAGAAGTATAAAGATCGACCAACTAATGAGCAATCTCAACGAATCTCAGTCTGCACTTTCTTCCTATTGGCCCAGACCAGATCTATCCCAAGCGGCTTTTGTCGCTGAAGGCGCTGTTGTCATCGGCAGGGTAGAGGTGGCTGCGGGCGCTAGTATCTGGTACGGGGCGGTGGTGCGGGCGGATGTAGAGCGAATTGCGATCGGCTCAAGTACCAATATCCAAGATGGAGCAATTCTGCACGGCGATCCGGGGAAACCGACTGTTTTGGAAGATTTCGTGACAGTCGGACACCGAGCCGTGATTCACTCAGCTTACATTGAACGGGGCTGCCTGATCGGGATTGGGGCGATCGTCCTCGATGGAGTGAGGGTGGGAACAGGCTCTATCGTCGGTGCAGGGGCGGTTGTCACCAAGGACGTTCCCCCTCATACCCTAGTTGCGGGAGTGCCTGCCAAACGCCTGCGGGATGTCTCTGAGGAAGAAGCAGCCGAGTTGGTGGAACACGCTAAGCATTACGAAAAGTTGGCTCTGGTTCACGCGGGGAAAGGAACTGATTTGGGATTTGGTCACTTGATAGAATAAGATTTTAGCAAAAAACTATTAGTTTCCAATGGCTTACACCGCGCAAAAAATCCTCACCTTTGAAACATTCCTCGATCGATATTGTGACAACTTCCGCTACGAGCTCGCTGACGGAGAATTAGTTGACATGGAACCCACAGGCCCCCAGGAAATCGTCAGCGGTAAACTGGCAACTCAAATCGGCATCGCCATCACAGCAGAAAAACTACCTTGGTTCATTCCCCGCACTTGTTTAATCCGTCCATTTTCAGACGCAGCTACCGCCCGCCGTCCCGATATTGTCGTGTTAGATGAAACCGCCCTTGTCAGCGAACCTCTTTGGGAAAGAGAACCTGTGATTACGCTGGGACGATCTATTAAATTAGTGGTAGAAGTCGTCAGCACTAACTGGGAAACAGATTACGCCCGAAAAGTTGAGGAATATGCTATTTTAGGGATTCCAGAATATTGGATAGTTGATTATCGCGGATTAGGGGGTGTGGCTTTTATCGGTAAACCAAAACAACCTACTATAACCGTTTGCCAACTGATTGACCAAGATTACATCCAGCAACAATTTCGCCTCGGTCAACCGATTATTTCTCCTCTGTTAAAAAGCTTGCAAATTCGCCTAGATGATATTCTTCCCCGATAAAGTGGGGTGTCAAACTAGATATAGGAATTACGCACGGGGAGTCAGGGTTTCGACACTTCGACGGAGTTTATTCGGATTCATCTATCATCGGTTTTTGGGCAGCGTGTCGCACAAAAATAATCTGAACTCTATCATCAACAATCGTAAACAGAATCCGATAGGCATTTCGTCCCTTGCCGTAAACAAGTTGTCGTATTTCTTCTTCAAAAAAACTATTCTCAAACAAACGCGAAGGAACAGCGAGAAGGCATATTTTCTAGCGATAAGATAGCCTTGTACAAGCCTTCTAACCAATTTCTAGCCTTCTGAGAAGAATGATTACTCAACCAAAAATAAGATTCCTCGATCGCTTTTTGCGCTGCGGGTTGGATAATGACCTGATATTTCTGATTCATCGCTAACTGTCTAGCTTATCAAACAGTTGATTGAAAAAATCCTCCGCTTTTTGCCCTTCCCCTCGATCCATTTGTGCCAAACCCAGTTTAATTCCCTTTAAAGTCTCTAATAACTCAACCGCATCTAAAAGTTTCTGATAGGATTCAGCATCCTGAATAACTAACTCTGCTTTTCCGTTGACAGTTAGAACTAAAGGATGTTTTGTTTGTTTGAGCCGCTGCACAAACTCAGTCGTATTACGTTTAAAATCGGTGAGAGAATGTATGTCTCTTGAAAGGTTAATCATAATGATAACATGAAATTCGCATCTAATTAAATGTTAAACGATACCTGCGGAGTTTGTCAATCTAAGCTTAGGTGATATTCTGCCTCGATAAAGTGGCTTGCTGCAATCTAAAATCTAAAATCTAAATCAGAAACCGCGTTTTTTGCGTAAGTCCTATATATACTATTAAGACTCTGCCGGAATTCCGCCGATCGCCCTGCCCACTAACATCTATCATGAACGATCGCACATCCAATCCAAACATCCCCCCACAGGCCTGGAAACGTCCCATCGGCCTCGGTTGGGAGAATCCCTATACAGTCCGCTACGCAAGCAATCTCGACGACGGGCCCTGGCACGGAATGCCTCTGGGTGGGTTCGGTGCCGGCTGCATCGGGCGATCGTCCCGCGGCGACTTCAACCTCTGGCACATTGACGGTGGCGAGCACATATTTCGCAGTTTGCCCGCTTGTCAATTCAGTGTTTTTGAAGAAACTCAAGGCAAAAAACAAGCTTTTGCACTGTCCACTGAACCGCCTACCGATGGCAGTTTATCTAGTTGGAAATGGTATCCATCGGAAGGAAGAAGGAAGAAGGAAGAAGGAAGAAGGGAAGAAGAAGAAAGAACCGGGGAAGAGTCTAATTATTCGGGGAGTTATCATGCTTTGTATCCGCGCAGTTGGTTTGTATACGAAAATGTGTTTCATGCTCAATTAAGCTGTGAGCAATTTTCGCCAATTTTGCCGAACAATTATCAGGAAAGCAGTTACCCAGTTGCTATGTTTGAATGGGTGGCGCACAATCCTACAGATGCGCCGATTACTCTTAGCATCATGCTGACTTGGGAGAATATTGTTGGTTGGTTTACTAATGCCAATAAATCGCCGAAAGTGATGGTGCGAGATGATGGTAGTCCATTTTATGACTATCAACCCAGGTGGGGAGAAAGCGGCGGAAATATGAATTTGTTGGTGGAAGATTTTCACCGCATCGGTTGCGTGATGACGCGGTTGACTGCTGAGGACGAACCGCAAGAGGGGGATGGACAATGGGCGATCGCAACTATTACTAATCCGGCGGTAGAAGTATTCTATCAAACTCGCTGGAACCCGGCGGGAAACGGTGATGATATTTGGCGCAACTTTTCTGCTGAAGGTTTTTTGTTGGATGACAAAGACGAGACAGCCGCAGCAGCAGGAGAACAGTTGGCTTGTGCGATCGCAGTTCGCTTTACTATTAGACCGGGAAAAACTCGCAAAATCCCCTTTATTATAGCTTGGGATTTGCCCGTTACTGAGTTTGCATCTGGAGTTTGGTACTACCGCCGCTATACAGATTTCTTCGGCCGCAACGGCAAAAATGCTTGGCCGATTATTCGCACTGCAATGAAGCATTCCGATACTTGGCGCGAAAATATTGAAGCTTGGCAAAAACCGATTTTAGAACGGAAAGATTTGTCAGACAGTTTTAAAATGGCTTTGTTTAACGAGTTATACGCCCTGACAGACGGCGGTACTCTTTGGAGTGCGGCTGACGAACGCGATCCCAAGGGTCAATTTGCGGTTTTGGAGTGCATTGATTACCGCTGGTATGAAAGTTTGGACGTGCGGCTTTACGGTTCTTTTGCTTTGTTGATGCTTTGGCCGGATTTGGAAAAGTCGGTGGTTTTAGCGTTCGCTAGGGCAATTTCAGCCGGAGACGATACGCCGAGAATTATTGGCTGGAATCAAGCTTCGGCTATTAGAAAAGCTGTCGGGGCGACGCCGCACGATTTGGGTGCTCCTAACGAACATCCTTGGGAGAAAACCAATTATACTAGCTATCAAGACTGCAATTTATGGAAGGATTTGCCTTGCGATTTTGTGTTGCAGGTTTATCGGGATTTCCTGTTGACTGGCGGCACAGATTGTGAGTTTTTGCAAGAGTGTTGGCCGGCCATTGTTGAGGCTTTGGCTTATCTGAAAACTTTTGATGAGGATGGGGACGGAATTCCTGAGAATTCGGGAGCACCGGATCAGACGTTTGATGACTGGCAAATGCGGGGGATAAGTGCGTATTGCGGGGGTTTGTGGTTGGCGGCGCTGGAGGCTGCGATCGCGATCGGCGAAATATTGGAAGATGCAGCACCGGAGATAATTCCTAACCCTCAAGCAAAGATAGCATTATATCACAGTTGGCTGTTACAAGCAAGACCGAGCTATCAAGAAAAACTGTGGAACGGTCAATATTACCGTTTGGACAGCGAGAGTAACTCGGAAGTGGTGATGACAGACCAACTATGCGGTCAATTTTACGCGAAACTGTTAGGATTGCCGGATATTGTGCCGCCCGAATGTGCAGTCAGTGCTTTAGAAACTGTGTACAATTCTTGCTTTTTGAAGTTCAACGATGGCGAGTTCGGTGCAGCGAATGGGGTGATGCTGAACGGTTCGCCGGAAAATCCGAATGCGACTCATCCTTTGGAAGTTTGGACGGGGATTAATTTTGGGTTGGCAGCTTTTTTGGTACAGATGAGAATGGAGGATAAAGCGTTTAAATTGACGGATGCGGTGGTGAAGCAGATTTATGAAAATGGGTTGCAGTTTCGCACGCCGGAAGCGATTACGGCGGGGGGAACTTTTCGGGCGAGTCACTATTTGCGGGCGATGGCTATTTGGGCGATTTACGGGGTGTTGACCAATTTTAAATAGGGCAAAATGTATATTAGCTGGTGAATCCGACTAAAATTTAAGCTTTCAACTCCATTTTTAGCAAGGAAAACGGTTAATTCAACTATCAATAAAATTGACCGTAAAAAATTTTAGCCTTCGAGGAAGACATTAATCTTTCATGCTCAAACTTCAGCTTGGCTAAAATTTGAGCATGAAAAAGCCCGGAGATGGGAGGCGATCGAACTCGGCTATAAAGGAGAGAGAAAAAGGGTCTGAGGCAATTGTTGACACCAATGCAGTCCGCACCTTACTTGTATATAATTTGGAGCGATCGCCAATTTCAAGATAAAATAGAAAAATGTCAAATCCCTTACTTTCCCTCAACTACGAGCCCGCCATCGAATCTCTCGGTGGCGACTATTTTGATGAAGTCTCTGCTGCCGATTTTCCGCAACACATTCTCCGGTTCCGCAACGATGAATTATTGCCGAAATTGGGTTTAGACCCCGCAGAAGTAACCGACCAACATTTCATCGAAGCCTTCGGCGAATTTCACTGCGTCCGTCCTTTTCTAGCACTTCGCTATCACGGCTATCAATTCAACCAATATAACCCCAATTTAGGTGACGGTAGAGGCTTCTTATATGGCCAAGTTCGCGGGACTGACGGCAGACTTTACGACTTCGGTACTAAAGGTTCTGGCCGCACTCCGTACTCGCGGGGCGGTGACGGTAGACTCACTCTCAAAGGGGGAATTCGCGAAGTTTTAGCAGCCGAAGCTTTGCACCGGTTGGGAGTGCGGACATCTCGGTGTTTTAGTTTAGTTGAAACTGGGGATGCTTTGTGGCGAGGAGACGAACCATCTCCGACGCGATCGTCCGTAATGGTGCGTTTCAGTCATTCTCACATCCGGTTTGGAACTTTTGAAAGATTGCACTATATCCGCCGCCCGGATTTAACTAAAAAACTTTTAGATTTTGTTATTGAATATTATTATCCAGAACTGCATTTAGAAGCAAGTAATGCCGGTGTTTCGCCGCCCGAAAAATATGCGCTATTTTATGAAGATTTAGTCAAGCGAATAGCTGAATTAGTCGCTCAGTGGATGGCAGCAGGATTTTGCCAGGCCGTGCTGAATACTGATAATATGTCAATTACCGGAGAAAGTTTCGATTACGGGCCTTTCGCTTTTATCCCAACTTACAAGCCGGAATTTACAGCAGCTTATTTTGACTATTCGGGTCTTTATTGTTACGGCAATCAACCGTTGATTTGTAGGGACAATTTAGAGAAGCTCCAGGAACCGCTAGCAGCGGCGATTCCTCAAGCTGATATGGATGCGGCTTTGGCGAAGTTTGGCGATTATTATAATGCAGCTTATCGGCAGTTGATGCTCAATAGATTGGGATTTGAGGATTTGCCCGAGGCGGAGGGAGATGAGTTGTTGAAGGTGACAATTAAAATGCTGGCGGAGTCTCAAGTAGGCTATCACGATTTCTTTTTTGAACTGCGAAGACAGTTCGATCGCACTTGGCGAGATGATGCTAGTCAAATTTTTGCTGAGGCGGAACCTGCCGACTTGATAGCACCTTGGCGGCAGTTGTATTATCACGTTTTGCAAAGTTTGTCTGCGGATGATATGGATAAAATGGCGGACTGTTTGCGGAGGCACAATCCCGAACAATCGCTGTTGAGGCCGACGATTGAGGCTGTTTGGGAGGCCATTGCTATTGAGGATAATTGGGAACCGTTTTATGAATTGGTTAAACGACTTCAAGACCCCGAAAATTGATTGATAATAGCTGGCATTAATAGCGCTCGGGGGTTGGTTCACCTGCATTTTCTGTTGGTATTAAAGATTAGCGTGAACCAGCCCCAACGCAATCTGAGATCCTGAAAAATTGCCACATAAAAAATCTAAGAGTGAGAAATAAGGACGAATGACTACTTGAGCTTTTCAATCTCAAATTGTGCATCTTTGTAACCGCCAGTACGCCCTTGATCTAGAAACATTTTGCCGGCTTTTTCTAAATCGCTAATCGCTCCTGCTTTGTCTCCCAAGGAGCGGCGAACCATGCCTCTACCGTAGTAAGCAGCAGCATAATTCGGACTGATGCGAATAGCTTGCACGTAATCGGCGATCGCACTATTGTAATTCTTTAACTCCTGATAAATCTTAGCCCGATTGGCGTAAGCTTCAGCATTGTTGGGATTGAACCCGATTGCTGCTGTAAAATCTGCGATCGCCCCCTGGGCGTCACCCCCGGCGCTGCGAGCTAAACCACGATTGTTAAAAGCATTAAAATCATTCGGATTTACTGTCAGCGCTTGAGTGCAATCGGCAATTGCTTTCGGATAATCCTTCAAATTTAAATAAGCAATGCAGCGATTGTTGTAAGGAACCCCATCCTCATCGCTCAGCGAAATTGCCTGAGTGCAATCGTCAATTGCCGCTTGATACGCTCCCAAATTCAACTGGGTGCTACAACGATTAGCGTAAGCATCTCCACTCTTAGGATCGATGGCAATTACCTGAGAATAATCCGCCAAAGATCCCTGATAATCTCCTAGGTAAAAGCGAGCTCTCCCCCGACTGTAAAAAGCATCAACATTCTTAGCATCAAGTTTAATTGCCTCAGTATAATCTCCAATCCCCCCCTGCAAATCGCCACTCCCAGCACGAGCCAACCCCCGCGAATGATAAGCTTTAACAAGCTTCGGCTGCAACCGAATTACTTCGGTAAAATCCTGAATAGCCATCTTGTAGTCTTGCTGTTCTAAATAAGCAACTCCTCTTTCATAATATGTATCAGCATCCTTGGGCTGGAGATTCAAAGCTTGAGTGTAATCCTCAATCGCCCCACGCTTGTCGTTAAAATCGTGACGGGCGAGGCCGCGGTTAAAATAAGCCTGAACATATTTAGGATTGAGAGCGATAGCCTGAGAATAATCCGCAAGTGCTTCTTGATACTTTTTTAAATCATAATTAGCATTACCGCGGTGGTAAAAACTCTCAGCATTTTTAGGATTCAATTGAATTGACTTATTAAAAGCCTGCAAAGCTGCATCCGCATCTTTATTGCGAGACTTTTCTACTCCCTGTTCGTAATATTCCTTAGCTTTAATTGGATTCGGGCGGCCCCAATAACTAAACATAAATATCATAACTATCGCCGCCCCGACGCCCGCCCAAATCAGCAACCAAAATCGACTTCCCAAACGTGAATAAAAAGGAGCAGAAGAAACTAATATGGGAGAAATACTTTTCTTTTGAGCGGTATTCACCGGTTCTTGGCGGTGTCTCAACTTGCTGAGAGCTGCCAACACTTCCTCTGCCGATTGATAGCGTTTGCCAAATTGGTGACAAACCATTTTGTCAATTATATTGGCTAATCCCACAGAACATTGAGAGCGGTTTCGCCAAACAATTTCCCCCGTATGAGAAGGACTCGGATCTTGCAATTTTGGCAAATCCGTACCCGGTAAACCAGTGATAGCTTGGACTGCCATCATCCCGACTGCATAGAGGTCACTGCTAAATTGCGGGTTGCCTTGAAATTGTTCGATCGGCATATAAGCCGGAGTTCCAGTAGCAATGGTGCGCGGAAATTCTGTATCGTAGTCACTGACGTGACTCGCAACTTCTTTAACCGAACCGAAGTCAATTAAGACTAATTTGCCGTCTGGTTTGCGGCGGATTAAGTTGGAGGGATTAACATCCCGGTGAATAACTCCCTGAGAGTGTACGAAGGCGAGAAGCTGTAACACTTCTTCTAACAGAGCCAGCACTCGTTCTTCCCGCCAAGGTTGACCCGCTACAATTTCCCTATTTAGGGCGTGTCCGGGTACAAACTCTTCGACGAGGTAGAATTGATTGGATTCTTCAAAATAAGCGAGTAAAAAGGGAATTTGCTCGTGTTTACCCAGTTTTTCTAATATTTCTGCTTCTTGTTTAAATAAGCGGTAAGCGGTTTTGAGAACTGTGGAAGTGTTGCTGGGAGGGCGCAGTTGTTTGACTACACATTGAGGGTGGCCCGGCCGGCGAGTATCGACAGCTAAATAAGTTTGTCCAAAAGCTCCTGAACTGAGAATTTGCACTACGCGATAACGCCTGTCTAAAAGTTGACCAACCATGTTCATATCGGGACTTGCGAATTGGTAACGGGGAGGTGGTAATGGGGAATTGGTAACAGGGAGTTGGTAACGGGGAGTTGGTAACGGGTAGTTGGTAATTTGGCCTTCTTCCTTCTTCCTTCTTCCTTCTTCCTTCTTCCTTTTTTCTTCTTTTTTTAACATCTGACTGATGATTAATAACTTATTTAGGGTCGTTGATTTGTGCTTGTGCGTTTTGGAAACCATCGGCTCTTCCTTGTTCTAGAAAGAGGGTTGCAGCTTTCTGAAAATCCTCGATCGCCCCGGTACGGTCTTTGAGTTGGCGGCGGACGAGGCCTCGGCTGTAAAAAGCGCTAGCATTGTTGGGGTTGAGCCGCAGCGAGTGAGCGAAATCCTCAACCGCTAAAGGGTAATTTTTTAGTTCTGAGTAAATAGTACCGCGATTGCTGTAAGCTACTGCATCGCTGGGATTCAGCCGAACTGCTTGAGTAAAATCTTCTAAAGCTCCCTGTTTGTCTCCCGAAGCCGATCGAGCTAATCCTCGATTGCTGTAGGCCTTGGGATTGTTGGCGTTGAGTCCGATAGTCAAACTGCAATCTTCGCTGGCCTTTTGAAATTGTTTTAAATTCAGATAAGCAACGCAGCGGTTGTTGTAAGCTGCTTCATCTTTGGGAGCAAGGCGAATTCCTTCGGTGCAATCAGCAATCGCTTTGTCGTAGGTGGCCAAATTCAAGTAAGCGCTGCACCGATTGGTATAAGCATCCGCGAGATCTGGTTGCAATTCAATCGCCTTAGTATAATCTTCCATCGCTCCTTGATAATCTGCCAGATTAAACCGTGATCGACCACGACTGTAGTATACGCCAGCTTGTTTGGGGCTAATTTGAAGGGCTTGAGTAAAATCTGCCATTGCTCCTGTTTTGTCGCCTGCTGCCGATCGAGCTAAACCCCGATTGCTGTATGCTGTAGCATCCTTGGGACTGAGCCGAATTGCTTGAGTGTAGTCTTCAATTGCCCTGCGGTAGTCGCCCAAATCGTAGTAGGCTAAACCCCTCTGAGAGTATGCCTCACCGTCGCTGGGATTGAGTCGCACTACTTGGGTGAAATCTTCCACGGCCCCCCGCTTGTCCCCGATGTCGAGGCGGGCCATACCTCGATTGTAGAGAGCTTTGGTGTGGCTAGGATTGACTTTAATTGCTTGCGTGTAATCCTGTATTGCTTGCTCGGTTGCCCCCATGTCGTAGCGAGCGTTTGCCCGCTTGTAGAAAGTTTCCGCATCGCTGGCATTCAGGGCGATCGCTTGAGTATAATCGGCGATCGCGCCTGTTGTGTCACCTTGCTGCGCCTTGGTAACGCCGCGGGCTAACCATTCTTTTGCCCTCGCCGGACTTTGACTCTGCCACAAGTAAATTATCAGTGCCGTGAGGATTAAAGCTGCCGCTGTTGCAGCCAACAGCAGCAGTTTGGTTGGGCTTTGTCTTCGCGGTTGACTCATAGCGTCCGTGATGATTGTGGCTGGTGGCGGCTCAACCTCCAATTTTACGGCGATTTGTTTGAGGTCTGCTAAAACTTCGGCGGCCTCCTGATAGCGTTCCTCGCAGTCAGGGCGCACCATTTGATCGATAATATCTGCTAGGGCTGCCGAACAAGTTGCCCGGTTTCGCCAGGGAATTTCGTTTTTGTTGTTTTTTAAGGCACTCAGTTCGTTGGGTGAGAGTCCCGTCACGGCAAGCTGGGCGATCGTACCTAGAGCGTAGATGTCACTATTGTAACGGGGGTTGCCGCTCAATTGCTCGATCGGCACGTATAACTCCTGGGGCACCAAATCCTGTTTTTTTGCCTCATGCCGTTTAACCGAGTTCGGGGAAGTTTGGGCCAACAAATGACAGTTAGCAAGTTCCGGGTTAATTTCTTTGTCTAAGCTAAAGTCAACCAATACAAATTTGCCGTCTGACTCGCGCCGGATCGCTCTGTCTGGTTGAATTCTGCGGTGAATGAAACCTTTCTCGTGTATGAACACCAAAATCTCTAATATTTCTGATAGCAGACCAATTACTTGCTCTTCATCCCAAGGTTGACCGGCTATTAGTTCTTGACTTAAAGGTGAGCCGGCAATAAATTCTTCAATTAAGTATAAACTTTGATTTTCCTCAAAATACGCCAATAATTCGGGAATTTTGTCGTGTTTTCCCAATTTTTCAATTATTTCTGCGTTTCTTTGAAATATAACTTTGACTAATTCGGGAGTTTGCGAACTTGTGCCGGGGAGTCGCATTTCTCTAACCGTGCATTGCGGATACCCGGGACGGTGAGTATCTGCTGCTAGATAAGTTTTTCCCACCTCACTTGAGTCTGTGACTTTAAGGATGCGGTAACGTCTGTCTAGAAGTTGACCAATCATGCTTTGCCCTCTACCCTGTCAATGTTCCATTATTGCATGAAATCAGAATAGCCAAAATATTTGGCTGAGTAATTTAAGTTCGATCGAGCCGTGACTCCCACCCAAAAACGGATAGTTGCTTTCCCACAGGAGTCGTTAGCCTCCCAAAATTTTAGATCCGAGTTGAAGCTCCCCGATTCATCTGTGGAGTCAATCTAAAATCTAAAATCTAAAATCTAAAATCGACTGACTGAGCAAACGGGCGATGGGATTGGCGAGCCAAGTCCAGCGCTGTAGCCACGCTCTTCTAATATCTTAGAAAAAAAATGCTGAAATTGTTTATCCTCTCAATGAAAACTGTATAATTTAACAACCGGGGCGGAGGTGGCTCAAATGAACGTACAACTCGTGGAATCCCTAATTCAAGTTCTCCTGTCTCTCGAAGCCGCCGAGCAATTAGCGATTGTAGGAAAAAGATTAAAAAATCTTCCTTGCCCTTTGACTCAGAAACTCGTGCAGCTTGCCCAAAAGGGCAGGAATTTATTTTTTTTGAATGACGAACCAGAAATTTATATCCTCGAATACCGACAAGCAATTGCCTGATACTCAAAAACACGAGATTGAGAGAAATTTTAAATGTGTGAACAATAAAAATGTCTGAATCATTAACAAAAGGAGGCACGATCGCAGCGATCGCCACTGCCATAGTTCCCCAACAAGGCAGCGTTGGCATTGTGCGAGTTTCCGGTTCCGCAGCTTTAAAAATTGCCGAAACTCTGTTTTGCGCCCCAGGACGGCAAATATGGGAGTCTCACCGCATTCTTTACGGTCATATCCGTCGCCCCACAACTCAAGAATTAGTCGATGAAGCTTTATTGTTAATCATGAAAGCGCCGCGTTCTTTTACTCGCGAAGATGTGGTGGAATTTCACTGTCACGGCGGCATTATGGCGGTGCAGCAAGTCTTGCAGTTGTGTTTGGAAAATGGGGCGAGATTGGCGCAGCCGGGAGAGTTTTCGCTGCGGGCTTTTTTGAACGGGAGGCTTGATTTAACTCAAGCTGAAAGTATTGCAGATTTGGTGGGAGCAAAATCGCCTGCTGCTGCACAAAGTGCTTTGGCGGGTTTGCAGGGAAAATTAGCGCAGCCAATTCGCAAATTGAGAACAACTTGTTTGGACGTGCTGGCAGAAATTGAGGCGAGAATTGATTTTGAGGAAGATTTGCCGCCTTTAGATGAAGCTAAAACTTCTTTGGAAATAAATCATATTTTGGAGGAATTGTCAACAATTTTGGCAACGGCAGATCGGGGAGAATTGTTGAGAACTGGTTTGAAAGTAGCGATTGTTGGGCGGCCTAATGTGGGAAAGTCGAGTTTGTTGAATGCGTGGAGTAAGAGCGATCGGGCGATCGTCACGGAGTTGCCCGGTACGACGCGGGATGTGGTAGAATCGCAGCTAGTTGTGGGCGGCATTCCGGTGCAGGTGCTCGATACTGCCGGCATTCGAGAAACCGAAGACAAGGTAGAAAAAATTGGCGTTGAGCGATCGCGCGCAGCAGCAAAACAAGCCGATTTAGTGTTGTTGACAATTGACGCAGAATCTGGCTGGACTGAGGGCGATTCGGAAATTTACGAACAAGTAAAGCACCGCCCCCTAATTATAATTATCAACAAAATCGACCTAGTAAAAACCATCCCCCACTTACCTTTTCCCCCTGAAATTCACCGTATAGTTACCGCAGCAGCAGCCCTCGATCGAGGCATAGAAGACTTAGAAACAGCAATCTTAGATGCCGTCAGCGGGGGAGATTTGCAAGCAGCAAACTCAGATTTAGCAATCAACCAGCGGCAAGCAGCAGCCTTAACCAAAGCTAAAATTTCTCTGGAACAATGCACAGATACTATTAGCAACAAATTGCCTTTAGATTTTTGGACAATAGATTTGCGGGGGGCAATTCAAGCATTGGGGGAAGTTACGGGCGAAGAAGTGACAGAATCAGTGCTAGACAGAATATTTAGCAGGTTTTGTATTGGCAAATAGCAATGGTAAAAGATTGTTTATCTTTAACTGCCAAGCAGATATTATAATTATGTGTTAAACGTGAAACAGCCAACAGATAACAGCAGTGCCATTACCTATCTACCACATCACCCCCATTGACAATCTAGAATCTATTATTTCGGAAGGTGGATTGTTAGCTTACAACGTTATGCTTGAGACAGGAACTAACTACACTAATATCGCCTACGAAAATATCCAAGATCGTCGCGCTAGAATCCGCGTTCCCTGCGGTGCAGGTGGCGTACTGCATGATTATGTTCCCTTTTATTTTGCACCGCGCTCTCCGATGTTATACACCATTAATCAGGGCAATGTACCAAACTATACTCAAGGTCAAGCAGCACTTATTCACCTAGTTTCTGATGTAGAAGATATAGATGCTAGAGGTTTAGAGTTTGTTTTTACTGACGGTCATGCAGTCATGGGATTCACCGATTTTTTTGACGACCTCAACTATCTAGGTGCGATCGACTGGGATGTTATGGAATCTCGTTATTGGTTTGATACAAATGAAGACAACGACCGGAAACGCAGGCGTCAAGCCGAGTTTTTAGTTAGAAACTTTTTCCCTTGGGAGTTAATCACAGAAATCGGCGTCATCAATTCTACAATCAAAGCAAAAACAGAAAAAATTTTACAAAATTTTACGCATCAACCCTCCGTAATAGTGCAGAAAAATTGGTATTATTAGAATAAATAAAAACCTGGAAGTAAAAGTGATTGAAATCAAGGAAGGCAACCTTTTAGAAGCAAATGCAGAAGCCTTAGTAAACACAGTTAATTGTGTAGGAATTATGGGCAAAGGAATTGCCTTGCAGTTCAAGCAGGCTTATCCCGAAAACTTCCGCCAATATGAAAAAGCTTGTCGCGCCGGTGAAGTGCAGCCGGGCCGAATGTTTGTAGTATCTTCTGGCAATCTATTTAATCCCCGATACATTATTAATTTTCCGACTAAACGTCACTGGAGAGGCAAATCAAAAATCGAAGATATTCAAACTGGACTAAAAGCTTTGATTCAGGAAGTAAAGCAATTAGGCCTCACTTCTATTGCTGTTCCTCCGCTAGGCTGCGGGAATGGTGGCTTGTCTTGGAAGACAGTCAAACCGCTAATTGAATCAGCTTTTTCGGAACTGCCAAATGTGCAAGTTTTGCTGTTTGAACCGCAGGCTACTCCGCAAGCTGATTCGATGCGGGTTGCCACCGACAAACCCCAAATGACTCGCGCTCGTGCCTTATTTATTAGCTTGCTGGAATTGTACGGAATTCCTGGCTATCGCTTGACAATGCTGGAAATTCAAAAGCTAGCTTATTTTCTTCAGGTAGCAGGTGAACCACTAAAATTGCAGTATGTGAAAGAAAAGTACGGGCCTTATGCAAATAATCTCAATCATGTTTTACAGAAGCTGGAAGGGCATTATATTCGAGGTTATGGAGACAGAAACCGAGAGGCACAAATCTATGTGTTGTCTGAAGGTAAAATAGCCGCGCGGGATTTTTTACAAAATGCTGCTGATGCTAATGTTAGACTAGAGCGTGTGAGCGGGTTAATTAATGGTTTTGAAACTCCTTACGGCATGGAACTGTTGGCAACTGTTCACTGGGTTGCTAGAGAAAATAGGGAAGCAGCAGAGGATTGCGAAAGAGCGATCGAACTTGTACGTGAATGGAACATTCGCAAGAATGAACTATTTAAGCCTCAACATATTCGCAAAGCGTGGCAGCGGCTTCGCGAGCAGAGTTGGTTTTTGTAGCATATCTTCTGCCTTCTGACTAATGCTGACTGAGGACTAATTCTTACGATCGAGGTCTTCCCAGACTTGTAATATAAAGCACAGCTTCACCCGCCGGAATACCCAGAACGTCATTGACGCGATCGTCAAAAAAGCCCCCGATACCGCTGACACCCAAACGCAGTTGCATAGCTGCTAAATTCAACCGCTGGCCCAAATGACCCGCGTCCATGTGCAAATAGCGGTAAACTCGATCGCCATATTTTGCTACAGCCCTGTTCAAATCCGCCGTGTGAAACAACAGCGCCCCCGCATCTCTGCCCAAGTCTTGCCCCAAGCACAAAAAATGCAACTCCCTACGGAAATTTTTAAACCGAATTTGGCGCAATTCTTGAGCTTTCGGAGCGTAATAGTAACACCCTTCTTCTAACCCATTTACTCCCGAAACAGCAATAAAAGTCTCGATCAAACTTAGATCGAAATAGTCTGGATAACCGTCTAATCCTTGGTCGATGTAGTGCTGCGACTGATAAGTAAAATCTAGCATAGCTAGCAGTTCGCCCAAGCTCAAAGAAGCACCTGTATAAGCACGGGTAGAACGCCTTTTGAGCATAGTGTTTTCTAAATTTTCCAGGTTCACGCCCCAAGGAATCGAAGGAGTGACCGTCGAAACTTTAGTACAAAAGGGAAAGTTGTATTTATCCTCTAGTACCCCTTCACTTTCATCAAGTTTCCAGCCGTCAGCCCCGGTAGGGTCTGATTCTAAATGCGTGGCTTTGTGGAGGTATTTTAACAGTTGACCTTCGGAAATTTTCGGGTAATCTGTCGTGGTGTTTCCGGGCAAAGCTGTTTTAAATTTAGGCAAGTTTTGGTCAATATCTAGCAAGTCGGCTAAAGCAACTACACAAATCGCTCCTTCTTGCTCCGAGTCGATGTATAGTAATTCATTGACAGCTTCGTCGGCGAATCCTCCAATCAGGTGAGGTCGGTAATCGTTGACAGCGCAAGCTAACTCGATATTGCTCAATAAATGGCCAGTGTCTAGAAAAATTCGCCGATAAGCTCGGTCTTCGTAACGCCAAGAAGAACGGAAAAAAACAGTGGTAATGGCGATCGCCAATTGGGTATTTTCTAGTGCGGGCGACTGGAAACAGGCTGCTTGCAATGCCGGCCAAACTTGACTGTCCCAAAAATGAACAAGTGAATGAGTTCTGCACTGATAGTTGTAGAGTCCGGCCGGCAACTGGGCAGTGCCACGGGAGATTAAATAAACCTCTGCTGGGTAGAGTCCACCCGCCGACGGTGCCGATCGCAAATACAGGTAACTGTCATCTACCGTCTGCACTTTTGCCGTCAACCCGTAGCTGCACAGCAACAAGCTAGATAACCGATGCCACCAAGCGGCATCGGGTTCGGCATCCTCCGAGGGGTCTTTTAGATAAGGCTTGAGGTCAAAATACGCTCCAATTTTATATTCTTTGAACGGCACAGGTTGCTCTGTCCAATCTAGCTGTTTGCTTTTGGCGGCAATGGTTTCAGGGTCGTATTTTGTCCGTTCGTGGTAGTGCTCAGCAATGGAGAGAGGAAGTTCTGGCATATTTCAGTAGAGGATTGGCTTTGGTTTCTTGATCGATCTTGACATTACTAACCGCTTACTGGTCGAGCAAGGCAGAAATTTACAAATATAAAAAAAATCTTAGAAAAAATGCGACTGTTGTTACACAAGCTTAACATAATAAGAGACATAAGTATAAATACGCAGAGTAATAACCATTAATTACTGTTATGGATTGGCTGCAGTAGCTGTCGTCATGAGGAGTGAAAATGCAAAAGCTAAGCGCTGAGGAATTGCTTGCTCAGTATGCTGAGGGCCAGCGAAACTTTAACGCCGTTGACTTAAGTGAACATAACTTGTTTCAAGCAGATTTGACAGAAATAAATCTTTCTGGTAGCGTTCTGAGGCGAGCTTATTTGCCCTACGGAAATTTGACTCAAGCCAATCTTTATAAAACTGATTTGCAAGATGCTGAATTGGGCGACATTCAACTTTATCAAGCTAACTTGTCGGAAGCAACTTTATCAAGAGCAAACTTATCACGAGCTAATTTACGTCACGCCAATTTGCAAGGTGCTAATTTGCAGAAAGCCAATTTGCAAGGTGCGGATTTGTACAATGCAGATTTGACGAATGCCGATTTGAGATATGCGGATTTGAGCCGAGCTAATTTAGAGAAAGCAAAGTTAAGCAAAGCTCAATTAGCGGGCTGCAACTTATTTCGATCGCGCTTGGTTGATTTGTCGGAAGCGGAGTGCGATCGCACTACTATCGGCCCCGAAGGATATTGAGGATTTGCAGCGCTGCGGGCGATCGGCTTAATTGGTCGTGAAGCGTAGCTATCCCGTAGGGAATCGCCCTTTTTTACATTTCTTAACATCTATCGACACAGCGGAAAATGTGAGTTACAGTTGTAAAAAACTTATCGCTCCACAACATTGACAATAAATAACACACTTTGCCACCGGCAAACCGGGTAAAATTTATGAATTCTCCCGACGAAAAAGCCAGAGAACTCCGGCACAAAGAACAAGAACTGCGGAAGCGCGAACAAGAAATTCGGCTCCGCGAACTAGAATCCGAAATCGATCGCTCCGTGCCAGAACATCTAACTAGCAAGTACCAAGAACCAGACAGCCAAGTTAACGGCAAACTCAAACAGTGGCGCCGAAAAATTATAGCAGCCGCTCAATTTACAGGCATTGTCATTGCTGTTATCGTTGCAGTTCGCATAGCATCTTGGCTGGCAGCCGCGCTGATAGTGGGAGGCATTGCTTTGATAGCTTACAAAATGTTTATTGAAGAAGACAGAAGAAGTTGAAAATCCCCAGCCAAAAAATATCAAGAAATACCCATGAACCTTAAAGTAGAAACTAGCAACTTTCTCAACGATTTAGAGCGAGTAGCCGCCGTCCGCCGAGAAATTGCCACTCGCCTCAGCAACATCGCGACAGCCATCAACCAATCAGAATTAGCAGGAGGAGAAGGATCGGGAAAACTCGGTTTAGAAACAGACAACGCCGACATTAATGTGGCTAGTAAAAACTTGCGCCAAGGAGTCTTTCGGCTGCTAGTGCTAGGCGACATGAAACGCGGAAAAAGCACTTTTCTCAATGCGTTAATCGGGGAAAACTTACTCCCCAGCGATGTAAATCCCTGTACAGCTTTGCTGACGATTTTGCGCTATGGTTCAGAAAAAAAAGTTACGGTTTATTTCAATGACGGCAAAAGCCCAAAACAGCTAGATTTTAAAAGTTTTAAACAGAACTACACAATTGACCCCGCTGAGGCAAAACGCTTAGAAGAAGAAAAGAAACCAGCATTTCCAGATATCGATTGCGCCGTAGTAGAATATCCCTTAGCTTTGCTGGAAAAAGGCATAGAAATAGTAGACAGTCCCGGACTGAACGATACAGAAGCCCGGAATGAATTATCTCTGGGTTACATCAACAACTGCCACGCTATTTTGTTTGTACTCAGGGCAACTCAGCCTTGCACAATGGGTGAAAGACGCTATCTAGAAAATTATATCAAAGGTCGCGGTTTGAGCATTTTCTTTCTGATCAATGCTTGGGATCAGGTGCGCGAAAGTTTGATTGACCCGGATGATCCTGAAGAATTAGCAGAAGCAGAAGGGAAACTGCGGCGGGTTTTTCAAGCTAATTTGGCTGAATATTGTTTAACAGAAGGACACGATATTTACGACGAGCGAGTGTTTGCAATTACCTCAATTAAGGCGCTCAGGTTGCGGATGAAAAACCCGGATGCGGATTTGGCAGGAACTGGTTTTCCCGAGTTTATGGCGGCACTGAATACGTTTTTGACCCAAGAAAGGGCGATTTCGGAATTGCGTCCGGCGAGGACTTTGGCGCGTCAAATTTCTGCTCGTGTCCGCGAAGCTGTTGGGCGCCGCCTACCATTACTCGATCGCGATGTCAATGAGTTGAAAGAAAAGATTAATTCAGTTGAGCCAGAGTTTAAAAAGCTGACTCAGATTCGCGATGAATTTCAACAAGAAATTATCGAAGTTAGAGATAGTAAATCGCGGGCGATCGCAGATTCTTTCCGCGCCTACGTTCTTAACCTAGAAAATACCTTTGAAACAGATTTCTTACGGTATCAACCTGAACTGAGATTTCTGGATTTCTTCAGCCAAGACAAGCGAGAAGCCTTTGAAGCATCGCTCAAACGAGCATTCGAGCAGTACATCAACGACAAACTAGCAGCTTGGACTCTCACGGCTGAACAAGAGATGAATTCAGCATTTTCGCAACTCTCGCAAAGTGCGGCAAATTACGGAGCATCTTACACAAAAGTGACTGAAAAAATTACCGAAAAACTGACCGGGCAAAAAATACCAACAGCAGTCAGCAACTCGAAGGAAGATAACTCGCCAGCTTGGGCAAAATGGGCGATGGGATTGTTCTCGTTAACGACCGGAAATCTGGCGGGCGTAGCAATGGCAGGAGCGGGTTTTGATTGGAAAAATATCCTGCTTAATTTAATTACTGTGTTAAGCGTTAGTACGATTCTTGCTAGTTTTACGGGGATTGTTTTGGGGCCGCTGTATTTGGCGTTGTTGGGGATGGGTGTTGGGGTTTTGCAAGCAGACGGAGCTCATAAACAGTTGGTGAAAGCCGCGAAAAAAGAGTTAGTGAAATATCTGCCGCAGGTGGCTCAAGAGCAGTGGCAGCCGATTCACGATGCTGTAAAAGAGTGTTTTGATGTTTACGGGCGGGAAGTGGGCGATCGCATGAATGCGGATATTAATTCTCGGAAAGCTGAATTAGATAATTTGCTCGAGCAAAAAGAATCTCGCGAGATTAATTGTCAGGCTGAATCGCAGCGGTTCAAAAAATTAGAGGCTGATGTTTCTGCAGAGTCGCAGAGTATTGAATCGCTATATCAAGCTTTCCTAGCATCCGCTTGAAATAAACAACAATATGCCACAAACCGAAATTTATCAAGACCTGACCGACAATCTCAAATCAGCACTCGGTATTCTCGAACTCGACAAAAACTCCCAACTCTATCGAGATACCACCTCAATCTGCGACTATCTCGCCAAACCAACTTTTCAAATTGCTGTCTTTGGCCCGTTTAATTACGGCAAGTCAACTTTGCTCAATGCTTTGCTGGGAAATCGTGCTTTGCCGATCGACCTTGTGCCCACTACAGGTGCTGCCATTTATGTCAACTACGGCGAGGAATTGCACGCAAAAATTACCCTCAAAGACGGCACGGAAATTAGCGAACCGGGGACTGATGTTTTGAAACGCTACGCCATCCTTGACGACGCGAGACAAATGCGGGATGATGTGGCGGCCGTGAATGTTTACTGTCCCCATCCATTCCTGCAAACCGGTGTGGAATTGCTGGATTTGCCGGGAACCAATGACCGGGAAGAACAGGATAATTTGGTTCGGGATAAATTGCTAACGGCTGATTTAGTTGTGCAGGTTTTAGATGCTCGCAAATTGATGACTTTAGGCGAACGGGAGAACTTGAGAGATTGGTTGAGCGATCGCCAAATCAACACTGTAGTCTTTGTTGCCAATTTTCTCAATCTACTCGAACCAGACGAGCAAAAACAAGTTTACAATCGGTTGTTGTTTGTTGCCGAAAGTTTTCGCTCGAACTTGCCGAACAATATCAGCAATATCTACCGCGTCGATGCTTTGCCGGCTTTGAGGGCGAGGCTGAAAGGAGATGTGGCGGCAGCCCAAACTACAGGAATTGCCACGTTTGAATCGGCTTTGCAAAGTATTGTGGCAGCTCAACAGGAACAACTAGCAGTTAAGTTGCCCAGAATTGAAGCTATAGCTACTAAAATTTGCCAATCTCTCCGAGCCAAAGCTGAAACTGTCACCGCAGAAATAGCCACAGCTCAAAAAAAGCATACAGACAAAATTGAAATTAAACAAAAAGCCGAAAAACTGATATCAAAAGGCTTTCAAGCCAGCGTTTCCGACTTCGAGATTTGGCTTTACCAGCCCACACTTTTGCAGCGGTATCAATCGGAAATGGCGCTGTCGCTTCAGGAAGGGAGTTTTGATGCGTGGAAGCTAAAATTTCAGCGAGAGGCCTTACATCAGCAGCAAACGATCGCAGAATGGGTAAATAAAGCTTGCGAATTCTTTGAGAAAGAACAGCCGATCGCACTTTTGATTTCGTTTCCTCCATCCCCGCAAGTCAGTTTACCGGAACCGCCACCACCTCCAGCTCAAAAGTCGAACGAGGGCGAAGTGGCTCCAGTGGCGATCGCAACGGGCTTAGGTTGGCTGTTGGGCGGGCCTGTGGGAGCCGCAGTAGTCGGCGGTGCTAGCTATATTTTGAATAAAAGAACTGGGTATGAAAAGCCGCCTGAATCGTCAGAAGCTTATCTAAATCAAGTAAAGGAAATTTGCAGTGAGGCTGCTAAAAACTATCTCGCTCGCTTCAGCACCGATACTTTTTCTATGCTGCAACACTACAAGGAAATCGCTGGAAAAGTTATCTGTTTTCAAGGCAGCAAAGAGCCGCTACAGACCAATATTCAGCAATATCAGATACAGTTAATCAATAATTTGTTAGAAAATATCGAATCCTCCCTTCAAATGACCAAATCTGTAATTAATCGCCAATGATGCGAACCGACATTAGAGCTAGTACGAATCTTTAAAACACCAATTTATTTGCTGACTAGAAAGCGATTAATCCGAATATAAATCAGCAGCATAAACGTCTTTCAAGTCGGTAAAAACTGAGATATTGCACCATTATTACACTGGAGATATGACCCTGACTTTGGAAGCTGTGTCGGGCTAACTTCCACACCGATTATATAACCACAAGTTACACTAGACATTGTGCAAAAGTCTATATTTGTATGCGTTTTAAACACTTTGCATTAGGGCTTTTGTATTCACGAACACAGGGAGACTGAGCAGTGATTTATTCCTTTAGACAGTTGGATAGCTCAAGCACATCTGATCAAGGCTAGAGAAAAGATTCCTTCTAGCTCTTTAGGGTTATTTCTGTGACCTACTTTGATAGAGGTTTTTTGCATCTGTTCCTCTAATACTGTAAGTAAGTCCTAGTTATTTATTAAAGGAGGCATTTATGAATATCAGCAGACGCAAGTTGTTAAAGGTAACTTCTGCTTCGGGTTTGGTTGCAGCAGGGCTGGCTGCTTCAGAAGGGTTGTTGAAACCCGTGTTAGCTCAAGATGAACCGACCCAAGTAGATGTTAAAAATGAAGTTGCCCAAGGTCAAACCCAAAGCGGCGAGATGAGTTACAGGACACTGGGACGCACAGGAGAGCGAGTGTCTGCAATTGGCTTGGGGGGACACCATATAGGACGGCTTCGAGAGGAGCAAGAAAGTATCAAGCTGATCCGCAGTGCGATCGACCGCGGCATCAATTTCATGGACAATTCTTGGGATTATCACAACGGACGCAGCCACCGCTGGATGGGTGCAGCCCTCAAGGATGGCTACCGGCAAAAGGTGTTTCTGATGACCAAGATTGACGGCCGCACCAAGGGCGCTGCGATGATGCAGATTGATGAATCGCTGAAGGCGTTGCAGACGGATCGCATTGACCTGATGCAGCATCACGAAATTATTCGGATGGAAGACCCCGATCGCATTTTTGCTCCCGGCGGCGCTATGGAGGCGGTAGTGGAAGCGCAAAAGGCGGGCAAGATTCGCTACATCGGGTTTACAGGACACAAAGACCCTTTGGTTCACCTGCGAGTGATGGAACTTGCCGCTCAAAACAATTTCCGTTTTGACGCGGTACAGATGCCGCTGAACGTGATGGACGCTCATTTTAGAAGTTTTGAGCAACAAGTTCTGCCGGTGCTGGTGAAGAACCAAATAGGTGTATTGGGGATGAAATCTATGGGCGACCCTTACGTCCTTAGAAGCAATACCGTAAGTCCGATCGAATGTCTCCACTATGCGATGAATCTGCCTACTTCAGTCGTGATTACGGGCATTGATAGTATGCAACTCCTCGATCAAGCGTTTGAGGCCGCTCGCACGTTTAAGCCGATGGATCAAGCACAAGTTGCAGCAATGCTGAATCGCACTCGCGAGGCGGCGACAAAAGGGCAATACGAACTGTATAAAACTACTAACCAATTTGATAGTACCGCCATGAACCCATCGTGGCTAGGATAAGTGCTTTTGTATTCATCAGCACATCTAGACTTGAGGCCGAGCAAACGCAGCCTAATGGCGAGCACTTGGGAAATCTTCCCCAAATTTTTTCGCATTTGGCTCCGCTCGGGGCTGCCTAAAATTTAGATAAAGCAGTACAAAGTTTATGAATAACCCCTCTATAGAAGTGCAAAAAATCCGAGCCATTGGGTTGACTGTGACAGATGCCGATCGCTCCCAGGATTTCTATACGAAAGCCCTCTCGTTTGAACCTGTTTCGGATATTACGGTTGAAGGGCAAAATTACAGCGATCTCGAAGGCGTTGATGGGTCAAAAATCCGCATTGTTACTTTGCAGCTTGGGGATGAAGTGATTGAGCTGATGGAGTATCTTAACGTTGAGGGAAAACCCATCCCGAAAGATTCGCAAAGTAATGATTTGTGGTTTCAACATCTGGCAATTGTGGTCAGTGACATCGATCGCGCCTATGCAAACCTGTGCTCTTTTCCTATTGACCCCATCTCCACTCAACCGCAGACAATACCGCCTGAAAACAAAGAAGCTGCTGGCGTGCGAGCTTTTAAATTTAAAGACATTGACGGCCACAATTTAGAGCTAATTTGGTTTCCTCCCGACAAAGGACAAGAAAAGTGGCATCAAAAGGGCGATCGCTGCTTTTTAGGAATCGATCACAGCGCGATCGCGATTAGCAACACCCAGCAAAGTCTCCAGTTTTACCGCGACTTACTGGGAATGCAAGTTGATGGAGGCAGCCTCAACCAAGGGGAAACGCAAGTTCGCCTCGATAATTTGCCAGAAGCTAAAGTCAAAATTACCGCACTACGACCGATTCAAGGCGGTTTAGGAATTGAACTATTAGACTATCTAGTTACTCCAAAAGGCCGCCCCATACCAAGAGATTGGAAAAGTTGCGATATTGCCAATATGCAAGTGGAACTAATTGTTAACGATCTTGAGCAACTATTGGAAAAGTTGCGACAAAATGGGGTAGAGTTTGTCTCGCCACGACTTGTGCATTTCTCAGGTAATTCCAGTTCTTACCGCCAAAGTTGTCGGGTCAAAGATCCTAACGGACACGCAATCTTACTGACATCCCAGCTAGCTAATTATAGCGCTTATAATCACGACTAACACATTAATCTTTTTCACATTCTGAACTTTAGCCCTTAATTAAGTATCTATCTTATCTTTGTTATCTCCTAACATTTGAATCACTTTTCGAGCGACGACAAGACCGACTACCGCACCGCCGACCCATTTAATAACCTCCCCTGTTTGAATCGGGTGCAAGTGGCGCTCAAACATTTCATCTTTTAACCATTCCGTTGTTACTTTAAAATTATGAATTGGAGTAGGTAATAACTCTAAGTAACTACCTTGGCGGATTAAGTGACCGACTTCTCCGGCAACTTCAAAGCTATTATAAATGCTAGCCGCGCTTTCTTCTATCCCAAGTTTTAGCAGCGTTCCCCGCAGGTTAACTTCAGCAGGTTTTAGGCTATTTCCTAAAGCGAGAGCTTTCAAATTGTGAGCAATTGCAGCTCCCTGCTGATAAGCAACTTGAGCGGTGGCAGGTAAAGAATTGCCTTGAACCGTTGCACAATCTCCGCCAGCAAAAACTTCTGGAAAATCTAGCAGTTGTAGTGTAGGGTTCACTAAAGGGTTTCCGTGTTTGTCTCGGCTTTCCTCAGAAATTGCTAAATCTTTAATGAGCGAGTTAATGTTAGTTCCTGTCGTCCAAATTACTGTAGATGTAGGTAAGGTTTCTCTCTGTTCGTGGCGCAGATATTCAACTTCGTTGACCCGAATAGCAGTCGCTTTTGCCTCCATCATAAATTCTACGGGTACAGTGCGCTTTTGCAGAGCATTTTTCGCAATTTCGCGCAGGTGACTATTCATATCGTTGTCAAGAATTTCCTTGCCGTGATTGAGTAAAACGACCCTTACTTCTGCTGGATTGCCACCCATTGCAGCAAACCAATTAGGTAGTAAATCTCCTAATGTACCTGCCATTTCCACACCAGAAGCTCCAGCACCTACTACGGTGACTGTCAGGAATTTGCGACGCTGTTCTGCATCTTGAATCTGAAGAGCTTGTTGGAAGCAATCGCGTAGGTGTTTATCAATGGCGATCGCATCTTCTCCGGTACGGAAAGGGAACGCATGTTCTTGAGCTCCTTCTATACCAAAATATCCTGTAACGCTGCCTAAAGCTAAAACTAAATTGCTGTAATTGTAAGAATCCCCCGATGTTACTTTCACTTCGCGCTCGTGCAAATCAATGGATTGAACGGCATCTTTAACAAAGATGACACCGCTATCTTTTAGCAATTCATCATAGCGCGGCCAAACTTCTTCTGCACCCATCTCCCCGCTAAAATATTCATAAAGTAACGGCTTAAAGCAAAAGCGCTCCTCTTTTTCTATCAAAATTACAGAACGGGGATAGTGTTGATGGCTCAAGTGCAAAGCTGTAAATAGCCCCGCAAAGCCACCACCTACAATTACAGTTTGATAGATTGTGTTGTTCATAATACTGTTCGTTAATCTTGATAAGTTTTGACGTAATAAAATTGTTGTCTCCGTATGGACGGAAGAGTTTATTAATCCATTCAATGCTTTTAAAACAAAAGTTTTCCCCCTAACAATCTGTTTTATTAAGTCGAATAAAAACAAATTTTTGAGAGAATTTTTTATTTTAACACTATTATTATTTAGTCCTCAACTATACAAAAAAGCAACTCCATTATAACTAAGTTTAACTTAGAGGTAAGGGTTCTTCACAAGCATCTGTCTTAAGAAAGAGATAAATTTAACAAATATACTTCTTAAGAGATAAATATATTTTTCTTCCAAATGAGTATACGCTATAATTAGCAAGATCTTGAAGGAAATAAATCTATAGTAGCTAGCTTTGTCACAACCTTGACACAAACTTGTTATCAAGTTGACAAGTAAAATCTCTATAAGTGTAAAATAAATTAAAAAAATGACGGAGAAAAAATTATGAGCTTTTCCCCTGAGCTTCTGAAAGGCCAAAAAGCTCTCGTAACGGGCGCAAGTTCTGGTATCGGCGAAGCGATCGCCCGTTCTCTAGCTTCAGCAGGTGCATCTGTGGCAGTCAATTACCACTCGGAAGCTGAAGAAGCGCAGAAAATTGTGGCTGACATTAAAGCTGCGGGTACAGAAGCGATCGCTCTTGGTGCCGATGTCAGCAAAGAAGATGAAGTTAAGGCTATGTTCAGCCAGATGTTCAAGGAATTTGGTACGATCGACATTCTGGTTAATAACGCAGGTCTGCAAAAAGATTCGCCCTTCGTAGACATGACAATCGATCACTGGAACATGGTGATTGGAGTGAATCTAACGGGACAGTTTTTATGTGCCCGCGAAGCTGCCAAAGAATTTATGCGGCGGGGTGTACAACCCGATATTTCATCGGCTGCTGGGAAAATTATTTGCATGAGTTCAGTACATGAGGTAATTCCTTGGGCGGGCCACGTCAACTATGCTGCTAGTAAAGGCGGTATTAATATGATGATGCGGAGTATGGCTCAAGAACTCGCCCCCCATAGAATCCGAGTCAATAGTATTGCGCCAGGGGCCATCAAAACCCCCATCAATAAATCAGCATGGGATACCTCAGAAGCCGAAGCAAAATTATTAAAACTGATTCCTTACGGTCGAGTTGGGGAAGTGGAAGATATCGCTAAAACTGCTGTTTGGCTGGCTTCTGATGACTCGGATTATGTTTGCGGTGCAACGCTGTTTGTGGATGGCGGGATGACATTGTATCCAGGATTTGCCACAGGTGGCTAATCGAGATTCTGGAATCTAAAATCTTATGGGATCAGTTAAATGGATGCTGAACAGAAACGAATTCAAGAAAATGCTGAAATGAAAGCCCACTGGAACCGCTGGGGATCTTATTTAAGCGATCGCCAGTGGGGAACCGTCCGCGAAGATTATTCGCCCTACGGTACGGCTTGGGAGTATTTCCCCCACGATATGGCGCGATCGCGTGCCTACCGCTGGGGTGAAGACGGGTTAGGAGGATTTTGCGATCGCCACGGTCAAATTTGTTTTGCCCTAGCACTGTGGAACGGCAAAGATCCCATTTTGAAAGAGCGTTTTTTTGGGCTTACGAACAGTCAAGGAAATCACGGAGAGGATGTCAAAGAATACTACTTTTATTTAGACAATACACCAACTCATTCTTATATGCGCTGGCTGTACAAATATCCACAGCAGGAATATCCTTATACTTTGTTGGTTGAGGAAAATGCGAGGCGCGACAAATCTCAACAAGAATTTGAGTTGCTGGATACAGGAATTTTTGAGGGCGATCGCTACTTCGATATCGTTGCTGAATATGCCAAAGCATCCCCAGAAGATATTTGCATTCGCATCAGCGCTACTAACCGAGGTTCGGAAACAGCAAGTCTTGACTTATTGCCGAGTTTATGGTTTCGCAATACTTGGTCATGGACGGGTAGCGAAAAACAAGCACAGGTTTCTAAAGCAGCCGAGGGAATTATTAAAGCTCACCATCAAAAATATGGCGATCGCTGGCTGTTTTGTCAAGATCATCCCCCCCTGTTATTTACAGAAAATGAGACCAATCTACAACGTCTCTACAGTGTCGCCAATACCTCACCTTATGTTAAAGATGCTTTCCACGAATTGATCGTTCACAATCGCAAAGATGCTGTCAATCCCGCTCAAATTGGCACCAAAGCTGCCGCCCACTACCACCTCGAAATTGGTGCCGGAAAAACGGCAGTTATCCAACTCCGATTTACTGATTCTTACACCGATACTCCTTTTAGCCAAGAGTTTGCGGACACATTCATTCAAAGGCAAAAAGAAGCCGATGAATTTTATGACTCGCTGACCCCAAATCTTGATGAAGATATCCGCAACGTACAGCGTCAAGCCTTTGCGGGATTATTGTGGACTAAACAGTTTTATGCCTACGATGTTCGCACTTGGTTGCAAGGCGATCGCGCAGAACCCACACCATCAGCTCAGCGTTTAAATACTCGCAATGCTAACTGGCGAAATTTATATGCAGAAGAAGTCATTTCCATGCCCGATAAATGGGAATATCCTTGGTTCGCGGCCTGGGATTTGGCATTTCACTGCATTCCGATCGCCTTAATTGATGCGGACTTTGCCAAGCGGCAATTGCTACTGCTAACTCGCGAGTGGTATATGCACCCAAATGGTCAAATTCCAGCTTATGAATGGGCATTTGGAGATGTCAATCCACCCGTGCAAGCTTGGGCGGCATGGCGAGTTTATAAAATTGAACAAAAGCGAGTAGGTAAAGGCGATCGCGACTTCCTGGAACGGATGTTTCACCGACTGCTGCTCAATTTTATTTGGTGGGTAAACCGCAAAGATCCTCAAGGTGCAAACCTCTTTCAAGGTGGCTTTTTAGGTTTAGATAATATTGGGGTATTTGACCGCAGCAAACCCTTGCCAACGGGCGGCTATTTAGAACAAGCAGACGGGACTGCTTGGATGGGAATGTTTGCACTGAATATGTTAGCGATCGCGTTAGAACTTGCCAGCGAAGATCGAGTTTACTCCGATATGGCGCTCAAATTTTTTGAACACTTCCTCTATATAGCTGATGCTGTTAACCATGTCGGCCCAGAACAAATTGCTTTATGGGACGATGAAGATGGATTTTACTACGATGCTCTGTCCCAGCCTAACGGTCAATGTTGCTTGCTAAAAGTCCGTTCAATGGTGGGGATGACGCTGCTATTTGCTGTCGATACTCTGGAAGCTGACTTATTAGAAACAGTGCCGGGATTTAAAGAGCAAATCGATTGGTTTTTCCAGAACCGCCCGGAACTGGCCAAGAATATTGCTAGTATGGAAATTAAAGGAGTCGGTCAGCGGCGGCTGCTTTCAATTATCACCCCCGAAGCATTGCAGCGCGTCCTCAAAAGGCTGCTTGATGAAAACGAATTTCTCTCGCCCTACGGCATCCGCTCCCTCTCTCGCTATCACTTAGAACATCCATTTATTTTTGAGTGGGATGGTACTAAATATCAGGTAGACTATGAGCCTGCTGAGTCTACGACGGAGCAATTTGGTGGCAATTCTAACTGGCGCGGCCCGATCTGGTTTCCGTTAAATTTCTTATTAATTGAATCCTTGCAAAAATACTACCATTATTTCGGCGATGATTTCAAAGTAGAATTTCCTACGGGTTCTGGAGTTATGCTGAATTTATGGGAAGTTGCCTTGCAACTAGAGCAGCGGCTAAACAGCATTTTCCTGAGGGGAAAAGATGGTAAAAGACCTGTTTATGGCAGTTTAGAGAAGTTTCAAAACGATCCTCACTGGCGCGACATGATTTTGTTTCACGAATACTTTCACGGCGACAATGGTGCAGGATTGGGCGCGTCCCACCAGACGGGATGGACTGCACTGATAGCCAAACTGATTCAGCAAGTGAGTGAAAAGCCATGAAACTGATACAATTTTGTTTTACATAGCACGTCTAAATGAGTTGTGTGCATCGTAGTGGGAGCATCTTGTTAACGGTACAATTGCCTGAATGATTTAGACGCACTAAATCAATCTTTAGATAGATATCCAATTGGCAATTCTAAGCGAATAGTTAGTAGCAAGGCTAACTAAATTTTGTCGTTGCTATATAAAGTAACCGTAACGCATTGATGCCCTAAGGAGAAAGTAATGTCGGCTCTACCTCTCAATAGCGAAAATCTACCTTACCCCGATCCAATCCATCCGATTATTGTTCACTTTGTGATTGCGATGGTGTTTTTCTCGTTTTTTTGCGACGTTACTGGCTATTTTACCCGCAATCACCGCTTGTTTGAAGTGAGTTTCTGGAACCTATTTGTTGCCGCGATTTCCATCTTCCTAGCTGTCATTTTTGGTCAGTTTGAAGCTGGTTTGGCGCAACCTTATGAGGTAGCTAAGCCTGTACTAGATTTGCACACAATTACTGGTTGGTTGCTGGCGGCAATCATTGCCGCTATTACGGGTTGGCGCTTCGTAATTCGCAGGCGCGACCCATTGAAAGTACCGACTGCTTATCTGGGTGCCACAACATTTTTGAGCTGCTTGGTTTTTTTCCAAACATATTTGGGGACTCGGCTGGTTTGGGTGTACGGGTTGCACGTAGAACCGATCGTTGAAGCGACGAAAAGAGGAATTTTACAATGAACTCCCAACTTGTGCAGCAACTTGTCGATCAGTTGGGGTTCAAGCTAGGTGCAAATAGGCTGCCCTACGAAGTGCCAATTCACCCGAATTTTGTGCATTTCACGCTGGGTTTGTTTATCATTGCGATCTTATTTGATATAGCAGGCAGCCTTTTTCCCTTAGAAAGACCAATCTTTAAATTTTTGGCTCTCCCTGCCATGCGATCGAGCTTTTATGATGTGGGTTGGTACAATTTGGTGGCAAGTGCGATCGTCACATTTTTTACTGTAGCAGCGGGCTTTTTCGAGATTATGCTCGCAGCTCCGGCAGCGAATGTCAAGAGCGCGTGGGGGTTGGGAGCAGGCCCAACGATGATCTTGCACGGTTTGGGCGGAGTTTTGCTGTTGGGAGCGATCGTTGCCATGACTGTGTGGAGGGGGTTTCAGCGCTACCGCTGGCGCAAAGAAGCCACCAGGCAAGTACAGTGGAGCTATTTGCTCGCAGGCGTTGTCATGCTGGGTTTCCTATTCGTTCACGGGACGCTGGGAGCACACCTGGGAGACCAGTTTGGGATTCACAATACCGCTGCGGGTTTGCTCCGACAGGGGGGGAATCCTAGTTCTGCGCTCAAGTAAATAGGTAAACAAATTAAGAGTTTTCAGTTAGAGTACGCATCTTCAAAGTTTCTACCCCTTTTTGTGATGAAAGTTTTCAAGGCCTTGCTATTAGCTATTGCGATCGCGGTGGATATGGTCGCCAGCCACTGGGTGGGACAGCAGGCTTATTCTTGGATGCCCAGTCAGGGAACAGCAGAAGCTAAACAAGTTGACAATCTGTTTAGCTTCCTAGTGTCGATCGGAGCGTTTATTTTTGTGGGAATTGTGGGCATTATCCTATATTCGATCCTCACTTGCCGAACACCGAAAGGAGACTTCAGTCATGGGCATCCTGCGAGGGGAAATTGGAAAATTGAGCTCCTTTGGACAGTAATTCCGGTTATTTTAGTATCTTGGATCGCCACTCAAAGCTACATCATTTATCAGCAAATCGACATCCAGGGTTTGACACCGATCGCACACTTGCACCTGCCTCTGGAAGAACCTGTTTATGCTGCCAATAAACCCAGTGAAAACAACAACAATTCTAAACCAGTTAATGAAGAAATTGAGGTAATTTCTAAGCAGTGGTCTTGGTCTTTCCGCTATCCGCGCCGGAATGTTACCAGTACAGAATTGCACCTGCCCGTTAATCAAAATGTGCGGCTGACCTTGCAATCCCAGGATGTTATTCACGGTTTTTATGTTCCTGAATTCCGCATTAAGCAGGACATTATCCCTAACCGCACTCTTAACTTTGTGTTCGCGCCGATCCGAGAAGGCAAATATCGGTTGAGGGATTCTCAATTCAGCGGCACTTACTTTGCATTGATGGAGGCGGATGTGTACGTTGAATCCCCGGAAGCTTACGATCGCTGGCTGGCAAAAGCTGCGGCACAATCGCCAACTCCTGCAAACAATCAGGCGGTTTCTGAACACACCCACCACGTCCAGAAAGCCAGAGGTAGTTTCTGGCCGACTGTTTTGCCGGCTCAGCCTCCTGTTGTAAATCATGCCAACTGATCGAAGCATCGGCAAAAAACCAAGTTTCCTGTTTATTAATAATTAACAACTGAAAGATGACAAATAACTCGATGGAAAACATTGCCGGTGGTAATAATTCTGAAAGCGATCGCACTGAAAATCCGATTGGTTGGGGGCGCTACCTCAGATTCAGTAAAGATCACAAAGTTATCGGCATTCAATACCTAATCACTGCCTTTATCTTCTTCCTGATCGCGGGTTTATTCTCGATGATTATTCGCGCCGAACTGATCCAACCGCAATTAAATCTAGTCGATCGCCCTCTCTACAATGGCTTGTTCACGATGCACGGCACGATGATGATCTTCCTGTGGGTGTTCCCGTGTCTGGTGGGTCTAGCTAACTATCTGATACCGCTGATGATTGGGGCGCGGGACATGGCGTTTCCTCTCCTCAATGCCATCTCCTTCTGGATAATTCCCCCGGCGGGCTTGCTACTGCTGTCGAGCTTTTTGTTGCCCAGCGGTACCGCCCAAGCTGGCTGGTGGTCTTACCCGCCGGTTAGTATCCAGAACCCGTCGGGTCATTTAATCAACGGTCAACTGATCTGGCTTTTGAGTGTCGCACTGCTGGGCATCTCGTCGATTATGGGGGGAGTTAACTTCGTGACGACGATACTCAGGATGCGGGCACCGGGCATGACGTGGTTTCGGATGCCCATCTTCGTCTGGACGGTTTTGAGTGCTCAGTTGCTGCAACTGTTTTGCCTGCCAGCCCTCACTGCGGCTGCGGTGCTGCTGTTTTTCGATTTGGCGCTGGGGACAACCTTTTTCGATCCCTTTAACGATGGCAGTCCGATTCTTTACCAGCACTTATTCTGGTTTTACTCACACCCAGCAGTGTATGTGATGGCGCTGCCTGCCTTTGGCATCTTCTCGGAGATATTGCCGGCTTTTTCCCGCAACCCTTTGTTTGGCTATAAATCAGTCGCGATCGCATCCTTTGCCATTTCTGTAATCAGCATATTCGTCTGGGTACACCACCTGTTTGCCAGCGGCACCCCTGGCTGGATGCGGATGTTGTTCATGTTCTCCACGATGTTGGTGGCCGTACCCACTGGTGTCAAGGTATTCGCTTGGACTGCTACTGTCTGGGGCGGAAAGCTGCACCTAGAAACGCCGATGTTGTTTGCCTTGGGAGGTGTGGTGATGTTTCTTTTCGGTGGCATCACTGGTGTCATGCTGGGGGCAGTGCCGTTTGACCTGCACGTAAATAACACCTATTTCGTAGTCGGCCACTTCCACTACATTGTCTTCAACACTGTAACAATTGCGATTTTTGGAGCAATTTACTACTGGTTTCCCAAGATGACGGGGCGGATGTATGCCGAGGGCTGGGGTAAAATCCACTTCTGGCTGACTTTTATCGGGGCTAATCTCACTTTCTTTCCGATGCACCCATTGGGCTTGCAAGGGATGGTACGCCGAGTTGCTTCTTATGACCCGCAATACCAAGGGTTGAACGTTATTGCCAGTTTGGGGGGATTTCTGCTGGGGGTGGCGACGCTGCCTTTTATCGTCAATATGGTGGTTTCCGCGTTGCAGGGCCCGAAAGCCACTAATAATCCTTGGCACGCTACGGGGTTGGAGTGGACGGTTTCTTCGCCGCCGCCAGTAGAGAATTTTGCCCAGATTCCGGTTGTGACTTTGCCGCCTTACCACTACGTCGATTCTCCAGATCCGATCGCCCAGGCTTCTGCTCAAGAATAGCTGCAATTTCCATCCTGAAAGAGTTACTTATGGCAAATCCTACGCATTCAGGGCGATCGCGCCACTCCTCGCCCAAAGGAAGCAAGCAAAATTCTCAAGAGCACGGAAACGGGATGTTTGGCTTTACCGCGTTCTTGCTTTCGGAGAGCATGGTCTTCCTCAGTTTTTTCGCGGCTTACATCATCTTGCGGCTGACAACTCCCAACTGGCTGCCTCCAGGTGTGCCGAAATTAGAGGTGCTTAAACCTGCGATTAGCACGGCGGTACTGGTTTCCAGCAGTTTTGTCATTTACTTTGCAGAACGCGCCCTCGATCGCCGCAAACTCGCCCAATTTCGCTTGCTGTGGCTGGCGGCATCGTTGATGGGAACTTACTTTTTAGTTAATCAGGCGATCGAGTGGAACCACCTATCTTTTGGGCTGACGACGGGGTTATTTGGCGCGACATTTTATCTGCTGACGGGGTTTCACGGTTTGCACGTTTTTGTCGGGATTATCTTGCAGCTAATTATGCTTGTCCGTTCTTTCATTCCAAGCAATTACAACGTCGGTCACTTCGGCGTGAGTGCAGCTTCTTTGTTTTGGCACTTTGTTGATGTGATTTGGATTGTTTTGTTCTCGCTGGTTTATCTGTGGTAGTTCTATTTCTTTGCCCAAACCCTACCCTTGCGGTTTTGATAGTGCTTGTAATTCTTCCCAATTGTAATGTTTGGGCAATTCAACTGGCTTAGCATTAGCGCCTAAACCTAACCCGCTCGCAGGCTGAATTTCGGCGATCGCCTCTGAAGCAACATCAGCCACCGCATTGCCGGCAATACCACCCGCGATCGCTCCTGCAATGCTACCAATGGCAGCACCAACCTTTCCCCCAACAGAATTACCAATGGCAGCACCGGCAACACCGCCACCGACTGCGCCCAATCCTGTGGCGATCGGATGATTATCGGGATTCTTTTGAGGATCGTTAAGATGTTTGTCGTCAGATTCAGATTGCTGCTTGTCATTCATCGTCGTAACCTCCTTAAAACTTGGAAGTTTAGATTTTGGAAATCATGGGTCAGGTTTGCACCAACAGCGAGACTAAGATGTGCTGTAGCGAGCTAACACCCACAGAGTAAAGCGCTCCAACCCCACCAACAGGGCAGTAATGCCGACGGCTAAACCAAACAAAACTAAGTTGTTTTCGTTACTCGCCTTCAAAGCAAAACTTAGGGAAGTAGAGACGGCAGGGGGATGGACGACATCCAGCAGGATCATCAGGACGATTGTCACCACCATAGCTATGCCACCGGAGAGATATCCAGAACCAAAAATCATGTACGCAATCCAGCCAATTGTTGCTGCCATTATTTGAGCAAGGCTCAGCGTTCGCATAGTGTTCGTACCGTGCTGGGGATCTAGGTAAATTAGAAACGCACTAGAAGCAAGGGAGGCAAATAAAAGGCGTTGGCGACTTAGCACTTCGACCAAAGCGAAGACGCCCAACACAATTGCAGTGGGTGCTACGGCCAATGCGAGCTCACCCTTGAGAGTTAACCTGCGCCTTATGGATCGATTTGCACCTTCTATTGGTTTTAAGCTGGAACGATTTCGACTCATGCTTCCTTTGCGATTGCGCTCTTCTCATGGAAACGGCGCTGCTCTCCCTGCCTGAGCTCACGCTCTAAGAAGTAGTTCAACAGCGTTCGCAGCAGAACGATCGCCCCTAAATTCAAAATATCCTGGCGGGTTGGTGCAACTGCGGTACGCAGGATATCACTCGCTACGGTAAATTCTAGCCCCAATGCCAGCACTCGTCCCAGTTTCAGACGAATACCTTCAGTTGCATCTACATGGTATCTCGAACGCAATAACAACTGATGCAGATACTCCCAAATTCCCCGAATGATACCCAGGCCAATGACAATTGCAGCCGCAATTTCTGCTCCTGCTGCCAAATAGCCCACGATTAGCTTGAGCCAGGACTCCAAAGGAATAGCTGCACTTTCTACTGGCGCCCCTCCTCCAACATTGAGGCTCAACAGAAGTACCAGCCCAAAAATCAGGCCCAGAGGCAATAACAGGTTGATGAGTGATTCGATGAAAAGCTCTTGTTTCATTGGCTGTTAGTTATCTCACCATGAACAACGAATCTGCCCGTTGCTACTTCAGCTTTTGTGCTAGGCGATCGCCAACGCGCAGCGCATTTGCCATAATCGTTAGCGTCGGGTTAACGCCTGAATTGGACGGAAAAAAACTGCCATCCACAACGTAGAGATTATCAACATCATGGGTGCGGCAATTCAGGTCAAGGACTGAGGTTTTGGAGTCTGTGCCAAACCGACAAGTGCCACATTGATGACCAACTGATTGTACCGGCATCTGGGCACGGGGATACAGGCTAAAGGGAATGACGTGCTTGGCACAACAACGGTTGAGGGATTTGAGTACAGATGTCCACCGGTGAATTAGGCGATCGCCTGCTTCCGTATTGTTCGGCGTATAATCTAGGTTAATCTTGTCGCCCGCCACCCGCACGCGATTATTTTTATCTGGCAAATCTTCTGTCTGCAACCACCAACCAACTGAGCGCTCAGCAATCAAATGCCGCTCATATTCAGGGATCAATTTTACCAGCGGAGCCATGAGCCCAGGAGCTTCAGCCGGCAGCATATCAGCTAACACATTGCCGGTATTTTGTACCATCCCCATTGGATAAGGAAAATCCGGCTCTCCCCAATAATAATCATTAACAGCAATTGTTTTTTGAAAGCTAGCTTGATTCACTTCTATGTGCATGGAAACTAGAGCGGTTGCCAGATGTTTCATCAAATTCCGCCCCACCTGATCGGAACTATTTGCTAATCCATTGGGGTGCTGTTCGTTAGCAGATTGTAATAACAAGACAGCCGAATTAATTGCACCGCAGGAAACCACCACAATATCGCCTGTAAACTGCTGTCGTTCCCCTAAAACTTCTGTTTCTACCCCCGTCACCTCTCGCCCTGACTCGCTGGTATGCAGTCGCAGGACTTTGGCATTAGTTATTAGGCTAACATTGGCATACCTTTCGCGGGTAGGACGAATCGCATTCACATCCGCATCAGCTTTGGCACCTACTAAACAAGGATAGCCGTCAAATGTATCGCAGCGAATGCAAGGGCTGTTTGTGCGATCGCCTTCATTCAGCTTTAATCCTAATGGCAAATGAAAGGGATTGTAGCCAATTGCTCGAATCTCATTTTCGAGTACCTGCATATCAGGTTCATGACTGACAGCAGGATAAGGATAAGCTTGGCTGCATGGCGGTTCAGTTGGATCGGTTCCTCGCTCTCCATGAACGTCATAGAGTGCTTCTGCTTGCGTGTAATATGGCTCAAAATCTGCGTATTTGAGCGGCCATTCTGGAGAAATTCCTCCCTTGTGAATTACGCGATCGAAATCTCGCTCGCGCAGTCGTAAGAGAGCCGCACCATAAACTTTTGTATTGCCGCCAACCCAATAGCCTGTCTGGGGTCTAAACTCCTTACCTTCCCTGTCGTACCAGCGCTCGTCCGTGTGGTAGCGCTCTTTTTGATAAACTTCTAACGCACTCCAATTCGCTTTTTCCCTGGGCAAAAAGTCGCCTCGTTCTAGCACTAAAATCTTTTTACCAGTCGGTGCGAGACGGTGAGCGAGCGTACCTCCACCCGCACCGGTGCCAATAATGATGATATCGTAGTGATTCGCGGGATTTACCATTGCCAAGTTTTTGCCAAATTGTGCTGGTTTGAGAATAATTTTACCTTAGATCACGGGTTAAATACTACCCAGAGATTCAGGAATCAAAACAGTATCAATGATGTGAAATACACCGTTATCTGCTTCCACATCTGGAGTGACTACATTAGAATCGTTTACCTTAACTCCATCAGACGTATTAATCGTGAGCGTTGAACCTTCGGAGGTGGTGACAGAATGAGTTTTGCCAATTTCTGCTGCTGTGATTTTTTGGTCGAGAATGACATGATAGGTTAAAACTTTAATTAGATCCGGGATATTTTCCAGCAAAGCTTTTACAGTTCCCAATGGCAGCTTAGAAAACGCTTCATCAGTTGGTGCAAAGACGGTGAAAGGGCCTTCTGCTTTTAAACCCTCTGCTAAGCTAGCCACATTGAGAGCTGTTACTAAATTAGCGAAGCATCCGGCATTGATTGCAGTATCTACAACGTGATGCCTTGTCAATCTCCTTAATATTTACAGGGGGTTTTACAGTTAAACTTGAAATTACAAAAGTGATTTTAGCTGCGATCTAGCAACACTTGCCCTGCATCAATTCGGATGCGAAATAGGCTGTAAGGTTTCTCGCGCAAGTCTTGCCCATTATGATAGCTGGGGTTCCTATTCCACTGATCTACAGTAAAGTAGAGATAGCCATCTTGGGCAACAAAAAGGCAATTGGGCCAAAGCATTCGCGCATCATGGGCGACTGTTTCCAACGTACCATCAGGTAGGCGGCGCAAAATCGAATTGTTTTCGTAGTTCGTCACATAAAGGCGATTTTTTGCATCGGAAACCATGCCACCGGAAGCGCCTTTTTCACCGTGATCGATGACTGTTGTGGCAACCTCTTCATCAGGTAGATTTTGATTAACTAATGCTTCAATGCTGACGCTGTAAAGGTGGCGACTTGCCAGAGGACAATAAAACAGCATTTGACCGTCACCACTGAGGGCAATACCATCACTACCTGTGTGAATGTGCTTCGGCGGTTTACCTGCGTGGCGCACCATCATCGGTTGACCTTCAACTACTGGCAAAAAGCCTGAAATTGGTTTAGTTGAAGGATGGTCATTGAGTTTGCGCCAACTTTTTCCAGAGGCTAAATCTACGACAACAATGCCGTTAGGCCCTTCTTCCGATGAGTCGGTAATAAATGCAATTCCTTCCTCTCCCCAGCGCAAATCGACGCGCACATCATTCAGGGTAGAATTGGCAGAGGCGACGGATTCTGGAAAGAGTATTTTTTTGACAATACGATCGCTTTCCAGGTCAATTCCCACCAGTTTCGGGCCGCCGGGAGGAACTGAATTTTGTTTGATTTTTGCGTGGTCTAACAGCCAAAGGCGATCGCGCGCGTCGATGGTCATGCCTTGTACGCAAAGCAACCGTTCTGAGGGCGAAGCTGAATCTAACTTGTGGATTTCTGCATTGGGATAGGGAACGGGATTGCCGTTTTTTTCTTGCGGCTGTTTGAGTTCCGCAACGGTGAATTCTACATCGTCAACCAGACGGGGGTAGCTGATGAAAATTCGCCCTTGCTTGGATACCGCAACACCGATGGGCATGGCACCATCGAATAGCGTTATTAGCTCTAGATTGCCAGCGGATTTGTCAGCAGGCAATGAAGGCACCGTGGCCAAAGGTTCGGTTGCGACCAAGTTCGCCATTGCACTAATCCTATTGAGATTATGAATGATTTAAAGAAGCAGAAATTTAGATGCTAATTATATCTAAAAAAGGTCTAGCCTGCTATTTAGTTAACAAAGCACAACAACTTTTTTGGATATTTTGCTCGGTTTAAATTAACATTCTTGATAAAATTTTTATATCTATCTAATGGCTTAAGTGAGATTTATATCTAAAGACTGATTTGTATTTGACTAATCATTGTTTCAGGATATAAATGACCTTTAAAAGGGTAGAAAATACTAATGCTTGAAGGCATCAATATTTATGACGATCGCATGAAATCGCTCCTGCGTCCTGGTGCTTCACTCCAGAAGGTTGCCAGCGGTGCAGTCTGGAGCGAAGGCCCGGTTTATTTCCATGAAGATGATAGCGTGGTGTGGAGCGACGCTCACGGCAACCGCCTGCTGCGCTGGAGTCCCAGTGAGGGAGTGAGCGTTTTGCGCGATCCGTCCGACTATCAAAGTGGCAATTACCGCGATCGCGAAGGTCGCCTTGTCTCGTGTTCGTCCGGTTTGCGCGCGATCGTCCGGCGCGAACACAGCGGCGAATGGCAGGTGTTAGTCGATCGCTATCAAGGCAAGCGCCTCAACAGCCCGAATGACCTGGTAGTGAAGAGTGACGGCACGATCTGGTTTACTGACCCCCCCTACGGCCTCACGCAGCCAAACCAGGGATACGGCGGCGAACAGGAACAGCCTGGATGTTTTGTGTACCGCTTCGATCCGGCGACGGGTGCGATCGATGCAGTGGTGACGGATATGTTGCGCCCCAACGGTCTCGCCTTTAGTCCCGACGAAAGCATCTTGTATGTGTCGGATAGTTCCGCTTTCAATATGCCCCAGGGGTATCACCACATCCGCGCCTATGATGTTGTAGGCGATCGCGATGTGGACAATGGCCGCGTGTTCGCAGTCATCGATCCTGGTGAACCCGACGGGTTGCGAACGGACGAACACGGCAATATCTTTACGAGTTCCAAAGATAGCGTGCAGGTGTACGCGCCCGACGGTAATCGCTTGGGCAAAATTCCGGTACCGGAGACTTGCGCTAACCTGACTTTTGGGGGAGCCCAGCGCGATCGCCTGTTGATAGCGGCTGGCACCTCTTTGTATGCGATCGATCTCAACACTCGCGGGGTGCAATAAGTAGAAGGGAAAAGGCTGTATAGCCGACTATTTACGAATCTGTACTTGACGTTTAATCATGTCCAGTTTGGAATATCTCAATAGATTGGAAATGACAAAATGATTTATAAATTTGCTATCGGCGTGGCGATCGCGCTTCTGTTCGCTCAAGTTTCACCTCATCTGCCAGAACTAAGTTTCAAACTGCTTAGTTCACTCAATCCCGTCTTTCCGGCAGATCTTCCCGGCTGGGCACTTTTATTGTTGAGAGTGGGTATCGGCGGCTTATTCCTGCTGCACGGCTACCCAAAAATAACACATCTTCGAGAGTGGTCTGAGGCTCTGAAAATGCCGCTGTTTCTGTGCTTTCTCTCAGCAGCTTCGATGTTAGCTGGCGGAGTTTGCCTGATTCTGGGATTTCTCACACTATTAGCAAGTCTGCCGATTCTCGGTTCAATGCTATTCGCTATCTATTTAGATATATCCAAACGGTTGCCTTTTGTTGCTAGCGATCCGTATTTAATTCCTGAAGGGCAGTATGAAGGGCCCAATGGCAAGGGCGAACCGCCAAGCTGGGAGAAAGCGTTTATGTACTGCCTGATGCTGATTGCGATCGCGATTTTAGGGCCTGGTGCATATTCGCTGGATGCTTTAATTTTTAGAGGCTAAATTATTCTTGCCAGCCCGTTAGCTTCGACTATTAGCATTTTGCGATCGTTCTTTACCTATTGTGCGATCGCAGTTTTGACCTAAAGCGAGGCTGACACCCACCGCCCTGTAATGCTGGAAAGCTTTACTACGACTAAGTTTGAGTAATAGAGTTAGTGGCTCTTCCGTATTGAATATGCTAAATAAATAGTAACCTGAGCAAATAAATATGAACAAATATATAAAAGACTGAATCAAGTTCTTGCCAGGATAGAAAGAATCTTAAAAGACGCCTCCAAATAAGTATTATTATCAAAACCCTCGGTTATTAAACAACTAGGAATTGAGGAAATATCCTTTATTAACAACTAACTAAGGTAATTATAGTGCTGTCTTAATAGATGTAATCAAACTCCATAGCCCTTATCGAAAAATGAATAAAACATCCATTAAAACCACAAACTCAAAATCAGGCGAGTTACATAAAATGTATTTATCTATCAAAATTATCCCTGAATCAAAATAAAAATTTAGACCAATTATTGAGCAAGAAATAAATGGACTAGAGGGATTCTGTAAACTTGAAGAATGACACTTGAGAGTAAAAAAATATTTTCCTGACACCCAGAACACTATTATCCGTTGGCTTGAGGAGATTATTGCTTACTTTGATAATAGGACTACCAGTGGTGTTCTTGAGGGTATCAACAACAAACTAAAGTTAATAAAACGTTCTGGTTAGGGTTTGAGGAATTTGGAAAACTACTCTGGTTAGATGTTTGCTTACTGAGCACTTTAAGTGTTAGTTTGGTACATCAACTAATCAAGAGCCGAGTTAATCAATAATTTGTTATAAAATATAGTATCCTACCTTCAAATGGCCAAATCTGTAATTAATGGCAAATGATCCGAACCGACATTGCGGCCAGTATGAATCTTCAAAACACTAATTTCTTTGCTGACTAGAAAGTGATCGATCGGAATATAAGCTAGGGGCATAAAAGTCGGCCAAGTCGGTAAAATGCCAAAACCCGATCGCGCATTTCGCAAATTTCCGGTTTTTACCATATTTTTGTAGAAGGGCGACCACATTGTGGTGTTGAAATCCCCAACCACAATCAGCGGATTTTTTACTTGGGCTGCATACTCGCCGATGCCTGCTAGCTGTTGGTTGCGAGCGATAAAACTTTGATGTTTGATCGGCACCGTCGGATGAGCAAGAATCAAAGAAATGATTTTACCTTGAAATTTAACATCAACCAACAAGCTCTTTCTTTGGTTTGAAAAGGCTCTAACAGAGGAATTATTTAAAGGCAGCTTGCTGTATATTGCACTGCCAAATCTCTCAGATTCTTGCTGGGTGGAAGAGTAAGGAAATATCTCCCTTAAAACCGATAACTCTCTTGCCCAAGATGAGTTGACTTCTACAAAAACCGCGATATCAGGTTGTTCTGCTTTAACCAGCGATATCACCTCAGAATATCGCCGATTACTCCTTAAAACATTTGAATGCAAAATCCGCAAGTTTTGTCCGGGAGTTGCTCCGGCTACTGCTGGCGCTGGAAAATACCAAGGAACAATTTCCGCTAAATTAATAATGATACAAAATGCGCTCACCAACAACCATCTTTTTTGTGAGCGCACGAGAGCGAACAATATAAAAGTAGAGAAACCCACCAGCAGATATTGTAGTTTAAAATGAGAACTCAGTTCAAAAAAAATGTTAAATTCTCCCAAATAACCGACTATTGACAACACGGCATTTACAGTTGCTGCGATAATAAACCATTTTAAAATTACGTACTTCAAGCTAAGGTTTTTGTTGGGGATGCTGTGCATCACCGCCCATTTGAGCTTGATTTTAAGGTCGTTGGTAATCAGCAATTTATCAATTTCTGTTACCAATTGTTCTGGCGGTTCCAACTCTCGCCGCTTTTGATAAAATCTCACCAGGAAGCTATCTACCACAAAATAACTAAAATAATTAGCAACAAAGCCTGCAAATACCAACACACCTAAACCGATCAGCATACCAAACGAACCGCCGACTTTGACCAAACCCGACCAAACGGCTGCGTCACCTGTTTTACCTGTAGCTAGTATGGCTATAAATAGCATTAAAGTAGGCAATCCGATGGTGATTGTGTTTCTGATGAGAGAGTCCATTCTACAATTTTAGATTTTAGATTTTAGATTTTAGATGGGAAATGAATCATGCAGTTTTTAGGGCAATGCACACCCCGCCTATTGACTTAAGAGCGACTTTAGAAAATCGGGATAATCCTTAAATTTCATAGATTTCTAATGGTAAGTTGTCGGGATCTCTGAAAAATGTAAAGCGTTTTTCGGTAATTTCGTCAAGGCGAATTTCTTCTACTTCTACTTGTTGAGATTTTAAGTAAGCAACTGATGCTTCTATGTCCTCAACTCCAAAAGCTAAATGTCTCAAACCGCAAGCTTCAGGATTGTTAATTCTTTCAGGAGGATGGGGAAATGAAAAAAGCTCAATGGTGTCGCCGTTTCCCACTCCCAAATCTAGTTTGTAAGAATTCCTCTCGGTTCGGAAAGTTTCTTTGATAATGGAACATCCCAATACTTCTACATAAAATTTTTTAGATGCTTCGTAATCCGAGCAAATAATCGCCACATGATGTATTGCTTTTATTTTCATCTTAAAAAATTTAGTTATAGCTGAAGGAATAAGGAAGAAGAAAGAAGGAAGAAGAAAGAAGCAGCAATGGTTTCAGCGACTAAGAATGTTAATAGCGTCGGGCGCGGTTGCTATAGCTGGGGTTTTTTTCAACAGCACAGCACGCTATTGACAATTATATTTGACGATCGCAGACTCGGCGAGAAACCCTGGGAAATTCAGGGCGATCGACCTTTATTTTCCCTCGCCCAAATCTTAATCTGAAAAATTTCTGCAAAAAAAGTACCCTACTTTGATAAAATGAGAGTTTTGCAGTCAATCACGCAATTTGCATCTCAGGAGACAAGGATTATGGCCCGTATGTATTACGACACCGACGCGAACCTAGACCTCTTAGCCAACAAAACGATTGCTATCATCGGCTACGGTTCCCAAGGACACGCCCACGCCCTCAACCTCAAAGACAGTGGCATGAATGTCGTTGTCGGTTTGTATCCCGGTAGCAAATCTGCAGCCAAAGCAACCGACGCGGGTTTAACAGTTCACCCGGTAGACAAAGCAGCAGCCGCTGCTGACTTCATCATGATTTTATTACCCGATGAAGTTCAAAAAACTATTTACAAAGAACAAATCGAACCGAACCTTTCAGAAGGAAATGTTTTAGCATTTGCTCACGGTTTTAACATTCACTTCGGCCAAGTTGTTCCCCCTGCCAATGTAGACGTAGTAATGGTTGCCCCCAAAGGCCCCGGACACTTGGTGCGACGGACTTACGAACAAGGGGAAGGTGTTCCGAGTTTGTTTGCAGTATATCAAGATGCTTCCGGTCAAGCGCGCGATCGGGCAATGGCCTATGCTAAAGGTATCGGTGGCACCAGAGCCGGCATCCTTGAAACCACTTTCCGCGAAGAAACAGAAACGGATCTTTTTGGCGAACAAGTAGTTTTGTGCGGCGGTTTGAGCGCCTTAATTAAAGCTGGATTTGAAACTTTAGTTGACGCCGGATACCAACCGGAATTAGCTTATTTTGAATGTTTGCACGAAGTTAAACTTATCGTTGACTTAATAGTAGAAGGAGGCCTCGCCAAAATGCGCGACAGCATCTCCAATACCGCAGAATACGGCGATTTAACTCGCGGCCCCCGCATCGTCACGGATCAAACCCGCGCCGAAATGCGTAAAATTCTCAGCGAAATTCAATCCGGCCAATTTGCCCGCGAATTCGTTCTCGAAAACCAAGCCGGCAAACCGGGCTTTACCTCCATGCGCCGTCAGGAAGCAGAACATCCTATTGAAGAAGTTGGTAAAGATTTGCGAGCTATGTTTAGCTGGTTGAAAAAGCAGGCTTAATCAATTTTAGATTTTAGATGGGAGGACCAATCTAAAACAGTCCTTGAGGCATAACCTCTATCTGTAGGGTGTGCAGTGCACACCTTACTGCTGGGAGGAAAATCTCTAATCTCAAGTTTAATCGATTACAGATTAGAGAGTGGATAAAAAAATCTCAAACCTAAAATCCAAAATCTAAAATCGTACTGTTGGATTTCGCTTCGCTTAACCCAACCTACAAGAAAAAGGCTAGGTATTATTAGAGAAACCGGGTTTCTCGCTGGTAGCTCAAAACTATCGACTGGGACTAGGACTTTTTTCCAAGTTTTCAATCTCCTTATCCCTTTGCTTGTTTGAATCTTTCGGCTTCACCCACGAAGGCCACAACCCGACGAAGAACTTTCGGCTTGCCACGCTAGTATCTCTTACAGGTTTGGGCAGAAAAGCTAAAGTGTCACCGTAAAGGGTAAACAGCGCTATAAACAGCAGCAACAGCGGGATAAGATTTTTTTTAGGCATGGCAGTTTGGGAGTAGAGTTTGTGAAAGCGCTTTGTTATATTTTGCCCTTGCACGGACCAAAAATATCAGAAACAGCTTAAGAAGAAAAATACACCCCTGGGGACTAAGCTGTTGCACATTTAAACTGTGATACAAGCATTGCCCTTATTTTTGATTTTACGACCCCACTTAATTATTAATT
>NZ_JAUBPU010000111.1:0-6609 GCF_036700885.1 Microcoleus sp. S13_B4
CGAGAAACGGCAAGCGAGCGAGCAAGTCAAAGAATTCGTTGAAGGCGTGATTCTGAGTCTCAGTACCGAATCAATAATCAGGTGGAATCCACCTGGGGGGGGGTGACGGGGTGGCAAGCAGATTGAAAGCAAAGGTGCGTCAAGGTTTTGAGTTGAGCGACCAAGCGAAAAGATACGCTTGCTGTAATTCAATCCAGATGCAGCAACTTGACTATTAATTCAATCCAGATGCAGCAACTTGACTATTAATTCAATTCAGTTTTTGTTAAAAACGCTAAAAAATTAGCTAATTGTTGCGTCAGCTAAAGTCAGGCAAGTGCAGTATAAAGTCAGGCAAGTGCAGTATAAAGTCAGGCGGAAAGCAGGTATTTGCAGGGGGTGCACTTTACCGCATTTACCTGAAAATATCCTGCAAATGCCTGACTTTTTCGGTCAAATTGCTGCTTTTTTGTGCTGTTCGTGCCTTTGCTGGTTGAGGTCGGTTATGGCTGTTCTCTCTCGGTAGCAAGCAATGGTTTTGTGATCACAAATCGCACTTTTACGTGCAGAAAGAGAAATAATGCACCCTCCTTTTACGGAAGCCTAACCGTAAGGTCGGGTTTAATACTTTCTTTAGCTTTAATGACAACTGTAACTATTTGTACTACGATTTAAGCTGAATATTCTATAGCTCTAAGAAATTAGAGGGAGAAAATGCTTCAAAAGCAATTCAACAAGCTCATCACTTATTCAAGTGCGATCGCACCTAAATCCACTATTCTATACAAATAAAGAAAATTATAGTCAGTCTCTACCTTAATAAACTGTCTAAACAGCCCTCTCCAATTGGGGGGGATAAAATCACCTGAATAGCCCTTGTCGATTACAGTTGTTAACTTGTATCTTGGTAAGAGGTTTTTACTGATTAAAAACTATGAAGACTTTACCGGAAGTCCAACCTAGAGAGCTGCTATCCAACCATATTCACATTCGCCTAACTGACTCTGACTACAATCAAATCAAAGCAAGAGCAGAGCAAGTCAATTTGAGCATGAGCGACTTCATGCGCCGTGCAGCTTTGAGGAGAGCCATGCCGCGCCCTCTAGCTGCATTTGACTTAAAAGCCTATCAAGTTTTGTGCAAGATTAATGCCCAATTGAGACTTGCAGGAAACAACCTCAATCAACTTACTAAAGCTTGCAATAGTGCTGTGGCATTGGGAGAACCAGTTGTTGTCAATACAGGACTCTTAGAAAGCGTACAGCAACTCATTCGAGAAAACGGGAAGGCAATTAAAACAATAGTTGCAAACCTCGCCAAATCTACAGTACGCTAATTATTAACAAGCCTGGGCTTTACCGCCTGAGCAATCGATTCTGTGCAACTGACGGCTTTTCGGTTATGATTGGCAAACAAATCAAAGGTACAGGCTTTCGGGGCTGTCTGAACTACGTGCTGGGCAAAAAAGACGCCGCTCTAATTGGCGGTACTATGTGCGGACAAACTCCTGAAGAACTGGCTGCTGAATTTGCCATCGCCCGACAACTAAGACCTAACCTGAAAGTAGCAGTTTTTCACGCCACTTTATCTGTCGATAGCACCGAAAAACTAGAAGATTCTGAAGAAAATGACCAGCGCTGGCTGGCAATCGCAGCCAACTACATGAAAGCGATGGAATTTGACAACAACCAATACGCAGTTGTCAAGCACAGCGATACAGAACACGACCACATTCACATCGTCGCCAGTCGCATTTGCTTAGATGGAGGTGTTGTTGACGATAGCTGGGACTATTACAAAAGCCAAGAAACTATTCGCCAACTCGAACGGAACTACAACCTGGAAACTGTTACACCCAGTTGGGAAACAGACAAGCGAGCTCAGACTACAGGAGAACACAGGCAATTAAAAAGCAAGGGAGACAAGAGCGTCAGGGTGCAATTGCAAGACCTAATTGATGAAGTTACCCAAGACAACCCAAGTATGCCAGAATTCGTTGAGCGGTTGCAGCAACAAGGCGTAGAGGTGCAAGTCGGATTGACTCGAACTGGAATCGGCTTCAGTCAAGGCATTTCTTACAATTTAGATGGAGTCGCTTTAAGTGGCACTCAGTTGGGTAAAGCCTACACTTTTTTTGGATTGCAGAAGCATCGAGGCGTTAGCTATGACAAAGGGCGAGATAACGCCCTAATTGAAGCTTTAATGCAGCCACAACATTTAGCTATCGCCCCTGGTGAGGCAGAGGAAAATGAGTTAGAGTTGTCAGAAGCCGAGCTAGCAGCAACCGCACCTGCAACAGCAAATGAGTTAGAGTGGTCACAATCTGAGCTAGAAACAACCGCACCTGCAACGAGTGCAACAGCAAATGAGTTAGAGTTGTCACAATCTGAGCTAGAAACAACCACACCTGCAACTTCTGCAACAGCCAATGAGTTAGAGTTACAACTGTCAATCCTGCCTGAGCCTGATGAAACTCAGTGGCAAAAAGCCCGATCGCATCTCGCCATTGAGTACAGTTTACCTTTAGAATTGCTTAATTTATTGCACTCTCATTCTTGGCTGTATGCCGCCTCTGAAAAGGCTATCTTTACAGGACGGACGCTTGACGGGGAAGCCAGCTTCGCTTTTGTTCTCGATGAAAGAGGCAACTTTACTACAACCCATCCCCTGTCATCTGAAGCTGCTTTCTGGGTAGCCACTACCGGAGAAATTGAGCGAGCTGTGATTGCCTGTAACCCAATAGAAGCCCTTTCAATTTTGCTTATTGAACAGGATAACTCTACAACAGCACCAGCGACACTTTACCTAGGAATTGAACGAGCTTCACAACTGCCTATATAATTCTTACAAGAACTCGATAGCGTTATTATAGCGATTGCAGAAAATTCTCAGCTCGCTCGAAATGTGCAATCGTTGCTACCGGATGCAGAACTTGTCAATCCACCGTCAAGTTGGAATGATATCTGGATACAATTAATTGAGCAAGAACAGCAAAATATTCAACCAAATAACCAACCTTATAAACAGCGCATCCAAGACATCGAACTGGATTAATTGTTGCTACCTTAAATTTGTCTAGAATTTAAACAAAGTGCTTAGGTTCATAAAATCAATCAATATGTTTGATAAAACCTGTTGATCAATACTTCGGACAGTTTTTTAACGGCCCTGCGCCGCCGAGGGCGAGGAAGCCCTGCCATTTTTTACGCATTTTCTGAAACGAGTGCGCGCTTACTTAAACCTTGAAAAAATAGTCCAGCATATAGCCAGTAAGGGTTTCGGAGACTCGACTAGATCTAAAACTGTCCGAAGTATTGCTTATGGGACAAGGATTATGTCTCACCACTACTTCCGTATCACTACCAAGCATCATAACGCTTGCTGTACAATAAAGGGTTCTAGCCGTGGGTCGCCCGTATTCTTAGCCTCAAACGCTAAGGATAATGACTACACTTATTACCTAGCAAAGCTTTTAGGCTAGCGGACAGGTCTGTTTAGCAGACCAAGTAAGGAAAAACTATAAATATGGAAAAAAACTATACATTTCAATTCAATCCTTCCACTGCCTTAGAAGCCCTGAAAGCTGGTAAATACGACCCGCTTAACTTCTACGAAGCGCGTTTAGACCTGTTTAACCTCTCGGTAATGGCAGACTATGACCAACTCATTTGCCTACCCACATTAACTGCTATCGACAAATACTGGTATCAGATTGAAACAGCCCGAAAAGTCCTCAGACAAATGGGTGGACGGGCATTACTAGCGGATGAAGTCGGATTGGGTAAAACCATTGAAGCGGGACTAATCATCGCCGAATACTTAGCTAGGGGGATGGTAAAGTCCATCCTAGTGTTAACTCCGGCATCCCTAGTTTCCCAGTGGCAATCAGAGTTAAGTGACAAATTTAATATCGCTACTATCACCACAGATAACCGTGACCCACAACAACCGATAGACGAATTTTGGACAAATAATCCGCGAATTATCGCTTCATTAAACACGGCTAAGTCTGCTAAACATTATCTTCACGTCACCAGTCGTACTTGGGATTTGGTTGTTGTCGATGAGGCACACCATCTAAAAAATCGCAGTACCCTCAACTGGAAACTGGTCAACGCCCTCAATAAGCGGTTTATCCTCATGCTTACTGCTACGCCAGTGCAGAACTCCCTTGTGGAACTGTTTAATCTGCTAACCCTCCTCAAACCGGGACTGCTACAAACAGAAGCCGCTTTTAAAAAAGAATACGTCAATTCCAAGAATGGACGAGTCCCTAAAAATCCCGAAAAGTTACGCACTCTGATGCGGGAAGTTATGGTACGAAATACCCGCGCCCTAGTAGATGTCAAACTGCCCAAACGCTTCGCCACCACAATTACCGTTACCCCGGCAGCCGGAGAGGAGAAACTTTACCAAGACTTGAGCAAGTATCTACGTTCTTCAGAGGACAAACTAGACAGACTCTCCCGTACTAATTTGCTAATGCGAGCGGGTTCATCCCCTAATGCTTTAGCTGACTCCCTCAAGCAACTGACTATCCGCCTACCCGATGAAGAACTGAAGTCTTTAGCTGCACGAGCATCCCAAGTCAAGCAGGTCGAGAAAGCAAAAACCTTAGTAGAGATGCTCTCCAAATCTCGCCAGAAAACCTTAGTTTTCACAACCCATAAAGCAACTAGCACCTATTTAGCTAAAACGCTGCAAGCGGAAAATATCCCCTTTGCAGAATTTACTGGCGGAATGTCCCTTAAACAGAAAGATGAGGCTATAGCCGCATTTCGGGATAATGTTTCTGTACTCTTAGCATCGGAAACAGGGGGAGAAGGACGTAACATCCAGTTTGCTAATGCGATCGTTAATTATGACCTGCCCTGGAACCCAATGAAAATTGAACAGCGCATTGGTCGTATCCACCGCATCGGACAAACCCAGGATGTTTTTATTTTTAACTTCTGTCTCAAAGGCAGTATCGAAGAGTATATTCTGCGGATACTGCACGACAAAATTAATATGTTTGAACTGGTAGTCGGAGAAATTGAAACAATTTTAGGCAATGTGGATGATGAATTTGACTTTAGTGAAGTTGTCATGGATATCTGGCTTAAGCATCAAGTTAAACCCGAATTAGATCAAGCCTTTGAGCAATTGGCAGATAATTTGTTGAAAGCCCAAAAACAATATGAGCAAATTCAAGAACTGGATGAACAGATTTTTGGCGAAGATTTTGAAGCTTGAAAAATTGATTTGATTAAATATGTTATCCGACCCAATAATTACTACTTTAGAAAAAATTGTAGCTCTCCATGACGGAATAGCTGAACCGGCTGGGGAACACGTTTTAAATGCGCTGTTAAATGAAAACATAGCCTCGTTACTTTCTCTACCAGAAGAAGTAACTTTTACAACTATCACTGATGTACCTCAAAGTGTTTTTGTTACTTATCATTCAGAAGTATTAAATAAATTATCTGAACTATTAGCTGTCAAAGGGCAGATTAGTGCCTTGGGTGTAAAATTTGATGGCTATCTAAAAGCTACGGGATTTGACAAAAGCATACCAGAGAGATTCAAACCTCAAAATGGGTTAATTCGTTTTGTAGATGCTAAACCATCAACCACTCGCTACATTTTATGTAATGTGGCTTACACAGCGAATGCCGAAGAAAAAAGGATTGGTCTAGTTTCGTTTATTATCAATGAAATAACAGGAGTAACACCAGTACAAATTGGGGATGCTTTATTTTGGGAGTCTGACAGAATGGATGTGGATAATCAAGAAACACCATTTTCTATTCCTTTTGATGAGTTATTGAAGTTAATCGAACATCAAAGTGGAATATTGATTGGAAAATCTTTAGATAATTGGCAGGCTAAATTAACAAGAGCAAGAGCTAGGGATGAAGAAAGACTCAAGGATTATTACAACACGATTAGCTCTGGGATTCGCCACAAGATTGAGTTAAAAAATTTGATTGGTGATGAATTAGACAAAGAATTAGCTCGAATTGAAGCTACTAATAGAGAGCTAGATCGAAAATTGTTAGATATCCAAGAGCGTTATGCAATGAGTGTAGAAGCTTGGTTGCACAGTGCAATGATTATCCATCTACCTACAGTACATATTCAATGTGAGTTGCAAAGAAAGAAAACGAAACGGACTGTAACAATAGTTTGGAATCCGTTCACTAAAATTATTGAACCTCTTTGCTGTGAATTATCAGGAGAACCTGTTTACGATTTCTATTTAGATGATCTATCAGCTAAAATTATCTCCCCGACAGTTTGGACTAGATAGGGGTATAGCCGAGATACGGGCTTTCCGAGGACACGACGTAAAGTTTTGTAACAATGCCGCTTTTCAATGTCCCTTCCGCCTACAGAAGCTGCCAACACTCAGTCAGCTAGAGCAGAGTAGTATTACTACTCTGCCCTCGTACAGACCCAAAAAGCGGAAATCTTTTACTGTTAAACATTTCAGGCTTTGCTACTTCAAGTCATTTTGTCTTATATTTACAAAACTTTACGTCATGTCCTATTTTGCGCGTATCTCGGCTATAAGCTGCTACGCAGCTAAACCGGATAAAATAGCATTGCCTTTATTTTTGATTTTTCGCTCCCATTTGATAACCA
>NZ_JAUBPU010000036.1:0-56841 GCF_036700885.1 Microcoleus sp. S13_B4
TGGCAGTTGTAAGTTATTCATTTTTTATTGTCACAATCAAGTATTGCATATAATTGTATTATAGTCTTGATAATGATTTAGGATTGCTATATATATGAAGGAATCAGCGGGTGAGTTTTGTAACTTCAAGCGAAAAGGTAATTCATACCGTGAATCAGCAACGCCGTCATTCCTATCTAAAATCTAAAATCTAAAATGGTATTACCTCAACCACAACTTAATAGTATTGTCTTTAGAACCGCTAGCAATAGTTTTGCCATCGGGACTAAAAGTAACCACATAAACCTCATCGGAATGTCCCGTCAAAGTATTCAGCAACTCTCCGGTAGCAAAATCCCAAATTTTAATAGTTTTATCCTTGCTCCCGCTCGCAATAAACTTCCCGTCCGGGCTGATAGCAACCGAGACAATATCGTCAGAATGTCCCTTGATGGAGCGAATTAAATCTCCTGTTTCGATATTCCAGATTTTAATAGTTTCATCGTAGGAACCGCTAACAATTGTCTTGCCGTCTGGGCTAACAGCAATCGACCTCACGGGCTCGCCGTGTCCCTCAATAGTTTTGAGCAACGCCCCTGTTGCTACATCAACAATTGTAATTTTTTTATCCTTAGAAGCGCTAACCAAACTTTTTCCATCTGGAGTGAAAGCAACAGAATAAACAAAATCTGTATGGTCTGGCAAATTGTAAATCAAACGACCAGTTGCTGCATCCGAAATCTTTGTGGTTTTGTCTCCGCTACCGCTAGCAACAAGCTGTCCGTCGGGGCTGAGAGCGACAGACCAAACAGAAGCAGTGTGGTCGAGACTGCGAATCACTTGCCCTGTTTTCAAATCCCACAGCATGACTCGCCAAAAACCGGTTCCAGTCGCCAGTTTCGTACCGTTTGAGTCAAAAGCAACCGACCAAATGGTGGATGAATCTCCTGGAAAAGTGCGGATCGACTTGCCTGTAGCTAAATCCCAAATTTGGATGGTTTTGTCTTTAGAACCGCTGGCTAACATTAAGCCGTCTGGACTGAAAGCAACAGATCCAACTGCATCTGAATGCTGAGCGAAATTTTTGACTTTGGCGTTCTTCCACAGCAGACCTGCTTGGCACTGTTCCTGTAACTTCTGAGTGGACGCAGCGCTGCTGTTGGTGTTGGCAATTGTTGGTATTTGGCTGATGCAGTCTTCATAATTGCTGGCTTTATAAAGAGCTTCAATTTGATTGAGCTGTTGGGATTCTTTCTGGGCTCGCTGCTGCCATTCTTGCCATTTGAGATAGCCGTAAATTCCGCCGATCGCAGCTAAGATAGCCGCCATTGTTGCCCCGGCAAGATAAGGATTGAATTTGCGAGTTTCTTTGGGGACAAGCACTGCTGGGCTGGCGATCCTCTCCGAGGGCTGCGCTAACGAGAAATCGGTTTTTCCGTTCAGATTTACCTGCGGGGATACCGCCGGACTTGCCTGCAATTCGACTTGAGGGGCGCTGCTCGCTGGTGGCGGATTGGGGTTGCGATGTCCCTCCAAAACTGTGGATATCGCCTTGTACAATTTAGCAAATAAAGATTTAGGAATGACTAATTCTTCGATTATCGCGGCATCTTCGTCAGTAAGCCCTAAAACTTGCTGCAAGCGTTTTAACTCGTCGCGAGTTTCGAGAGAAAAGGGATATTCTTGCTGCATTGCTTCTTGCAGTGATTGTTCGTAGCGTTCGCCTTTTTCCCTGTATTTCCGGTAAGGGTTCAATACCTCATCTTCGATCGCCTCTGCTTCTTCTGGTAGCAATTCTAAACTGACGCGCAGTTCATCTAATATTCTCCGACCGACGACTGTAATGTCACCGCGGCTGCTGCTGCGCCGATCGACTTCTTCGCGATATATTGTCAGCTTGGGAATCCGCGCCCGCGATCGATCGCCAATTTTCCTCAAATCGGCTAAAGCTTCCGCCGCCGACTGGTATCTCTCCCGAAAATCGTAGCGCACCATATTATCCAAAACATCGGCCAGCGCTTGGGAACACGTGGCTAAATGCCGCCAAACAATTTCGCCTTTATTAGAATTTTTCAAATCCCGCAGTTTCGGCAAATCGTAAGCGGGTAAACCCGTCATTGCTTGGATGCCAATCATTCCCAAAGCGTAGATATCGCTGTTGAGTTGCGGGTTGTATTGAAATTGTTCGATCGGCATATATTCCAGCGTGCCAATCCGCACAGTTACCGGCGCTTGTCTTTGAGCGATGTGAATTTCTTTCACAGAGCCAAAGTCGATCAAAACTAACTTGTTGTCTGAATAGCGGCGGATTAAATTCGCTGGTTTAATATCTCGGTGAATTACTCCCTGTCCGTGTACAAATACTAAAATTTCTAACAGTTCCTTCAGCAAAGGAATCATTTTTTCTTCGCTTACGGGTTTACCTGGTACAATCTCGGTTGATAGCGAGTGACCGGCAACAAAGGATTCAACTAAGAAAAATTCTTCGTTTTCTTCAAAATAAGCGAATAGCTGAGGAATTTGGTCGTGTTGACCGAGCCTTTCTAGAACTTCTGCTTCTTTTTGAAAAAGACGGCGCGTAGTATTAATTAATTTCGGTTCTGTGGTACCGGGACGCAGGTGCTTGACAAAGCACTGCGGTTCTCCCGGACGGCGAATATCTTTGGCCAGATAGGTTTGTCCAAATTCTCCTGTTTCTATGACTTCAATGATTTGATAGCGTCCATCTAAAAGTTGGCTCACCATGATAATAACGCAGCCTTTTTTTGGTTGATTTTCGCAAGAAACAGTTGCAATGTTGAGTCAGTTGTATAGCCTTTTTCAGGGAAATTAGGTGTTCCTGGGCATTGGCAAAACAGGGCAGGGGGCATTGGCAAAACAGGGCATGGGGTATTCGGAATAGTTGTTTCTTTCCTTCTTTTTTCTTTCCTTCTTCCGACTTCCATCGGAGTTATTCCCTCTGACTTCTTTCCTTCTGACTTCTTTCCTTCTGACTTCTGACTTCTGGCTTCTGACTGAGATAGTGCACCATTATCAATTACTTGTTTAGGAACAGGCAAGATGCCTGTTCCACAAGAAAACTCATTCTTTGTGGAACGGGCATCTTGCCCGTTCTTGACAATGGTGCAACATCTCAGTTCTGACATACTTTATCTTTTCAACATCTGCAAAGCTTGATATCCCAAAAAGAAAAAACCCAAAGCGCCGAGTACCGCTATCGTGTTCGCAAACACATCGACTGTAAAAAATTCGCCCATTGCAATATCCTCTGACAACTGATATCTATCCTCGGCTTTTCGGTCGCTGTCTGGGTGAGGGGTCTTGCCCCTCGCTGCGGGCGAGCCGAAAGATGCTCACAAATTATAGCAAAAGAGGCGGTCAAAATAACTTTTCGGGCGATCGACTAGCTTTTTGTTTTAATATTTTTTAATATTTAGGGAGACAAATCGTGTACCGAAATTTTGAGGTCAGTTCGCTTTGATATTGTTAACCCTGCTAATTTTTTCTCTCATTGTAAGTAGAGCTTACACTAAGAATTTGCGCCAATCGGTCAAAAATGCGCCTCGAACCGACACAAGTTCCGCCAGGCCCTCACCGGAACCGGCCGCGCAGTTCCCTAAAGTTTCGGTAATCGTACCAGCATACAACGAGGCAGAGAATATTCAGGATTGCGCGATCGCCATTTTGGAGAGTACACCGCTGTCTGTGGACAACTTAGAGGTTTTAATTGTAGACGATCGCTCGACAGACGACACCAAGGCGATCGGGCAATCCCTGCAACAGCATCTCAACGACCCCCGGCTTAAAATATTAGCAGGTCAGCCGCGACCTGCGAACCAATATTGGGCCGGCAAAAACTGGGCCTGCGCCCAAGCTGTTCAAATAGCAACCGGAGACTTCTTATTATTTATCGATGCCGATGTGCGGATCAAACCAGGGGCGATCGAAACCGCTATTGCAACAGCAGAAACTGAGAAAATAGATTTGTTCACCTGTATGCCAGCCCTGGTTTGCGAGTGTTTTGCCGAGTGGTTGGTGCAGCCGATAATGTTCAGTCACCTAGCAGTTTGCTACGACTTTACCGCCGTCAACGATCCGACAACAAACAGTGCTTTTGCGGGCGGGCCGTTCATGTTATTTAGGCGATCGGGCTACGAAAAAATTGGAGGTCACGAAGCAGTTGCAAGCGAAATTGTTGAAGATGTGGAATTAGCTAGGCGCATCAAACGTGCGGGTTTAAAGCTCGGACTTTATTCCGGGTCAAATTTGGCATCCGTGCGGATGTATCGGTCTTGGAGCGCATTGTGGGAAGGCTGGACAAAGAATCTGTATCTCGGCGCTAACCGCAGTTGGGGCTTGATGGTTTACATGGCTGCAATTATGTTATTTCTTTATTCGATGCCGTGGTTGGCATTAGGTATTTTGCTGGTCAACGGGGACTTCGCAGAAATTCTGACTATCACCAATTACCAATTACCAATTACCAATTACCAATTGCCAATTACGTGGTTAACTATTTGTTTATCCGTAATCGTAATTTGGCAGCATTACAATTTGCGCCGCTTGGGTGCCGAGATTTCTGAGTGTCCGACGAAATACTGGTGGTTGGGAGGTTTGGGAGGTGCGTTAGTGGCGGCGATTGCGATCGGTTCTGCGATTAAAACCGAAACCGGTTGGGGATGGACTTGGCGCGGTAGAACTTTGCAAATTAAGAGTTAATTAAGACTTGCATATGGGCAGGTCAGATGCCCACCCACAAAAAAATAACTCCTTGTGGGGTGGGCATCTTGCCTGTTCTTAAAAATCTTCTAAAATGTGAGTTATAGAAGAAAGAAGGAAGAAGAAATAAGGCAGACCTAATCATAACATCCCTTACATCCGTTACAGAATCGGTTGCCGAACTTCCGCGTATACAAAAGCAGGTACGCGCTTGTAAGCAGGCGTACCCGATCGCCTTTCAATCTCCGGGTGAAAAATCACATTAACTTCAGGATAAAACATCAAAGCAGCACCCTCACGAACCGCCCCGTAAATCACCTCGACATTTTCCATTTTCCCCACATTTCCCTGCACCGTAACCCGCTGATGTTCGTGAAAACCCGTGCTTTCTGCATCCGCACGATTCATCAAAATGCAGTTGCGGTGTGGCATTCCCCGGTATTTGTCATCAATTTTGTAAACCACAGTATTGTGCTGAGAATAGCTGCGTCCCGTCATCAATGCCACAACTAAACCTCGCACCGATTCGGGTACTCCAAACTCTTGAGGTTGCGGTAGTTTCAGCTTAGGTAAAGGCGTGACAAACATCTTCGCTTTCCCAGACTCTGTAGGGAATTTAGGTTCTGTAAAAATGCGACCGCTGATGGTGAATTCCTCTTTGGTTTCATCAATGGTCGCTATTTTTTCATAGCCCGGAATAGTTTTAGCAATCAATTGCCGAACGTATTTTGTGTCTTGAAGTTGGCGCCAATCAACGGGAAAATCACCGTGAATTCGGCTGGCTAATTCCGTCAAAAATTGTACCTCGGGAATCAGATCGGCATTTTTGAGATGAGTTTCACCCTCATCATTTAAACGCACAAAATTATTTCCCGATTCCACCGTTGTTTTGTGGGGATTTTCAAAGCGATTCAGTACCGGAATCACAATTGTATTGTGTTTTGCTAATCCGTGAAAATGCCCTAAATTCGGTTTGGTTGCGAGGTAGATAACGGTTTCAACATTGCTTAAAGCGCGTTTGGCCTGATTTGAATCTGGATTTGCCCCATACAAATTACCGCCCAGACAGATGAGGGTATCGACTTTGCCTGCATCTGCTGCTTCAATGAGCGATCGAGTTTCGTAACCCTTAACAGGGCTGAGGGGACGATCTAACAGTTTTTCGAGAGCCTCTTGGATTTCTTTTTTCAGCTTGACAGTCACGCCCATAGAGCCGAATCCTTGGACGTTTGAGTGTCCTCTGACGGGCATTAATCCCGCCCCTTCTTTGCCGACATTTCCCGTCATCAATGCCGTATTGGCGATGCTGAAAACATTATCTACACCGTTATCGTGTTGGGTAATTCCCATCGCCCAACCGAATACAACCCGCTTTGAAGTGCCTATGATTTTGGCTGCTGCCTCTATTTCTGCTTGGGAAACTCCGCAGGTTTTAGTAATAGTTTCCCAAGAGGTTTCGCGGGCGTGCTGTACTACTGCTTCCCAGCCTTCTGTATGAGCTTGCAAGTATTTTTTGTCCAGCAATCCTTGTTCGATTACAGACTTTTGAATGCCGACAAATAGGGCCGTATCGCTGCCGGGAATTGGTTGCAAGTATAGCGAGGAAATATCGGAACCGGGGATGAGCGACTTGACAGGAAATGCCGGAGAACCAAACTTGACTAACCCGATTTCCATCACCGGATTGATTACAATTATTTTACCGCCTTTGTCGCGAATTTTAATCAATTCGTTCATCAAGCGCGGATGGTTGTAGGAAGAATTGCTACCCGCGAGCACCACGCAATCTGCTTCCTTTAAGTTTTCTAGACTAACTAGCGAGGTGCGGGTGGCAAACATTTCGCTTAACCCGATTGTCGAGGGAGCGTGGCAGAGATCTGAACAATCTGCTAAGTTATTGGAACCCATCGCCCGCATCATCAATTGCAGCAGAAAAGCCGCTTCGTTGGAAGAGCGGCCGGAACTGTAAGATGCCACTCTTTCGGGGGTTTTGCGAAAAGCAGCTTCGGCAATTTGATAAACTTCTTCCCAAGAAATGCGATCGTAATGAGAGGAACCAGCCCGCAAAATCATCGGAAAACTCAGCCTTCCCAACCTATCGGCTTCCATTGAAGTTAATTGCTGAAGTTGTGCAATACTCTGCTGTTCAAAAAATTTAGTTGAGATAGCCGGCTTGATTTCAGCGGAGATTGCTTCGACGCTTTTCATGCACCGCTGAAGTTTTTCGCCCTCTTCATTTGTAAAACCTCCTTTCTGCCCGCCAGTGCCCCAAGAACAGGACAAACAAGCACTTTTGTGCAGCAAAGTTTTCCAAAGTTTCGGGCCTTCGGGGGACAATGTATGTTTTGCCCAATATTCTATTACGGGCAAACCGCCACCTATCTCTGGTGTTTCCTCGTTTGTCTCGTTGAATGGCGGGAGTGGTTGGACATTTTGGGAGTTGATATCCATGCGGTTTACCTTTTGTTGGAATGGCGGATTGAGGCGGCGGGCGAACCGCCAAAGGAGTTAAGTTTATTACTGGAATTCTACCGCAAATTTAAAGCATAAAAAACCAGTCAACAGATAGATATTTTAATCTAAATTAAAATGGAGGTTCGCAGTCACGAATGCAAGTTTTTATTCCTCCGCCGACAAAGGAATGCAGTCCTCACTAAAGGGTTTACTTCTTCTTATTTAACGCCTGTTTCCCAAATCCAAGACAAAGCAGTCGATCGCCCTCAGCAACATTCGGGTCATTTTGCAAATAATCTCCCAACCACTCGCAACTCCGAGCAATGATATTATTCAGTTCCAAATTCTCCACGGGCAACAGAATTACAGTCCTATCCCTACTAGCAAAAGCCAGAGTTTTGCTGTCCGAACTAAAAGTAACGCTCAACACCCGATCGCTCGATTCCAAAGTCTTCGATAGCCGCGCCTTATTGCCGTCAAAATCCCACAGCTTAACAGTATTTCCCCCACTCGCCGCCGCAATCAATTTGCCGTTGGGACTAAAACTCACGCTTTCTACAGTATCGCTGTGGTCGAGTTTTTCAGTTAAATTTGCTACCTTGCCATCAAACCCCCACAAGTAAACTTTTTTGTCAGCGCAAGCAGCAGCAATAGTCTTGCCATCGGGACTGAAACTAACATTTTTAACGCTGTCCTGGTGGTCGAGAGTTTTCAGAATCTTCGCCGACGAACCGTTAAATTGCCACAGGTAAACTCTCTTTTCTCCGGTAATTTCAAAAGCCTTTTTCTTCCCGCTTGCCTTGCCCTCAGCAGCCGTAGCAGTAGCTATAGTTTTGCCGTCAGGACTGAAGCTAACGCTAATTACTGGATTGCTGTGATCGAGTTTGGCAAACAAAGTTGCTTTAGAACCGTTCCAGCGCCAGAGGTACAATTTGCGATCGGCACTTGCGGCCGCAATTATCTTTCCGTCTGGACTAAAACTCACGCTTCTCACAATGCCGCTGTGGCTGAGAGTATCTAACAGTTTCCCGTTTAAACTCCAGATTTTCACTGTTTGGTCATCGCTGGCAGAAGCAACTGTTTTATTATCAGGCGAAATGCTCACCCAGGTAACAGAATCATTGTGACCTTCTAAGGTTTTGAATAAACTACCGTCAGCGTGCCAAAGTCTCACCGTTTTGTCCCCGCTAGCAGAAGCAATTGTTTTGCCGTCAGCACTAAAACTGACTTTGTAAACCCAGTCTCCGTGCCCCGATAAAATCTTATTCAACGGAGTGCTGTCCGGTTTCCAAAGTTTTACCATTTTGTCCTTACTTGCGGAAGCAATAGTGCCGTCGCTGCTGAAACTTACGGCCCTCACGTCGTCTTGATGTCCTCGAAAAGTGTTGAGCAAAGTGCCGCTGCGACTCCAAACTTTCACCGTATCGTCTGCACTGCCGGTGACAATTTTTTCGCCGTCGCGACTGAAACTCGCGCTGACAACTTCATCGTTGTGTCCTTTGAGAGTTCTGATTTCCTCACCGTTTCGGTTCCAAATTTTGGCTGTGGTGTCGGCACTTGCTGAGACGAGTTCTCTACTATTTGGACTGAATTTAACGCTGTAAACAATTCCAGAATGCTTGGTTAATGTTTTGGGATTAATTTTAAATTTCTGGGTTTTACTGTCTCGGTTCCAAAGTTTGACAGTTTTGTCAACACTTGCTGAGGCAATTGTTTGGCCGTCGGGACTGAAACTGACGCCGAGCACCCAGTCTTTGTGTCCGGTTAAGGTTTGCAGCAATTTTTTGTCTGTCAGGTTCCAGATTTTGACGGTGTTGTCGTGACTGGCGGAAGCTAGGGTTTTGCCGTCTGGACTGAAACTGACGCTGGTGACGATATCGCGGTGGCCGGATAGAATGGCGATGGCACTTTTGTCGTTATCTACTTGCCAAATTCTAATTGTACGATCGGCACAACCAGTAGCGATCGTTTTCCCATCGGGACTAAAACTAACACTCGTCACGCTATCTGGGTGATTGAAAGTTTTTAATAACTTACCTTCTTTGCTCCACAATTTAACAGTTTTATCAGCACTTGCCGAAGCAACTGAATTGCCGTCGGGACTGACACTCACATCCAAAACAAACTTGCTGTGCATCTCGAAACGGTTGCGTTCTTGCACGCCGGAAACTGCTTGTCTGAGTCTTTCAGCAATTTGATTTTTAGTCTCCACAGGTAGCGCTGTACTTTTCTGAGAATCACGACCGATTTTGATACTATTTCCCAACACTCCTAATTGATTTTTTTCATTAGAAAGCACCAAAGCTTCCGACGCCGAATTTAGGGCATCAGTCCGACTTTTTTCTGCTTCTTGCCGTGCGCTTTCTGCTAATTTTGCTTGCTCGAATGCCATGCCGGAAACACCTGCGAGTACAAGCACTCCTAGAACCGCCGCCCGCAATTGCCATCTCCGAGTTTGGTAAAGTTGAGCTTCCGCTTGGTACTGTTTGTCTCTAGCTTCCGACAGCAAAGCATCTTGCTCTCTGTCTTTGCGAATTTGTTCAATTTCATCTCGGTTAATTTGGTTTTGCTTTCGCAGTTCCTCAAATTCTGCCTTTTGATCTAATTCTTGCTGCTGGCGAATGAAGCTAACTAAATAATCGTGAACGAGCTGATAAAGCTCTGCCGGTAGTTCCGTCCATCGAAAAACTAAACCCGAGTTTACTAACAGTTCTAAGACTAAATCTAATTTATCACCTTCAGCAAATGTCGCTAAATTAGAGGCTAATTCTGCGCGGGTTTTTAGCGGACGTATCTCCTCTTCATCTGTGAGCAAATACAATACTCTGCGTGCAGCTACTTCATTCTCGGGACCGCAATCTTTGATGACTTCTTCGAGAAACCTTTCGACTAATTTTTGTTGCGGATTGTTGCCTAGTTCCTGATATTGACTTAAAGTTCTAATGTTCTCTTGTTGCAGTTGAGCGCCGACAAGTTGTAGTTCGATCGGGCGGACTTCTCCCAATTCTCCAGCTAAATTTTTGACTAATTCTTCGATCAGATCCGGTTCTAAGTAAAACTGCGCTCGCTCAGTTAAAGTGCGAATTACCGATCGCGCATCTAGCAGCGAAAAATTTCCCAAATAAAACAGAATATTTTTGCTGAGAATGTCCTCTAAAATATCATTATTAACCAATCCTGTCGGGTTTTTGGGTCGGGAAAATTCCAGCAAATAGTGCAGGTAATCTTCCCGCAAACACAGGACGACTTTTAAATATTTGATTTTCAAGCATTCACGCAAAAAATCAAAAAATATTTGTCTTTCCGCTGGCTCTTTCCACACGAAAAAAAATTCTTCAAATTGGTCAAATATCAGAACAGTAACTAAATGTTCGGAATTTCTTTGCAGCTCATTGATAATGTTTTTGTATTCGATCGCCTGTTGTTGTATGATTAATTCTACTGGCTGTGGCTGCTCCCTTTGATCCTCATTATTCCCCGTCGAGCCATCGTCAAAGCCAGAAATAAGATTTCCCTTGACTGCACCTGCTTCTACTGGAAAATCTACCGGAGCAATTTCTGATAGTGCTTCGGCAATTTCCGGATCGAATATTTCAGCTTTCCCAGCAGATAACTGTCTGGTCAATTCCCGTGGCCAGTTGTTGTAAACTTGCAGCACTACGGGCAAAACAGTCCGCCTTTCTATTTTTTTTTGTTTGAGAGCTGGTACTAATCCTCCCGTGAGTATTGAACTTTTGCCCACTCCAGACTGACCGTAAATTACTGTCAGTTTGTCGGGGGTATTGTTCATCCTATATATCAAGCGGTTGAGGTCTTGCTCTCTGCCGGAAGCAGTAATTTCGTCCGCAATAGTAGCAGCGCCGGCAACAGTTTCGGCGACGGAATTAACCGCTTCTCTGTGCGGCTGCAACTTTCCGGCTCCAATAAAAGCTCGGAACCGATAAGTATGTTCCACCGCTCGATAATCTTGCTTAATTTGAAATGCTTCGAGATATTCTCCCCTCTGAAAATAGAGCGATCGCAGCATTTCTAAAACCCGCAAATACAGTTGCGGATTGTAGCAAGGTTCGGTTTCCAAGCGAGCAAGCTCTAAATGCGCGATCGCCTCCTGCACCTCACCCAACTGACTCTGGGCCTCTGCTAAAATTAACAGATACAAGCCTAGATGCTGCGACTTTACAGGGGTTCCCTGTCCCGTCGCTTCTAAATTTGAGTTGAGAACGTTTAGAGCCACTAAAGCCCATTCTTTCGCCCCTTGCCAGTTCTTTTGCTCTAAGGCTACTCTAGCCAAAAAGCCGTAATCTTGAGCCAAATTAACTGCTGAATTTTCCATATTTTCATGTAACCTCCGAGCTTTGATAGCTAAATTCCACAGTGCATCCCAATCTTCTAAATGCTGCAATACTTCGCCAAGTTGATTGATGAATATACCAACGGCATCCGGCCGTCCCGCCCGTTCTAAAACATCAATACATTCCTGAAAATAATTCTTAGCTTCCGTCCAGTAAGGACGGTTGCCACTGCGGTGTTGTTCTGCTTGGAAACGGTAGCAAAGACCGATGTGGAATAGCAGAATTCCCTCTAACACCGGGGCTGGGTGAACGGTAAATAACAAATCGCTAAATTCTGTTTTGGGGCCAATAAATGCTACTTGATACTTCCAAAAACTGAGACTTTTTTGATACAATTCAATAGCCGCCGGGATGCGGTGACAAGCATATTCGTGCCTACCGCGAATAAATTGCAAACTCGCTTCAATAGCTGGTTCTAACCTGATGTTGCAAGTTTGCAAGTCTTGGCTAGCCGACTCTAATTCAGTCAAAGAGTTGGCTCCGAGAATGGCAGAATTACTTAAACGCCAATTGCCACTTTCTAAAATTTTGGAAAAAATGCGATCGGCACTTTTTCCCAGGAAATCCACCAAGTCCTCTGGGCCGAGCACAAATTCAACAGTGGTCGTCCAAGTCTCGATATCTGTTACTAACCGAATCAGTTTTTTTAAGATTTTGTCTGTCACCCACAGCACCACCGGGAAGGGAAAATTATTCCGAAATTCTTCCCTCACGTAGTTGGTAGAAGTCAGCAGTCGATCGATCGCGCTTACCGATTCCAATCCAAACACCATTAAAGCTGACGGGTGGCTGCAGGAAAGTTTGGTTTCTATCGTCGTGTAAAGAGTTTTAACAGATGGCGGGAGGACAATTTCTCGAATCTCGATACCCGAATCCTCCCGCAATTGCTGTACAGTTTCCTCTCTCATAGCACTGTAATTGCACCGCACCAAAATCAGCGAAAATTGTCCCTGAGACATTCTCAGAGCTCGGGAGAGAGTTTGCAGCGAACTTTTGTTTTGCTGTGCTGCGGTGTCTTGCTGGCAGTGCGAATTAATCATAATTAATATTTGAAAAAGTTTCTGAGGATAGGTGCTGTAAACCGCCGACAAAAGGAAGTTCGGCAACGGATTATTTAACGGATGTAACGGATGGAAGTTCGGCAACGGATTATTTAACGGATGTAACGGATGGAAGTTCGGCAACGGATTATTTAACGGATGTAACGGATGGAAGGAATCGATCGCAGGGGAAAGTGCAATTAAGAACGTCCTCACCGTTTTGGCAGTTGCTCTAACTTTACTTTTACCAGTTTTTACGTTTGCCAATCACAGCAAAGAATCACATGATTAATTTTATTTCTGCCCTTTTGGGCGATTTCCAATCACTGGGAACTATCAATTAGTTAATTTTATTTCAACCTACATACTTATTGTTTTAGCCGATCGCATTAAAGCATACCCAAAAAAATACATACTCTGTTATTCGCATATTCCCAGCAAAATCAACCGAATTTTACTGAAATCTTGATCATTGCTCAAATTCTACCCAGCAAAAGAGTCTTTGTTTGCGGGGTTCCCACCCATCGCCCCAATCGCCCAAATCCGATTCTGTTATTCGCATATCGCTGAAATGCGGCATTCCTTGCTTGCCTGGCCCCTCACATCACTGAGATAAACTACCGGTGGCGGCTCATCAATTACAGCTTGAAGATTGTTTGTCATAAATTTACTAATCTCGATATCTAAAGTAGCTGTAAAATCAGGTTCATCCCAATCCTCGCTTTCTTCAATGCTGATGGTTGTTGGTGTCGCCATATCAAAATCAAGCTCATCGCCCAAATCCGAAACTTTCTTAATTGGCTCTATTTTCTGACCGGTATCAGTGGCAAAAGCTTGAGTGGTATTGGCTATTAGTACGAGCGGCAGTGCTACTATGGCACTTATCGTTTGTCGCACCCTGATTTTCCTCATGGTATCCTCCTAGTATAAACTCAACTTTGGTGCTGCTAGACATTCAACATCCGGCGCTACTTTCCTGCGCTGTCATTAATTAATAGGGGTTTATTTTCTGATAAAATATAAGCTCATCTGTGACACTTCGCTACAAGTTTGCTTAACGGAGGGTATCCGGTCAAGTGTTTGCCTTTGTATTTACTACGTGAAAACTCTTAAACAGTCAGGTTTTCCCGTTAAGTAATTCCCCAGCCTTTGCGAGTGTTCATCTCAGAGTCAAAGCAAAGTGGGTGAGAAGTTCGATCGCACACCAGTTTTCGCACACCAGTTTTCGGACTCCCGCGCTGCCACCAGCAAGCTGATGTGACATACCACAGCCACCGGATCTCTGTCAATACTTATATCTTAACATTTCTAAGTTGTTTCATAATTCTCGTTACCAGGAAGAGCCTGGTAACGCAGCTCGGCGAGGCAGAGCCTCCAGCCAAGTCGAGAGGGCTCCTATTTCGTCAAGCCGTGTTCGAGAGCGAAGCGCACCAACTCAGTACGGCTGTTAGTACCCGTCTTGCTAAACAAACGGCTGACGTACTTTTCCACATTACGCACGCTAGTTTCCAAGCGGCGGGCAATTTCCTTATTCATCAAACCTTGAGCAACCAAATCCAAAACACTTTGTTCTCGCGGAGTCAAATCAATTTTAATCGGCGAAGGACTCTGGGCGATCGAACTCCGCCCACTCAGCAAAGACTCAATTCTCGCCATTTGGCTTGTCAAAGCAGCAATATCGGGACTTTCAGCATTTTCGCTCGTATCCTTCGCAGCCGCGCGGCGAGCCAGCAAATTGGTTACTATTGCTACTAATTCGTCGGGATCGAAGGGCTTAGAAAGATAAGCATCGCAACCTGCTTGATAGCCTTGAATACGATCGCTCGTCATCCCCTTAGCCGTCAAAAACACCACCGGCAAAGCCTTATAGCGAGGATCTTCCCGTACTTGCTTGAGAAATTGATAACCGTCCACCTGCGGCATCATAATGTCTGAAATCACCAAATCCGGATTAGTCTGCTGTAAGAGTTCCCACCCATCCCGAGCATTACTGGCAACCTCAACAGCAAAATCGCTATCTTCCAAATAAGCTTGTACTGCTTCCCGCAAGCCCGGTTCATCATCTACCAATAATAATCGTGCTGACATAGTTGTTACCCTTACGCTTTACCACTAATTTTTAATTTAGCCGAATTTAACTCTTCTTGTCACTCCATCCATCGAAGGAAGTTAAAAACTTGTTGTTCAACTCAAGAGTTTTGAGTTGGGTTTTGATCTAACGATTAAAAACTGATTAAATCTTTAATTCAAAACTCAAAACTCAAAACTCAAAATTATTCTTGAACTTTTCCACTTAAACTTTTGAACGATCGGTCAAAATTTCATAACCAGTTTCCGTCACCAACACAGTATGCTCAAACTGAGCCGACATAGCATTGTCAACCGTTACAGCAGTCCACTTGTCAGAAAGCGTCCGAGTGTACTTAGAACCGGCATTCAGAATCGGTTCGATCGCCAATGTCATCCCCGCTCGCAATTTCACGTTCGGCATTTCCCGCGTGCGAAAATTGAAAACCGACGGTTCCTCGTGCAAATTTCGCCCGACACCGTGGCCGGTAAACTCCTCAACGATGTTAAAACCGTTGCTTTTGACATGATCTTCGATCGCACCAGCCAGATCTAGCAAATAGGCTCCAGCCTTCACTTGTTCGATGCCTTTGTAGAGAGCTTCTTCTGCGACTCGGATTAATTTGGCAGATTCAGGAGTCACTTCCACAACTGCGATCGTGATGCAAGAATCGCCGTGAAAACCTTGGTAATATGCCCCCGTATCTACCTTAAGAACATCTCCTGCCCGAATTACTTTTTTGGCGCTGGGAATGCCGTGAACAACTTCGTTATTAATGCTAGAGCAAATCGATCCGGGGAAACCGTGATAGCCTTTAAAACTCGGAGTTGCCCCCATTTGGCGGATGCGTTTTTCGGCATAAGCATCCAAATCAGCAGTAGTCATTCCCGGTTTCACCATTTGGGAAATTTCTTTGAGTACCGTTGCAACGATTTTTGCTGCTTGCCGCATAATTTCGATTTCGCGTTCCGACTTAATTTCAATGCCTCGACGCTGTTTTTTGACTTGGGGTGCTTGAGTTGGGCTAGAAAGCAGACTGCTAAAAATATTCATGTATTGATTGGCGGGTAATTTTGTACTTTGACGGCAGGTTGAAGCAAAAAAAACGGCAAATATCCAGTTTTTTGTGGAAAAACGGGTGTCTTGTTCCGAACTGTCGATCGCTTGTCCTTTAAGCTAGCTTAATATTTTTCTCACTAATCGGCACGAGATTGGGGGGTCAACAAAGCGGTTTTAACCGCCGAGCCCGTTGGAGCGGGATTTCCGAGCATTCCTGTGAGGTTAGCAATTGCGGCAATTAACTTATTTATGTCAACTGGTTTAGATAAGTGCATCTGGAAACCCGCTTCCAGCGCTTGCTGGCGCTCTTCCTCTCTGGCGTAGGCCGTCAGAGCGATCGCAGGCATCTTTCCACCCCTGAGCAATTCCATTTCTCTCACCCGCGCGATCAACTCGTAGCCGTCTGCTTGCGGCATTCCAATGTCGCTCAGCAGCAGATCCGGCCAATAACTCTCCAGTCCAGCTAGAGCCTCGGCCACGGATGTCGCCGATCGCACCAGAGCTCCTTCGTCCTCGAGTAAAGCAATCAAAAACTCCCGCGTGTCATCGTCATCATCCACCACCAGCAATTGCAAATTAGCCAGAGTGGGGAGAACCTCTGTCGCGTCATTGAGCGGCGACCAATCATTGTCAGCAGCGAGGGCGTTTCTCTGTGCCACAGGTAAAGCCACCGTAAATTTCGCACCCTCGCCCGGATTATTCTCTGCCTGCACCCTACCGCCGTGCAGTTCCACCAAGTGACGGACGATCGCCAATCCCAGTCCCAAACCCCCGTAAGACCTAGTTGTGCTGCTATCAGCTTGGCGGAAGCGATCGAAAACATAAGGCAAAAAATCAGGAGCGATACCAATGCCGCTATCAATTATCTCAATTTGAGCCTCATCGCCAACTGACTCTAACCGCACCTCTACTTTACCCTCTTGCGGACTAAACTTAATCGCATTTGACAGCAAATTCCACACAATTTGCTGCAAGCGATCGAAATCGCCGATAACTTCACCTACATTTGGACTGCACGTTAATTCTATGACTATTGATTTTTCCTCAGTCAGCGGCTGCAAAGAATCTATTGCCAGCTTGATCGCAGATTCCAACCGAATCGGATGCTTATTTAAATTTAGTTTCCCCCGCAGAATCCGCGAAACATCTAAAATATCTTCGATGAGTTGAGATTGAGATTTAGCATTGCGCTCAATTGTTTCTAGGGCTTTCTCTATAGTGTCTTGGTCAAATGTTTTGGTACGAAGCAGCCTAGACCAGCCGAGAATTGCATTTAAAGGAGTACGGAGTTCGTGAGAGAGAATAGCTAGAAATTCATCCTTCATCTGGTTAGCTCTCTCCGCTTCTTGTCGCGCCACTTGTTCGCGGATTAGTCGGCTGCGTTCTTCCTCTGCTTGCTTGCGGTCTGTGACATCTCTAACCGTGCCCACGTGACCCATCAGTTTTCCCAAATCCGAAAACATTGGCGACGACTGCACGTGAACCCAACGCACAGTTTCGCTACCCGCTAATCGAAACTCGTTAGAATATTCCTGACTTTTTTTCATCCAAGCTAACCAATCTGTGACTACGCGATCGCGATCTTCTGGATGAACTTCCCGCTGCCAAACCTCGGCCAAGCTTTCCTCCAATGTTAATCCGCAAATTGCTTCACAACGGGGATTGATGTAAGTACAGCGGCCTTCAACGTCAGCCAAGTAAATTCCTAGCGGCGAACAAGCACACAAAGTGCGAAACCGCTCTTCACTTTTACTTAGTTCACTATTAACAGCAGCCAACTGTGTTGCTTGCTGTTTCACCTCGACTGTTTTTTGGAACAATTCCACAAATACCCCCACCTTCGATGTCAATATTTCCGGTTCCAAGGGTTTGAACAAGTAATCCACCGCACCCAGAGAATAACCTTTAAACACGTGGGTGTCATTACTGCTGAATGCTGTGATAAAAATAATCGGAGTCGAGCGCGATCGATCTCTTGAGCGAATCAATGTTGCTGTCTCAAATCCATCCATTCCCGGCATCTGCACATCAAGCAAAATTACCGCAAAATCTTCATTAAGCAGACATCTCAGAGCCTCCGCGCCCGAACTAGCTTGTACTAGATTATAAGAGGGGCTGTTGAGAATAGCTTCGAGAGCTACCAAGTTTTCGGGGCGATCGTCAACTAAAAGGACATTTACTCGATGGGGGGACTGCAGATTCATAGTTCTTTTAATCTTTAATTCTTAGCAAATTGACTAAACAGGGAGCGATTTTAGAGAGGGGTAAAATCCAGTCTACTTCAACATTTGCGATCGCCGACGCTGGCATGGTCGGGCATAGAGCTGAAGCCGGTTCCTCCACAAATGTCAATCCTCCCTCAGCTTTAATTTTTGCCAGCCCTTTACTGCCATCCGAATTAGCTCCCGTTAAAATTATGCCGATAACTTTCTCCCCAAAGGCATCCGCAGCAGACTCAAACAGCACATCGATTGAGGGCCGCGCGTAGGACACTGGAGCCTCAGTTGATAGTGCAAATTTAGGAGTGCCGCGATTGGGGATTGGGGATTTGGAATTAGGGATTGACTCCACTGCCACGCTCCCCCATTCTGTAAAGTCGTTTTCATACAGGCTAAACTCCTCCTCTGAGGGCGATTCTATTAGCAAGTGATAGTCAGCAGGAGCCAAGTAAACCCGTCCAGGTGCGATCTCCTCTTTGTCTTCGGCCTCCGTGATTTGGAGAGAGCTTTGCTTTTGTAAAAAATAAGTAAGCCTATTCTGAGAACTCTTATGGCGGTGTTGGACAATAACTACAGGTAAAGGAAAGCTTTGTGGCAAATCTGCCAGCAGCACAGTCAGAGCCTCTAGCCCTCCCAAAGACGTGCCCACAACCACTATTTCAAAATTTTTTTTATTTAACTCTTCGGTAGATTTTATCACTACTTTCAATTGGTTCATAGTATTTTTCATAAGGTGTAAAAGTCAGAGACTCCTGATGTCCTAGTCCTAAAACCCCAAACATTCCCAGGCTCTCATAAAAAAGCTTGTGTACCCGCTCTTGGAGGTGTGAATTGAAATAAATCATCACATTACGGCATAAAATAACATTAAATTCATTAAAAGAATTATCCGTTGCTAGGTTGTGGTGAGCAAAGACAATATTTTCTTTAAGTGAAGAGCGAAAAATCGCATTTTCATAGGCAGCAGTGTAATACTCAGAAAACGCTTTCTTGCCCCCCGCTTGGTGGTAGAGTTGCGTATATTCTTGCATTTGTTTCAGCGGGAATATCCCTGTTTTTGCTCTTTTCAAGACTAATTCATTCATGTCCGTAGCGTAAATCCGACAACGGTCATACAGTCCTTCTTCTTGCAGCAAGATTGCCATAGAATAGACTTCTTCTCCCGTTGAACATCCAGCGTGCCAAATCCGAATAAAAGGATAAGTACGCAGCAGCGGCACCACTTTATTTCTGAAACTAATGTAAAAGCTGGGATCGCGAAACATCGCCGTTACATTGACAGAAATGTCCAGCAGTAAACGGTCTAGGTAACCAGGATTGTGAAGTACCTTTTCCTGAAGTGCAGAGACAGTGGTGAGCCGTTCCGAGCGAATAGTGTTCCAAATACGCCGCTTGAGAGAGGCAAGAGCATAATTGCGAAAATCAAATCCGTAATAGCGAAACATTCCCTCTAGTAGGAGTTGAATTTCGATTGTTTCAAGTTCATGGCTTTCGGGCATTTTTAATTACTAATTGGTTATTGGGCATTGTTGACTGTTGACTGTTGACTGTTGACTGTTGGCTGTTGACTGTTGACTGTTGACTGCTCACTAATGACAACTGCCAACAGTCAACTCACTTCATTATCTATAAAGCCAGACACGCAGCAGCGAGAGCAACTGTTCCGTATCAACAGGTTTGGTAATGTAGTCAGACGCCCCAGCTTCGATACATTTTTCCCGATCGCCCTTCATAGCTTTCGCAGTAAGAGCAATCATTGGCAAGGAAGCAAATTGAGGCATTTTACGAATTGCTTGCATTGTTTCGTAACCGTCCATCTCTGGCATCATCACGTCCATCAACACAATATTTATGTCAGGCGTATTTTGCAATTTAGCAATGCCCTCTCTGCCATTCTCAGCATACACAATTTGCATTTTATGGCGCTCCAACATACTTGTGAGGGCGAAAATATTCCGCATATCGTCGTCAACAATCAAGACTTTTTTGCCCGCGAGGGTCGAATCTGTTTGATACAATTGCTCTAGCATTTGACGCTTCGGTTCCGGCAAATTTGCTTGGACTCGGTGCAAGAACAAAGCTGTTTCATCTAACAAACGTTCCGGCGATCGCACATCTTTAATAATGATTGTTTCCGCCATGCGCTTGAGTTGAGTTTCTTCGGTTCTTGTCAACTCTTTGCCCGTATAAATAATAAGCGGCAGACTTCTAAAACTAGCGTCTTGCTTGATCTGCTCGATCAGTTCAAAACCAGTCATATCTGGTAGTCCCAAATCGAGTACAACGCAGTCAAAATGCCCCGATCTCAAAGTTGCTAGCGCCTCTGCACCACTCCCCACAGCCGTTGTAGAAACATCGTGATTGCCGATTAAATCCACAATGCCCATACGCTGTGTTTCGTCGTCTTCCACGACTAGCAAATTCTTCACCGGCCGCTCCACAAACCCCTTAATATCAGTTAAAGCATGGCTCAAAGCTTCGCGACTGACAGGCTTTTGTAGGTACGCGATCGCCCCTAACTGCAAACTGCGCTGCCGCCCTTCTTCAACTGATACAATGTGAACCGGAATGTGGCGCGTACTTGGATCGTGCTTCAAGCGATCGAGCACTGTCCAGCCATCCATCACAGGCAAATTTAGATCCAGCATAATCGCCGTTGGCTTGAACTCTCGCGCCATCGCCAAACCGATATCGCTCCGCAAAGCCACCAAACCTTTAAAACCGTGTTCCTGCGCCATATCCAACAGAATTCGAGCGAAGTTCACGTCATCTTCAATAATCAACAGCACGCGATCCTCCAACTCGACATTTTCGCGATCGTCAGCGATAATCGGTGATGGATAAGGGGCGATCGGCAAGTTGAAATTCGGCGAAGGAACTGTAGAAGAAATAGCAGGCGACAATTGAGCCATTTGCTTACCCGTTCCCGATTCCTGATCATTCATTATTCGCGATTCTTGGTAAGTTTGCGGCAGATAAAGCGTGAACCTACTACCCTCACCAGGGCGACTTGTCAATTTAATTTCTCCCCCTAATAAATTAGCGATTTCTCTACTAATTGACAAACCCAAACCCGTGCCCCCGTATTTGCGGCTAGTGCTACCATCAGCCTGTTGGAAAGCCTCAAAAATAACCCTGTGTTTTTCAGCAGAAATCCCAATTCCCGTATCGCTAACTGAGAAAGCCAAAACATTAGGGGAACTCCTTAAACTTTCTATCTCTAAACTCCACCCTTCCCGCGCTACTTCGACAAGCAATTTCACCTCACCTCGCTCTGTAAACTTAAACGCATTAGAGAGGAGATTCTTCAAAACTTGTTGCAGCCGTTTAGCATCAGTATAGAGACCTTTTGGCAACCCAGCCTCAAGCTCGATTTGAAAACTCAACTTCTTATCCAGGGCGATTTGGCGGAAAGTTCGATCCAAATGATCTCGCAAGTCCGGAAACAACACTTGCTCAATTTCCACCGACATCGTGCCTGATTCAATCTTAGCCAGATCCAAGATGTCATTAATCAGCCCTAACAAATCAGTTCCCGCCGAGTAAATTGTGCGCGTGTATTCAACTTGCTTCAGAGTCAGATTGCCTTCAGTATTGTCAGAAAGCAATCGAGCCAGAATCAACAGCGAATTCAGCGGAGTTCGCAACTCGTGAGACATATTTGCCAGAAACTCCGACTTATACTTAGAAGTGAGAGCCAACTGTTCGGCTCTTTCTTCCAACAACCCCCTCGCCTGTTCGATATCTCGGTTTTTCCGCTCAACTTCCTTATTTTGCAGCGCTAGTAATTCAGCTTGTTCTTCTAGTTCTTCATTCGTTTGTTGCAACTCTTCCTGCTGCTTCTTCAGCAGTTCCTCATTCGTCTGCTGCAACTGCGCTTGCTGTTCTAGCCGCTTGTTAGTTTCCGTTAGCTCCTTTTGCTGAGCTTGCAACTCTTCAGCCAAAGATTGCGACTGTTTCAGCAACTCTTCCGTCCGCATACTCGCCGCAATTGTATTTAAAACAATGGCAATACTTTCCGTGAGTTGGTCGAGGAATGTTAAGTGAATTTCGCTGAAGCGGCGGAACGAAGCTAGCTCAATTACCGCCGTCACCTGCCCTTCAAACAGTACAGGTAAAACCACGACATTCAGCGGCGTAGATTCTCCCAGACCCGAGCTAATTTTAACGTAGTTGTCCGGCACTTCGGTCAGCAGTATTCTTTCCTTCTCCAGGGCGCACTGTCCGACCAAACCTTCGCCTAAATGGAATTTATTTCCTAAGCTTTTACGTTCCCGGTAGGCGTAGGTACTTAAGAGTTTGAGGAAGGGGTCGTGTTCTACAGTTTCCATCATAAAGAACACGCCATGCTGAGCAGAAACCAGCGGTGTTAATTCCGAGAGGATTAATTTAGAAACTGTTTCTAAATCCCGCTGACCTTGCAGCATTCTAGTGAACTTAGCGAGGTTGGTCTTGAGCCAATCTTGCTCGGTATTCTTCTGCGTTGTCTCCCGGAGATTGGCAATCATCTGGTTGATGTTGTCCTTGACGATCGCAACTTCTCCTTCAGCGGCGACGGAAATTGACCTCGTTAAATCGCCTTTAGTAACACCAATTGCCACTTCCGCGATCGCGCGCACCTGAGTAGTCAAATTCGCCGCCAATTCATTCACGTTATCCGTCAAATCTCGCCACGTTCCCGCCGCCCCCGGAACCTTCGCCTGACCGCCTAACTTCCCTTCAATCCCCACCTCTCGCGCCACCGTACTAACTTGATCGGCAAACGTCGCGAGCGTGTCGATCATCTCGTTAATCGTATCTGCCAGAGTCGCAATTTCTCCCTTAGCTTCCAGCATTAACTTCCGCTTCAAATCGCCATTCGCCACCGCCGTCACAACTTTAGCAATACCCCGCACTTGCGCTGTCAAATTTCCCGCCATCGAGTTTACATTGTCGGTTAAATCTTTCCAAGTTCCCGCAACTCCTTTCACCTCAGCTTGACCGCCTAATTTCCCCTCAGTTCCCACCTCCCGCGCCACCCGCGTTACCTCAGAAGCGAAGGAATTAAGCTGATCCACCATCACGTTAATAGTATCTTTCAGTTCGAGAATTTCGCCTTTGACATCTACAGTAATTTTCTTCGACAAGTCGCCATTTGCTACCGCTTTCGTCACTTCCGCAATATTCCGCACCTGCGCCGTCAAATTCCCGGCCATCAAGTTAACATTATCCGTTAAATCTTTCCAAGTTCCCCCTACACCCCGCACGTAAGCTTGCACACCTAATTTACCTTCCGTTCCTACTTCCCTCGCCACCCGCGTTACTTCAGATGCGAAGGAACTCAACTGATCCACCATGATGTTAATCGTGTTTTTCAGTTCGAGAATTTCTCCTTTCACATCCACAGTAATTTTCTTCGACAAGTCGCCATTTGCCACAGCCGTTGTCACTTCCGCAATGTTCCGCACTTGGGCGGTAAGATTACCCGCCATCGAGTTAACTGAATCCGTTAAATCTTTCCAGGTTCCGGCCACCCCTTTAACTTCAGCTTGCACGCCTAATTTCCCTTCATTTCCGACTTCCCTAGCAACCCTGGTTACTTCCGAAGCGAAGGAATTTAACTGATCCACCATCGTGTTGACAGTGTTTTTTAACTCCAGAATTTCGCCTTTAACATCTACGGTAATTTTCTTAGATAAATCGCCATTGGCCACAGCAGTCGTAACAGCAGCAATATTCCGTACTTGTTCGGTTAAACTACCCGCCATAAAGTTAACTGAATCCGTTAAATCCTTCCACGTTCCTGCTACGCCTCGGACATCCGCTTGACCGCCTAGTTTACCTTCCGAACCCACTTCCCTAGCAACCCTGGTTACTTCAGATGCAAAGGAATTAAGCTGATCCACCATCACGTTAATGGTATTTTTTAGTTCTAAAATTTCGCCTTTAACCTGTACCGTAATTTTTTTAGATAAGTCACCGTTAGCAACAGCCGTCGTCACCTCAGCAATGTTGCGGACTTGTGCTGTTAAATTACCGGCCATTGAGTTAACTGAATCCGTTAAATCTTTCCAGGTTCCTGCTACTTCCTGCACTTCAGCTTGTACACCTAATTTCCCTTCGTTCCCCACTTCCCTAGCAACCCTGGTTACTTCCGATGCGAAGGAATTTAACTGGTCAACCATCGTGTTGACGGTGTTTTTGAGTTCAAGAATTTCGCCTTTAACATCTACTGTAATTTTCTTAGATAAATCGCCCTTTGCCACAGCGGTTGTCACTTCAGCGATGTTCCGCACTTGTGCTGTCAAACTGCCTGCCATGAAGTTAACGCTATCAGTTAAATCCTTCCACGTTCCCGCAACTCCTTTCACTTCTGCTTGACCGCCGAGTTTGCCTTCGGAACCTACTTCTCTCGCCACCCGCGTTACTTCAGAGGCAAAGGAATTTAACTGATCCACCATGATGTTAATAGTGTTTTTTAACTCCAGAATTTCACCTTTAACATCTACTGTAATTTTTTTAGATAAGTCACCATTTGCCACAGCAGTCGTCACGTCGGCAATGTTCCGTACTTGTGCGGTAAGATTGCCGGCCATTGAGTTAACTGAATCCGTCAAATCTTTCCAGGTTCCGGCCACTCCCCGCACTTCAGCTTGTACGCCTAATTTCCCTTCGGTTCCTACTTCTCTCGCCACCCGCGTTACTTCTGATGCGAAGGAACTCAACTGATCCACCATGATGTTAATCGTGTTTTTCAGTTCGAGAATTTCCCCTTTAACATCTACTGTAATTTTTTTGGATAAATCGCCATTAGCCACAGCCGTTGTTACGTCAGCAATGTTCCGCACTTGTGCTGTTAAATTCCCGGCCATCGAGTTAACTGAATCCGTTAAATCTTTCCAGGTTCCAGCAACTCCTTTAACTTCAGCTTGCACGCCTAATTTCCCTTCCGTTCCTACCTCCCTAGCCACCCGCGTTACTTCCGACGCAAAGGAGCTCAACTGGTCTACCATTGTGTTAACAATTTGCGCTGTTTGGAGGAATTCTCCTTTGAGGGGTCTGTCTTCTATTTCTAAGGCGATGGTTTGCGATAAATCTCCTTTTGCTACGGCCCGGATTACTCTGGCGGTTTCAGAGGTTGGTTGCACTAAATCTGTAATTAGGGTATTGACAGAGTTTACGCTAGCTGCCCATGACCCCTCGGCGCTGCCGATGGTGGCCCGCTGGGCAATTTTGCCTTCTTTACCCACAACTGTGCCAATTCGCTCGAGTTCGGCCGCCATTCTCTCATTGAGTTCGATAATTTCGTTAAGTTCGTCAGCAATTTTCCCCGCTAGACCGGTCTGGTCTATGGGCATCCGAACTGAAAAGTCCCCTTTTTTAACAGCTACCAAGGTTCTAAGTAACTGTTTGGCATAACCATTATTGGAATTGGGGCTTGTTATCTGTGCAGTTGACATGACCGTTACCTTTGACGAGTTTGAAGGGGAAGGGGGGAATATTTTTGAGATTATTGATATTATCCAACTAAAGCAGTGTCTGATTGCTTCTATCGAAAGATGGATGACAAATTGCTGTTGATCAGCTATTTTATTATTTGTTATTTTACACTGATTAGCAGGCTCTTCTTGGTAACGAGTTAATTGCCGGGTGTCAGCAACAGGTCCGAAAGCCTGTTTTACCCTATTCCACAAAGAGTGAATTTTATGGTAGGGCGGGCAGGATGTCCGCCCTACAGATTATCAACTGCGATTATTTCCAATTTTGCCACGAACTATTGAAAATAGAAGTACCCGGAAAGGCGATCGGATTGGCATTTTGTTGCAACCGCAACTGCAACACTTCCAAATTTGGCTCGCGGGACGGCAATTCGTCCACTAATTCATAAGGTATAATCCCCTTTTCTAGGGAAAAAGCAGCCGTAACTCCCGCCGCCGCACCGGCAGACCATTCAAAAGAATGCACTCGATAAGCAGCGGCCGCTGTGTGGCTAACAGCAATACTTTTACCTGCAACTAACATATTGTCAATTTTCTGGGGAATCATTGCCCGCAGCGGAATTTGAAAGGGATAAGCTTGCCCTTGAGCTTTGCGAGTACCTTCCCGTTCGATATTTCCTGGTGCTTCCGGCGGACTGTTGGTCATGCAGGGGTGAAAGTCGATCGCATAATGACCAATACCCACAGAATCAGGATAAATCGTAGCGCGCGATCGCGATTTTGTATCCTCAACAGATTGACTTCCCACAGCCAAAGCCGGCGCATTCAAACCACCCACAGCCAACCACAAATTGCGATACTCTTCCTCCGACAAATTCTGGCGATAAAAATCTGCCGTAAAGTCAGTGCGAGACATATCAACTTCCCACACCGTAAAACCTTGAGGCTGATTGAAACTCGGCCGCCCAATAATACGCCGGCCCTCCCGCATATAAGGATATTTAGAAAGTCCGTGTACCGTCCCCATCGGCGAATCCAACCCGCTCAAAAAACGATTGTTTGGATTAGGCTTTTTCACTCCCTCTCCTAGCTGCGAGTCAGTAGTTCCTGTTACCAGCCAGTAGAAATATCCTTTGGCATTTTCCTCTCCTTTTCGCAAAGTTTCCGTTCGCAAACCGCCCATCCATCCCCCCGGTTGCAGTTGACCGTCTGCTTCCAACTGATCGCGAGTGTAAATTAAATTATCTTGAGAATTGCCGGGACGATAGTCATTGCCCCAAGTCCAATTTTGCATCGAAATATCCCCGGGATAAATCGGGAATTGCTTCGGGTCTGAAGGTCGCTTTTCATCCGGTCTCATGCTCCTGATTTGGCGGTAGGTGAAAACTAAGGGAAAGCTCGCTAATCTCTGCAATTCGTAGCTGTAGTAAGGAGCGTATTGTTGATAAAAAGACGGCACTTGATGCTGCTGCGGTTCCTTCGTTGCCTGCATCGCAAAGGTGTAGGTAAAACCTTGAGTGCAGTAAGCGTCGCCGGTTGGGCTGGGGGAGGAAGGTTCCACAGGGGAACGCGGGTCAATTCCGAGGCGGTAAGGAACATCCGCAAGTCCGATCAATTCGCCTGTTTCAGTGGCATCTACCACGTACCAATCAGCAGGTCTAGGTTTGGAATTTGACTGGTTAGGTGGTTTGGGAATAAACCGAATAATAGTTTTGTTAAATCGTGCAGAATTTTCATAGCGATAGGCATCTTCGATAGTCTGAGAAAGAGTTTCGGTGTTGATGGGCGGGGTATTGGCGGCCGGTTTGTGTTGAATGGCGATCGCACTTTTAATTTGTTGACCCCCAACCGTATTCCCCGCCACAGCAGGAGTAATTGCTAGTTCTTTAATAACCGTATTGGGAAACCACTTCAGCGTACCTTTGCCTTTTCTAGCGGCATCCTGCAAGATGTTAAATAGAATTTTGTGACCGTCGTAGGGCATGAAACACGAAGAGCTAACCCAACAACCTCCGGGATTTAGCCGGCCGTAATGTTCCTTAATCCGCTGCCGCAATTCTAGGTAGCCACGGGGGTAAAATAAGAGCGATCGCTGAGTCTCTCTTTCATCGAGTGCGGAAGTTCCCTGGGAGGAAATTTGACCGCCTACCCAGTCAGTAATTTCAGTAAGGCAAACTGTGCGCCCCGCCCGCAAACCTTCGTAAGCGGTAGCAGCGCCTGCGAGCCCGCCGCCTGCTACTAGAATGTCGCAAGTTTCTGCATTGTCTGGATTACGCGGAGGTTCGGCAAAGACTGGCGAAATGCTCCCTATCGCCGAAATTATACCGAGGGTGAGGCTAAAGATCGATCGACCTTTGAGCAAAAATAGATAATGTCGAAGTTTCATCGGAGATTGGGGAATTAATTTTGACATAAGCGAAAAACACTCATCTCATCTAAATGTTTATTTTGCAGTATACTGGTATTTCGCGGTGTTGTCAGGGAAAACTTTTTTAGAGAAGAGGCATTAATACCAGCAACAACTATTGAACAGCCGGATGAACCTTATGCTCAAGATCGTCAAATTTTTTAGGTTATTTATTCCTTTTGAGAGTTTAACAATTACCACCAGTTTAACTTTTTCGGAAGTGGGGCGCAGGTTGGACGAAGTTGTCACTCATCCCAAAGTTGTTAGAATAATTATACCCTTTGGCCCGCCACCTCCAAAACCTTATGAAGGAACAATTTCTGGCAAAAGTTTCAAAATTAATCGCATCATCATCGGTCGAAATTTATTGTTCCCAATTATAGAAGGAAATATATACACTCAACAGTTCGGTTGTTCCATCAAAATTAGGATGACTTTACATAAAATAGTCCTAGGATTTTTGATTCTTTGGCTGTGGACAACTGGCAGTATAGGAATGTTTTCTTTATTTGCTTGGTTAGTCGAACCCTCCGTGGGACCAATATTTTTACCAATTTTAGGAATGTTTATTTTCGGCTGGCTTTTGTGCTTGATTCCTTTTAAAATAGAAGCAAAAGCAGCTATAAAATTTTTATCAATTATCTTAACATAAAGTAATTTATCACCACTATATTTGAGCTGTATTATTAAAAACAATCTGGCTTCATCTGCGGTAAAAAAAAACTTAACTTTCCGGGATTACCCATGCGTCAAAACCAACTCAAACAAAAAATTAAACAAGGCGAAACAGTCCTCGGTTTATTTATAAACTGCGCTTATCCCGCATTCATGGAAATATGCGGTCACGCTGGCTTTGATTTCGCCGTTATCGATATGGAACACGGCCCCCTGAACCCGCTTGCTGCTGAAGATTTGTGTCGCGCCGCCGACTGTACCGGAATTGCACCGATTGTTCGTGTCCGCAAAAACGACGGGCCGCAAATTCAACGAGCTCTTGATATCGGCAGTGCAGGCGTTCAAGTACCTCAAATTGAAAGCAAAATCGATGCTGAAACCGCTGTCAAAAGCGCTAAATACAGTCCTCTGGGTACGCGAGGCCTTTCCTTCGCTACGCGGGCAGGACTTTACACCGCTGCAGGTACAAATATCACCGATCGACTCAACGAAGAATCCTTAGTTGTGATTCATGTCGAAGGCAAAGGCGGCATCGACAACCTGGCGGAAATTGTTACTGTGCCAGAGGTGGACGTGATTTTTCTGGGGCCTTACGATCTGTCACAGTCGATCGGCATTCCCGGCCAAGTCCGCGATCCCCGAGTCATCGACATGATGCAGGAGGCTGTGCAAACCATCCGCAAAGCAGGCAAAGCCGCCGGTACTTTTGCCGAAAACCCCGAAATCGCCCAGCAGTGGATTGATGCTGGCGTTCAGTACGTCGCACTTGGGGTCGATGTTGCCGTTTTCCTGCGGGCCTGTCAGTCGCTGGTGAAAGCAGTCAATCGATTTTAGATTTTAGATTTTGGATTTTGGATTAAAAGAAGAACAAGCCCCCGGATTCATCTTGCAAGCTTTACGATATCTTTGCAATTTTTGTAGTGTCTTTTACGACACATACAAAAAACCTGCGCTAGAGTAGAAGCATACACCTCCTTAAGGCAAAACTGGGGAGGGGAGCAAGGCTTCAGGGAGAAATATCTATGAAAACGGTATTAGAATCCATTCATTTGGATTATGCCTTCATGTTTACTTTTAAGAAAGTAAACTCGATTAAGCTCGAAGGTTTCAAGGAATTCTTTGACGATATGCCTGTCGATCCGTATGTGAAAGGTAAGTATCGTTCGAGAAGATTGTCGCGGTTTGCCGTCAACGGAAATGAGTTAGTTAAGTTACCTCACGGCTATTTGTATCAAAGCAAAACATACAATCCGCTAGTGGGTGATATCAGGCGGGAATTTGCGGAATTGGACGATCGACTAATCGCCCTCGATAATTTCAAACAGATGATTTTTGCTTTTTTCGATTCCTGCAAAATTCACCCGGAAGCTGAAATCGGTATCCATCAAATCAGGACGACTTGTTCGGCGCACAATTTTGGCAACCCCGCACCGGAAGGCATTCACCAAGACGGTACTGACTTTATCGGGATTTTCTCGGTTGACAGAACTAATATTGTAGGCGGGGAAACGCATTTGTACTTGGCTAAAAAAGAGAAGCCTGTTTTTAATAAAATTCTGCATCCGGGAGAATTGCTGTTAGTTAACGACCATGAGTTTTTCCACTTTACTACGCCGATTAAACCGGAATCTGAAGGGGTGGGAACCAGGGATGTCTTTGTGCTGACTTCTCCGAGTTTGCTTTGCGATTGAGGAGAGTTGGGAAATTGGGCGGGGAGGATCGAGCGTGAGAGCTTTTATATGAGTGCGATCGTCCCCGCTCGCTACTAGAGATATAAGCTTTGCTAAGGGGAATTAGACATTTTCTAGGGCATTTAGGAGCGCAAACCCCCTAGCTCGCCAGGGAAAGAGATCTATGACCTAAAAATGCCTAAAACCCTTGGTATAACTAAATTCAAGCCCATTCGAGCTAAAAGTCTTTCTCGATTTGGGCTTGAAGCCATTTTAGCAGCAGTTTTTGTCTAAGTCTCGTTAACTCACATCTTGCACAATTGTCAATTACTTGTTTAGGAACAGGCTTTCCGGCCTGTTCCACAAAAAAACTCATTCTTTGTGGAACGGGCCGAAGAGCCCGTTCTTGACAATGGTGCAACATCTGAGGTTAATCAGAGCAGAAGAACAGATTGATAATTGGTACGAAATTCAACGGAATTTTTCTCTTCAGGTAGCCCGTGATTTCATTCTCAATTATCTGAATCAAAAAGTAGGTCTAAAAACTGAATATTAACGGCTCGCTAAGTGCAGCATTAATTGGACTTGTCGCATCTCAACAAATATCCGTGGTTTTTGCAACTTTTTGTAAAAGCACAAGCTTAATCCGCCGTCGGGATTACCTTATTTTTGCACTTTTTACACATTTTACTTAATTTGTCAATGCGTAAGTCCTATATCTGAGTCTGCCTACCCATATCTGACGATCGATCTAGTAACTATACCAAGCCGTACAAATCTCCTATGTAGACCAAGGGCGAGATCCCTTCACTTTGTTCTGCCTGCTTTTGGAGGAAACTGCGTGAAGCGAAGCTATCCCGCAGGGAATCGCCCTCCTCACATGAATCTTTATTTGTATTTTTTTTAAGAAATGTTAAAACATATTTTTTTAAGTAACACTTAAGTTTGGCTTAAAGTGCAGAGTACAATGAGGTATCAGAGCATCCATCTACTTACAAATTGACACTTCCTCAAAAACTTGTGTATTAATATTTAACAGAGACTGCCAGGATGATTAACTTAGCCGGCTACGAGATTACCAACCAAATCCATGAAAGTAACAATTCCTTAGTTTACCGAGGCCTGAGAAAGCAAGACAACCAAGCGATAATTCTCAAATTTCTCAAGCAAGATTATCCGATGCCAGCTTCGTTAGTTAGATACAAGCAGGAATACGAAATTACACGCAATCTTAACCTAGAAAGTGTGCCTAAAACCTACAACTTAGAAAGATACCAAAACAGTTTAGTTATTATTTTCGAGGATAGTGGTGGAAAATCATTAAAGCTGGGGTTGGCTTTTCAAAAACTTACCTTACAAGAGTTTTTGTTAACAGCTATCAAAATAACCCGAGCTTTAGGCGACATTCATCAACATAAAATTATTCATAAAGATATCAACCCCAGCAATATTATTATTAACTCGACAACAGGGCTAGTCCAAATCATAGATTTTGGCATCTCTACTGTCTTATCGCGTGAGAATCCTACCCTAAAAAATCCTAATGTTTTAGAAGGCACTCTTAGCTATATATCGCCCGAACAAACAGGCAGGATGAACCGAGCGATCGACTACCGCACTGATTTTTACTCATTAGGAGTCACTTTTTACGAACTGCTAACGGGGCAACTGCCATGGGATTACAACGATGCAATGGAATTAGTACACTGTCATATTGCTAAACAAGCAGTACCGCCCCATGAAATTAATGCAGAAATTCCTAAAGCGGTTTCTGATATTGTAATGAAACTGTTAGAAAAAACGGCTGAAAAAAGATACCAAAGTGCTTCGGGAATCATCGTAGATTTAGAAGAATGCCTGAAACAACTAGAGGGGAAAGGAACGATTACAGATTTTGCGATCGGCCAAAAAGATATTACAGATAAGTTTCAAATTCCCCAAAAACTTTATGGGAGAGAACGAGAAATAGAAACCTTATTAGCAGCCTTCGAGCGCGTCAGCAATGGCACAACGGAAATTATGTTAGTGTCGGGTTACTCTGGCATTGGCAAATCAGCCTTAGTGCAAGAAGTTTATAAACCAATTACTAAGTCAAGGGGTTATTTTATTGCGGGTAAGTTCGACCAATTTCAACGCAATATTCCTTACGCAGCTATCATCAATGCTTTTCGATCCTTAGTGAAGCAAATGCTAACTGAAAGTGAAGTACAATTAGTTCATTGGAAAGAAAAACTTTTAGCAGTTTTGGCTAAAAACGGACAAGTCATTATTGATGTCGTTCCAGAAGTGGAATTCATTGTTGGTAAGCAGCCAGCCGTGCCAGAATTAGCGCCAGCCGAGTCACAAAATCGTTTTAATTCAGTATTTCAAAAATTTATCGGCGTGTTTTGCTCATCTGAACATCCTTTAGTCATCTTTTTAGACGATTTACAATGGGCTGATTCTGCCACGCTGAAGTTGCTAGAAGTAATGATGACAGATGCACAAACGCGCTATTTGTTCTTAATTGGGGCATATCGAGATAACGAAGTCGCTCCCGGACATCCCTTGATGATAAGTCTTGATTTACTACAGTCCAAAGCCTCTGTTATCAACAACCTCACATTAGTTCCCTTAGCTATTGAACATATTTGCAACTTAATTTGTGATACGTTACACGCTAACACAATTGCAGTAGAACCATTAGCTCAATTAGTAATCAGAAAAACTTCTGGTAACCCCTTTTTTGTCAATCAATTTCTCAAAACTCTCTATCAGGAAGATTTACTTACATTTATTCCTCCGTCTCAAGGCAGTAAACCCCAATGGCAATGGGACATAGCTTTAATTGAGGCAATAGGCATTACTGATAATGTTGTGGAGTTAATGGTTAGGAAGTTAAGAAAACTTCCTACCTCCACACAGCAGGTTTTACAGTTAGCTGCTTGTGTAGGCAACACTTTTGATTTGCACACCCTTTCTATTATCCATGAAACATCAGCAGCAGTCGCTTATCAAAAGCTTTTACCAGCAATTCAGGAAGGTTTAGTATTACCTATTTCTGATCTGGAAATTACACCAGAAGAAATAATAGATGCTGCCCTAATTATTCTTACTTTTAATTTTTTGCACGATCGAGTGCAACAAGCAGCTTATGCCACTATCCCTGAAGAGCATAAAAAAGAAGTTCACCTCAAAATCGGTCAACTACTTTTAAAAAATACGACAGAAAAAAAAGTGGAAGAAAAAGTTTTCGATTTGGTCAATCATCTTAATATAGGTGTGGAATTGATTGATGATTTAGAGCAGAAAGTTAAATTGTCAAATTTGAATTTAATAGCAGGCAAAAAAGCCAAAGCTTCCACGGCCTATAAAACAGCAGCTACCTATTTTGCTTTAGGAATAAAAATACTAGGGATTCAGGCTTGGGAAAATTATTATGAATTAACATTTACTCTCTATAGGGAGCGAAGTGAGTGCGAGTATTTAGCTGGCAACCTTGAGGAAGCAGAAGAACTTTTTAAGATAGCCTTAAGTAATAGCCAATCGGCCATCGACAAAGCAGAAATTTATTCTCTTTATACATTGTTTTGTTCAACTTTATCACGGAAAGATGAAGCCCTCAAGTTCACGCTTGCTGGCTTAGAATGTTTGGGTATGGATTTGCCTCGTACAGAAGAAGAATTACCAAAAGCAGTAGAAATAGAATTACAACAGGTATCATTAAATCTGTCCCAAAGAAAAGTTGCTGATTTAATCAATGCTCATGAGCTTAGAGACTTGACAAAAAGAGCCAGCATTAAATTATTAATTGATTTGTGGGCGGTAGCTTATTATGTTGGACATCAAAATTGGCTAGATTTATCTATATTAAAGATAGTCAATATGTCCTTAAGGTATGGAAACACAGATTTATCAGCATTCGGTTATGTTACTTATGGAATGTTGTTATCATCTCGAAATGAATATAAACTAGCTTATGAATTTGGTAAGCTAGCTTTAAAACTCAATGATAAATTTAACAACAAGAGCCTTAGTTGTAAAGTCCCTAATCTTTTTGCTTTGAGGATTAATCCTTATAATAATCATTTAAAAACAAACTTAGATATTTTTAGGACAGCTTATAAAGGTGGGCTAGAGTGTGGCGATTTAGTTTACATCGTTTGGACGATTATGTTTAGTATATGGACGAGATTTATTATAGGTCAGCCTCTAAAAGAGGTTTATGAAGAATCTTGTAAATATATAGCTGTTATGAAGCAGACAAATGACTTAAGTATGCTGTATGGATTTATGTCTTTACAGCAAACTACTTTAAATTTACAAGGATTGACTAAAGATAAATACAGCTTCGATGATGAAATATATAGTGAAGCGTTGTGCTTGCAACACTGGGAAAATACGAAGTTTTATCATGTTAAGACTTGGTATATAACTTTCAAGGCTCAAGTTTTATTCATTTATGAGAACTATACTGAAGCTCTCAAGCTGGCTCAAGAAAATGAAAAAATAATTAATAATTTCGGTTTTTTTAATATCACTCAACACTATTTCTATTATTCATTAATTTTGGCTGCTGTCTATTCAAAGGCTACTATTGATGAAAAAGAAAATTACTGGGAAATTTTACATAATAATCTAGAAAAAACAAAAGTTTGGGCAGATAGCTGCCCAGATAATTATCTACATCAGTATTTACTGATAGCCGCAGAAATAGCGCGGATTTCTGGTAAGGATTTAGAAGCAATGGATTTATACGACAAGGCTATTGCCCTTGCCAAAGAAAACGAATACATCAACGAAGAAGCACTCGCTCACGAACTCGCCGCCAAATTCTATTTGTCATTGGGCAAAGAAACCATCGCTCAAGTTTATATGCAAAACGCTCACTATAGCTACCAAGTTTGGGGTGCTATAGCTAAAGTTAAGCATTTAGAAGAGAAATACCCCCAATTCCTAGCTAGAACATCAGCCAAAACCACCACTCAAATTAAAGTTAACCAAACAACGATTAAGGCTACTACCATTAGCACGAATTTGGGAGAAACGCTAGATTTAGCCACAGTAATGAAAGCTTCCCAAGCAATTTCAGGAGAAATAGTTTTGAGTAAGTTGCTAGAAAGGTTGATGAAAATTGCGATCGAAAATGCGGGTGCCCAAAAAGGATTTTTAATTTTAGAAAAAGCGGGAAACTGGGCGATAGAGGCAGAAGGTTCGGTGAAGGAAGATGAAGTCAGCGTGCTGCGATCGCTTCCCCTGAATGCAAAAGCAGATTCTGGGGAAACGCCCAAACTAGCAAGTGCGATCGCCAACTACGTCATCCGCACCCAGGAAAACGTCGTATTAAATAACGCCACCCAAGAAGGACAATTTACCCGCGATCCTTACATAGCAGCCACCCAACCCAAATCAATTCTCTGCACCCCTCTACTGCACCAAGGCAAGCTCACAGGCATCCTTTACCTAGAAAACAACCTGAGCGAAGGAGCCTTTACCACAGATAGACTAGAACTGCTAAAATTGTTATCAGCCCAAATAGCCATTTCCATCGAAAATGCCCAACTCTACAATAACTTGCAAGAGTTCAATCAAAACTTAGAGCAATTAGTCAGCGATCGCACCCACGAATTATCTAATGCCCTAGATAATTTAAAAGCTACTCAAAGCAAGCTAGTGGAATCTGAAAAAATGGCATCGCTGGGAGGATTAGTTGCAGGCGTCGCCCACGAAATTAATACTCCCATCGGCGTAGGTGTCACCGTTGCGTCAGCTTTGGCAGAACATACCACAGAATTTGCTTCTACTTATAACAGTGGCAAAATGAAGCGCTCCGAGCTAGAAAAATTTTTGGATATAGCCACCCAAAGCAGCAACACCCTTCTAACTAATCTAAATCAGGCTGCGGCATTGATTCACAGCTTTAAAGAAGTGGCAGTCGATCGCTCTAGCGAAGAACGACGAACTTTCATAGTAAGAGATTATCTGGATGAAATTTTAATCCAATTAAAACCAAAATTGAGAAATAGCAAACATTCGATCGAAATTAAGGGAGACACCAAAATAGCCCTAGATTCTTATCCAGGTGCTTTATCCCAAGTTGTCACAAATTTACTGATGAACTCTCTGATTCATGCTTACGAACCGGGCGAATCTGGTCAGCTCGCTTTTGATTGGCAACAAGAGGGCGATCGGCTTAGATTTGAATATTCCGATGACGGTCAAGGCATTCCCCCAGAAAATTTAAGTAAAATTTTCGAGCCATTCTTTACTACAAAACGCGGTCAGGGTGGTAGCGGGTTGGGATTGCATATTGTCTACAATTTAGTTACCCAAAAACTTCTGGGTGAAATAGAATGTAAAAGTGAGGTGGGAGTCGGCACCAAATTTATTATTAAGCTACCCGTCCAAATAAATTCACATAAATTCACAACGGTAGTTTCCTAAATCCCAACATCAGTAACAAAGAAAGGTAAGCAGCAATGGACAAGAGTATTTACGGCTTTTCAAATGAAATATCATCTGAAGAAGTGTTATTTGCGGATGAAGTTAACTCAGATGAAGAGTTATTTTTTGCCGATGAAGTATCAGAAGATTCTCCGACAGAAAGCTGGAAAATTTTGATTGTAGATGATGAATCTCACGTTCACACAGCTACCAATATAGCCTTAATAAATTTTGTTTATGAAAATAAATTTTTAAAATTTATTAGTGCTTATTCCGCTAAGGAAGCTAAAGAGTTAATTCAAGAACATCCTGATGTGGCTATCATCCTGCTTGATGTAATCATGGAAACGGATGATGCTGGCTTAGAGTTTGTTAAATATGTCCGCGAAGTGTTAGGCAATCAGTTAGTGCGAATTATTTTACGCACAGGTCAACCCGGACAAGTACCCGAAAAAAGCGTTATTATCAATTACGATATTAATGACTATAAAACTAAAACTGAATTAACGACATCAAAGCTATACACTACAGTGCTAACAGCTTTGAGAAGTTTTTGTCTCGGTCATAAATTGCACTCGGAAATAGAGCGGCGCGAACAAGTAGAGAAAGCACTTCGGCTCAGTGAAGAAAAAGAACACCAAAAAGCTCTGGCCTTAGAGCATTTTGTCAAAGAACTGCAAGAAACACAAGTCCAGCTAGTTCAAAGTGAAAAAATGTCGAGTCTCGGTCAATTAGTCGCAGGTGTCGCTCATGAAATTAACAATCCGGTTAACTTTATTTACGGCAATATCTCGCACGCCAAGGATTATATTAAAGAACTCATCTATGTATTGAATCTCTACCAACAGCATTACCCACAACCAAAAGCAGAAATTCTCAATGCCATAGAAGATGGAGAGTTGTCATTTATCATAGACGATTTGCCAAAATTGCTTTCTTCCATGCAGTTAGGCATCGAACGCATTCGCATTATTGTGCAGTCTCTACGCAATTTTTCGCGGTTAGATGAAACAGAAATCAAATCAGTAGATATCCACGAAGGGATTGATAGCAGTTTGATGATCTTACAGCACCGACTAAAAGCTAGGTCAGATCGTCCTGCTATTAATGTGATTAAAGAGTATGACGTATTGCCGCTTTTGACCTGTTATGCAGGTCAGCTTAATCAGGTATTTATGAACCTTTTAGCGAATGCTATAGATGCTTTGGAAGAGCGGGTAAGTAAAGAAAAAGGTACAGTTTTTGAGCCTCAAATATTAATTCGGACTGAATTTTTACCGGGCACCTCACAGGAGAACATTAGCCTTGATTCGGGAATTCGGGTAACAATTGCTGATAATGGCGCTGGCATGACTGAGACTGTTCGTTCTAAACTTTTCACTCCATTTTTTACTACTAAGCCAATCGGAAAAGGTACAGGGATGGGATTGTCAATCAGCAAAAAAATTATGCTAGAAAAACACTGCGGTCAATTGCAATGTTTTTCTACACCCGACGAGGGAACGCAGTTTATTATTGATATGCCAACTCTCTGTATAGCAACCGATGTCGCGGTAGCTATGGTCTAGGAAACTCATCGGGCCCAATTCATCATATAGCGGTTTTCAGTTGAATGAGAACGGGGTAATTGCTAATTGCTAATTAATCTGAGTTCGGATATCTATTCCGGTTGTACCGTCAGGTGATGTTGACTGTTGACTGTGAATCGAACCACTGAAAATTGCGCCGAGATAGGTGGCGACTTGTAACAATCATTCATGAATTGCCCTCTACTTTATCACCTGACGATGCAGCCGGAAAGGATAGGACAGATAAATCTTATCGAAACTTCCGTTCAGACTCTTGAATGGGAACATCATTAATGCTAGCTTCACGTCTTCGCATTAACCCATTTTCTGCAAATTCCCACTGTTCATTACCATAGGCGCGATACCAGTAGCCAGAATCATCGTGCCACTCATACTCGAAGCGAACAGAAATCCGATTGTCTATAAAACTCCAGAGTTCTTTCTTTAAACGGTAATCTAGTTCCTTTGCCCATTTTCGTCTTAAAAAAGCTTTGATTTCTTCCCGTCCGCTGAAGAATTCGGCACGGTTTCGCCACTGAGAATCTTCCGTATAAGCTAAGGCTACTCGTTCTGGATCGCGGCTATTCCAGGCATCTTCAGCAGCTTGAACTTTGGCTTTAGCCGTTTCCAACGTAAAGGGCGGTAGAGGTGGTTTAGTTTCCATCAGCTTTGTTTTTTGTGATTAAAAAAGATCAGGTGCGAGGTGCTAGCGCTACAGATATAGTTTTGGGAATTTGATATCAATCCTCAGCATCGGGATCGATTCCCATTGCTCGCAGTCGATCGGCTAAGTGGGCGGCTTTTCGCTCTGCTTGTTCGGCCCTTTCGTTCTTGTTCGGCCCTTTGCCGTTCTTGCTCGTTTATTCGCCGTTCTTGCTCGGTTCTAGCCCGCTCAATTTCAACTTGTTCGGAGCCAGTTAACAGCAAATTCCCCTGCGAATCCCACCACCGCAGCCAAAGAAGTTCTTGATTTTGATAGCTTCCCTGCCACAGTCCCAATTCTACATCTAGTACAGGAATGGGATAGTGACCGCGTGCGTTTGGCTCCATCCTTCGATACACAAAATCTATCAGGTGATAGACTTCTAAATTGCCCGTTCTCATTTCATAAATGCCGTAGTAAGGAATGCGGACAATTCTCTCGTACACCCAAAACTTACCAGGTTTAATTGTTGTACCGTCAGCGGCCACAGTCAAGGGAGTACGTGAAGCGAAGCTATCCCGAAGGGAATCGCGCTCTTCCTCTCCATTACCGCTAGCAAATTCTCAAGCAATGAACGGAGCCATGTGTTCCCGCCAAAGTACATAAGAACGGCGAAAACCGTCAAGTGTTGCCGATACATTCGCCACGTAAAACCAATCCGGTGCTTGTGCACCTCGCTCTGGCGGGTCAGTTTCTCGCCAGTAAATACCGCAATCTTGCCCGATCGCATATTGTGCGTCTGGATGCAGTCGCTCTACAATCGGCCCGATCGAATCTGTCAGAATGATGCTCTGGGGATGCTCCTGAAAATTTTTTACAAATGTACCGTCTTCGTCTGACAATTGGGTATGGTCGGGGAATACAGGAGGCAGACCAGTAGCAGTTATTGTCTTGTTCACCGTCGTTTTCCGTGGAGTTATTGTTAATTGTACTGCGAAATTTTAGAGCCATCTGACCAGCAAATGTTCTCTAACACTCAGTTCGACAGATTCACAGCTTTGTAGATTGTCTATTGGGGTATTGTTATAAAGGAGATTTGCTATTTATCGGAGATTTATTTTGATATTCTGCTGTTCTTCTGGGGTCATGCGAACTTGGGTTATGGTAATTTATCTGCGTTCTATTATGCCATCAACTTGTTCAGCAATTGTTTGAGTATTTGTACTGACTACAAAAGTGGGATGCTCCCATTGTAAATGGAATGAGTTAGCTATGTAGCTTTTCATTAAGTATCCTAGCTTAAAGAGTAGAGAAGCGTCAGTGACGCACATCCAGGCAAGTCTTTAGTTGGAGCCACAGATCCCTTCTGAAAAGAGCGATCGCCCCTCAACCAACCAATCTAATTGAAGGGCGTAAAACGCCGCTATCCCGTAGGGAATCGCCTACAATAGAATCAACACTCCTCCTCTCAAACACCATGCAAATTGTTTTGCCACCTGAAGTCGAAGCCCTCATACAGCGCCAACTCACCAGCGGCAAATACAACAGCGCGATCGACGTTATCCTTGCAGCCATTAAACTACTCGAACAACAGCAAAATATTTATCAAGGACGACTGCCAGAACTCCAAGGAGACGCACTGATTGGCCAGCAAGCATCCCACCGCGGTGAAGTCATAGACGGTGCAACCGCAATGGCACAAATTCGAGCTAATGTGCGATCGCGTTACAGTTCAAAAGAAACATAAGTCCAAAATTTCGGCTCACCCAACCCGCCATTCAAGACATCGAGCAAATTGCAGACTACATCGCTAGTCGATCGGGACTCGATCGAATCGATCGCTTTTTAAGCAATCTTGACTCTAAATTTGCCAAAATTGCTCAATTTCCCAATATTGGACGACAAAGAGAAGAAATTTTACCCTTGCTTCGCAGTCTCTCTATAGACAACTATCTCATCCTCTATATGCCGATCGGACAAAATGTAGAAATCTTTCGAGTTGTCAGTGGTTATCGAGATTTATCCACCCTCTTCGCCGATGCTGATGATTGAATTTAACTAAACAACGATCGCCCTTTTGATTTACCTCACCAAAAAAGCCGCACACTCAACATGAGAAGTCTGAGGAAAGAAATCTGCCGGCTGCACTCGCGCTAACTTATAATCCCCATTTTCGCACAAAATCTTCAGGTCGCGAGCCAAAGTAGCAGGCTTGCAGCTAACATAAACAATGCGATTTGGTTTGATTTCCTTGATAGCTTCCAAAACTGCGCGATCGCACCCTTTCCTCGGCGGATCTAGCAGCACAATATCCGGTGTCAATCCCAAAGAAGGCAGCAAACTCTCTACAGTTCCCACCTGAAACTCGACATTTCTCACGTCATTTAACTCAGCATTTAATTGGGCTTGTTCGATCGCCGCCGGTTGCACTTCTAAACCTATGGCTATTTTTACTTGTTTTGCCAGGGGTAAAGTAAAAGTACCAATTCCACAGTAAGCGTCAACCAAAATCTCGTTCCCCTGCAAATTCAATTCCCCTACCATCACCTCTAACAACGCTTCAGCAGCCTCTGTATTAACCTGGAAAAAAGTATCAGCTCTTAGCTGAAATTTCAAACCAGCAAAGCTTTCTCGCAGATAAGAACGACCCGCAATGCAGCGAGTTTCGGCACCAAAAATCACATTAGTTTGAGCGGGATTTATATTCAAACAAACCCCTGCCAGTTGAGGATATTGTTTCAGCCACTCTGATGCTTGCTCTTCGAGTCCCGGCAACTCTCCTGTGCGAACTATTAAAGTTAGCAGCATCTCGCCGGTGCGCCGTCCGATCCGCAAGGACAAGTGACGCAGTTCTCCTGTATGTTTCTTTTCGTCGTAGACTGGCCAATCCCGCCAGTGGATGTCTTCTTTGACCTCTTTTAACAAAGGATTGAGGCGCGGGTCTTGCACCGGACACTGATTGAGATTGACTAATTTGTGGGTGCTTTTTTGATAGTAACCTGCTTGGACTTGACCTGTTGCAGATATTGCCACCGGATAAGTCGCTTTGTTGCGGTATCCCAAAAATTGGGGAAATCCCTCGATTTTTCCCGTTAAAATTTCATCCACTTGGGGATTGCTAAATCCGCCAATCCGTTCTAAGGCTTGAATGATTTGATTTTGCTTGGCTGCAAGCTGATATTGATAATCTACGTGCTGCCACTGACAGCCGCCGCACTTGTCGGCGACAATGCAGTTAGCTCGGATGCGGTGTTCGGAGGTTTCCAGAAGTGTGTCCAGCTTGCCTGTAGCATAGGTGGATTTGACTTGCACCAGGCGGACAAGGACTCGATCGCCCGTCACGGTATCGGGCACAAACACTACTAACTCACCAAAACGACCTACTCCGTCGCCGGTGTCTGTCAAGTCGGTAATCTCTATCTCAATCAGTTGACCTTGCTGGCAAGGGTTTGCCAATTTCGTCGAGTTTGGGGTCGGGAATTTAGATTTGGTCACAAGTAGTCGTGGTAGGATTTAATATGGTAATGCAATATCGCTCTCTCTTTCCTGAGATAAGTCGTAGCGAAGCGGGGCTCCATCCATCGCACTCAAGCTCAATAGCAGGCTGTATTCCTGCTGCTGAACGTCTTGCTGCTAAAGCCAAGCTTCAACCTGCAAGTCAAGCCTGCCGTGAGTTGTCCCGATCGAGCCTGTGCGATATGCTGTTGGGGCGAGCTAGCAAAAACTCGTTAAACAGTCAAAGTGTCTGCCGACATCAAAACTCTCACTCGCAGTTTTTGAGTTTTTCCCGCAGTACCCTGGAACACAGGGAAACTGGCTTGAACATCCAGCATAACGTTTGCGGAGATTTACCCGCTACTTCTAATGTTGATAAATGTTAGAAGCAAAGTAAATCGCCCAACCCAGAATCTCATCTTTAAGGGATGAGAATGTCAATTAATCTTACTCTCAAATATCCTCAATTTTTTTGAATAACAATGAGCGTAGTTAGCCAACTAATTCTCCAAGCCGACGACGAACTTCGCTATCCCAGTACCGGCGAACTTCAAAGCATCAAAGATTTTTTTAAAACCGGGGAACAGCGGGTGCGTATTGCTACTGCGCTGTCTGACAGTGAGAAAAAAATTGTTGAAGAAGCTAGCAAAAAACTCTGGAAAAAACGCCCTGACTTTATCTCCCCCGGAGGTAATGCTTACGGTCAACGCGAACGGGCTTTGTGTCTGCGCGACTACGGCTGGTACTTGCGCCTGATTACCTACGGTATCTTGGCGGGTGACAAGGAGCCGATCGAAAGCATCGGTTTGATTGGCGTTCGGGAAATGTATAATTCTCTGGGCGTTCCTGTTCCTGGCATGGTCGAAGCTATCCGCTGTTTGAAGGAAGCTTCTTTGGCTTTGCTCAATCAGGATGATGCTAAGGAAGCAGCTCCTTATTTTGATTATATCGCTCAAGCAATGTCTTAATTGCTTTGGTGATTGCTTTCATGAATCTGGCGGATCATTCGCGGGTGATTTTTGGGGTGATTTTATCTCGCAATTGCTCGCAAATGTTTCGCTTCTGTTTTTGGAAAGGAAGAGTTGACAGTTGACAGTTGACAGTTGACAGTTGACAGAATCAAAGGCAAGGGTTTGAGCAATTAACAGCGTCCTCACGGTTGGGTGCGGTTGCTAGTGTTAGGAAATCTGCTTGATTTCTGCTAGGAAGCAATGCTGTTTAAGCTTTCCCAGATGTTGAGTTCGTCTTGTTTTTCAGTGCACATTTGATTTAAAAAGTCAAGTATTTTTGGGATAAATTGTTTTTTGAATTTCCGGCTGTCGTAGTGAATGGATGTTTTGAGCTGCGAGAGTTCTCCAAGGGTGGGGCAGGTTTGGATATGATGGGCGATCGCATTTTGCCATTCTTCCAGCCTGCGGTAGCTGACAAACAGGCCGCCTCTATCCCGATGGTGGACGAAAACCACGAAAGCCCAGGATTCGACTCGCTTAATTTGATTTTGGCTGATTTTGAGCAGTTGGGCGATCGACCTGACGGTGATGCGGAGCTTTTTCGAGGGTTGGATGCGGCGAAACAGTGCTGTCATGGCTGAGTCACTCCTGAACTTGGGTGAGTTAGTAAATGTTCGTCTTTGGATCTTACTATATCATATCATTCTACACGAATGCAGAAAAGTTGCAGTAATGTTTCTAAATGTGTAATGCTCAAACCCTGTGTGCTGCCTTGAGCAAGGCAAAAGTACAGCTAGCTTAAGAGTTAAATTGGATCTGTAAAATGCCGGGATTTCTTGACTTTAAGGCTGTCGTCGATCAGGAAAAACTGCGCCCTGTGCGATTTACGGATACGGGACGCGGTAGATTGGGCAAACTTCTGAAAGCAGCTAGAGAGATTCGGGGCTGGTCAATTATTGAAACAGAAATGGTCACAAAAGAATACGAGGCCGCTTTGTTTCGGACAGCCGGAGATCCTGTACCAAAAGATGTCGGTATTAGTAATGCTACTGTTAGTCGCTACGAACGCGGGAAGTTAGAAAGTTTGGATTGGCGATCGCTCTCTCTGTTATGCTTTGTCCTCAAGCCGATCGATCCGGTGACAGGAGAAGCCCTGGAACCGACAAATGCGCTTTATATCGCTTGCGAACATCCCCCATACAATGACGCGAAGCTTTACGAGTAGTTGATTGCTGACATCTGAACTGATACAACCAAATTATTGAGATTGGGAGTTTACCGCAGATATTAGCGGATGAACGCTGATGAACGCTGATGTCATTTTATCTTTGTTTATCTGCGGTGATTGATTACCGATCGCCCTTTTGTTTAGCAATTAAAGCTTTAGCTTGCTGCCACAGAGATTCTAACTCTTCTGGGGCATAATCTGACAAAGGTCGATCGCACGCAGCCTCTACCTTCGCAAACCGCTGCACGAAGCGATCGTTTGTTCCTTGCAAAGCAGCCGACGGATCTAAATCGTACCAGCGAGCTAATTGAATCAACACAAACATAATATCTCCCAATTCTGACTGCTGCGCTGCCTTATCCTCGTGTTTGAGAGCGTGTTCAAATTCTGCCATTTCTTCGTGGAATTTATCCCAAACGCCCTCTACACTGTCCCAATCAAAACTCACTTCCGCAGCTTTTTGAGAGATTTTCATCCCGGCGGTGATCGGCGGCAAAGTGCTGGCATAACGGCTCATTTTCGAGGCTAAAGTTGGCGGCTTTTCCGAAGTTGTGCCTTTTTCTGCTGCTTTGATTTTTTCCCAGTTTTCGTTGACTTCATCGACGCTGTTGAGTTCGACATCGCCAAAGACGTGGGGATGACGCCGAATTAGTTTTTCTGTAATGCCCCCAGCGATTTCGGCGAAGGTAAACTGATTGGATTCGCTGGCAATTTGAGCTTGTAGAATTACCTGTAACAGTAAATCGCCCAATTCTTCGACGATCGCATTTTTATCTCCTTTGCGAATCGCGTCGGCGGTTTCATAAGCTTCTTCGATGATGTGGGGAATTAGAGTTTGGGGAGTTTGGGCTAAATCCCAAGGACATCCGCCGTCTGGCGATCGCAATTTAGCCACAACTTCTATAAGTTCTTTGAGTGCTGTGAGCGATCGACTTTCAGAATTAGACATAATAATTTACCTTTTATATCAACCGCCAAGACGGTTATAACGTTGTTAATGGCTCCAACCATTGATTTTATTACTTCTTCCTTCTTCCTTCTTCCTTCTTCCTTCTTCCTTCTGCTATGGATTTGCTAGATGTGCGAGTGGGAGCTTTGATTTTTCGCCTCTTCATTGTCTTATGAGAGCGCAACCCGCTCAATCCTTTCTTTTTGAATCTTTTGTAAGCCGAGCCGCCCCAATCGCTCAGATAGTGGCTCATCGCCCCCAATTCTAGACCGATGTAAACGGCTAAAATTTCGATGTGGTGTTCCCAGATCGATCGCCCGTAACTCAAAACAACATCCTGCCAATTCCCGCCTAAGTTCCCGGCTTTTTCGGCAATTGCCAATCCCAACATTCCGAAAACCGCGATCCAGATAGCGAGGTACAAGATTCGCAAAGCAGTGCCGATCAGAGGGCCGTGGGACAAAAAAGAGCGGTGGCGCAGGCTTTTTTGGTACGGGAGCCAAATGGGTTTGAACCATCCCCAGCGCTGATACTGGCAGGAGTAGATATCCAAGTCGGGGCCAAACATCAGCCCGCCGAATAAGAAACTGCCGGAAACGAGCAAAGTCAGGTTGCTGCTCTGAGTCTGGCCAAAGGTGAGGGCTGCCACGAAGGGCAAACTCCACATGGTTATTTGATCGTGGGTGCGGCCAGAGGGCATTTAAAGTTTAGGATTTTTTTTACTTGATCTTTCTGAGTTACTGTGATATGATAAATCCCGGTGAGTGCAATTGGGTGATTAGCTCAGTGGTAGAGCGCCTGCTTTACACGCAGGATGCCGTAGGTTCAAATCCTACATTACCCATCCGATAACTCAAATTCAACAGTTAAAGCCGTTTTTAGCCGTCAAGCCAAGAACGGCTTTAACTGTTGCTGTTGACGGTTGACTTTTGAATTGGGTGACGACTAAATTTAACATTCTGTGGCGAAGGTCTCAAAAGTTGGCACCCAATGCTAGAAAATTAATTTATTGATTTTCTTTTTTAGAACCGTGTATATGAAGCCTAAAATAACTAGCCCGATCGCGTGGCAGCAAGCTGAACTGCTCATGCAGCCAGCGATGATCCGAGTGATCGACAACATCCGCAAACAATTAGAGGAGTCTGTTTGGACGGGTACTTATCAAGAAGTGCAGATTCCGATTCCGGGCTATCAACTAATTTTAGAGCATCAAGGTGAGCAAAGATGCGTCGATATTTGGGAACTTTGCTATCGAGTCTGCTTTGTCAACTACCAGCCCGCCCACACTCAACTGCAAAGCCAAGAAGTTGTAATTGATACTAGCTTGATTGAGGAGGACACGGGCGATGTAGATTGGAATCGTCTTGATGCCAAAGCCAGTCAATTAATACAAGAAATATTCGCCAACTTGAGCAAATAGTCAGTTGTCAGTTGTCAGTTGACAGTTGTCAGTGGTGAGCTTTCTCGCCAACAGCGAACAGCGAACAGTCAACAGTTAAGACTCAACAGTCATCAGTTAAAACTCAACAGCCAACAGTTAAGAGTCAACAAAATCTTATGATTCAAGAATTGCACGACATTCAAGCAGCAGGCGGTGCTACTTTTGCAGAGTTAACAACCACAGAAATTGTGCCAGTCAGTTTTGGTAACGACGCAGAAGCGATCGCAGCAACGAAACAAGGTGTGGCTTTGTACGATCGCACTCACTGGGGACGCATTCAAATCTCAGATAGCGATCGACTGCGGTTCTTGCACAATCAAAGTACCAATAACTTCAATATACTCAAACCCGGTCAAGGTTGCGACACCGTTTTCGTGACTTCCACCGCCCGGACGATCGACCTCGCCACCGCTTATGCTACAGAAGATGCCGTACTGCTGTTAGTTTCAGCCAACCGCCGCCGCCAACTGCTGGAATTGCTCGATCGCTATATTTTCCCAATGGATCGCGTCGAGTTAACAGATTTAACCGATACAACTGTTGCTTTCAATTTCCTCGGCCCGGAAAGCACTCAACTACTAGAAAAAATCGGAGTTACCGAACTCGAAAATCAACCTTACGCCACTCACAAATTGATAAATTTTGCAGGTATGGACATCCGAGTGGCGGTTGGTAGCGGTTTAGCAACTCCCGGATACACGTTAATTGCCCAAGCTGGCGATGCAGCCAACTTGTGGAAGGAATTAGTCAAAGCTGGGGCCGTACCGATGGGCGATCGAGTTTGGGAACAACTGCGAATTGAACAAGGACGCCCCGCACCCGATTTTGAACTCACAGATGATTACAACCCCTTAGAAGCCCGCCTTTTACACACGATAACCTATGACAAAGGCTGCTACATCGGTCAAGAAACTATTGCCCGGTTGAACACCTACAAAGGAGTCAAACAGCAACTTTGGGGCGTGCATTTGAGCGGTGCGGTTGAACCCGGAACAGCAGTCACAATCGGAGAAGAAAAAGTCGGCAAACTCACCAGTTTTACGGAAACTGAATCCGGCTTTTTTGGTCTTGCTTACATCCGCACAAAAGCGGGTGGCGAAGGACTGAAAGTGCAAGTCGGATCGGTATCAGGGGAAGTAGTAAATCTACCTTTCTTGAGTTCCTAGTTGCGATCGGTCGCCTGTTGACGCCGCAGCGCCAAAAACTTTTTTGTTGAGGTTGATTTGGGTGAACGTTAACCCAATAAATTGACACGAAGTCCTATTTTTAGATAGATTTGCAAACAAACAACAGCAATTATTCTGTATTACAGTCGTCACAGAAAAAACTGAGTTTTTCAATGAAAAATTTTACATTGCGCTTAGTTACAACTTGCCTGCGAGTAGGAATAATCTTTGCTGTAGGAATAGCGCTGATTTTTAGCTCCGAATTGGAATTTTCGGGCAACAAAATGCAAGCGAACGCTACACATTTAACCCCTGAAGCTAAGTCTTACGAAGTTGCCCGTCCCGATCGGCCGCTAACAACCGATATCGAGAAGGGCGGAAATGATGCCGTTGACAATATCCGAGAAAAGCTGAATCTTGACCAACCCATTGCCCCCAGTACCAAAAGATTTATAGAATCAGTAAAAAATAACGTGGGCGAAGCAGTTACACCGGCACGGGAAGCAGTAGAAAAAGCTACAGATCGAGGTAGCAGCGATCGAGCCAACTAATTCAATCGCATCCAGTTTTCAAATATCATATTCTTAGTCCGCTGGCGCGGACTTTGTTTGTTTAGTAGCGATTTCCAGATCCGAATCATCCTCTCTCCTGCATTTACTGAAAGCCTGCCTCATAAGCATTCCTGAAATCACTGCGGGTTCACGGCATTTGTAGGTAGCTTTTCGCTCGGCTTTCCCAAATAGAAAATACCGAGAGCAATTGTAGCTCCCGGTATCAAATTTTCCAGTTCCGTTGTGGTTAAGTAAATCCAACCAGGCTCAATTTGGAAAAATTTGCCTCACTCAATTAAGCACAGTTTTCTGCGTACTGACTTCACCACTAAACACGCTTACCCCATCGTTATTAATTAGCCTGTAAAGGGGCCGGATTCGTTGAAGCTCCAGCAATTTGGGCTAAATTAATCTTGACGACTTTATTGCGAGCTTCAGTCACTTTGGGCAGAGTTAGCGTTAGAATGCCATCTTTGTATTCAGCTTGCACAGAGTCGTTTTGAATGTGTGCGGGCAAGGGAAGCACCCGGTGGAATTTGCCATAGCGGAATTCAGAGCGGAGGTAGCGAGATTTTTCGTCTGTGTTTTCGTAGCGGCGTTCGCCAGAGATAGAAATTGCTTCGCGAGTGACTTGAACGTCAATGTCTTTGGGGTCAATTCCAGGCAGTTGCGCTTTTAATACGAAGTTGTCCCCAGCATCAGCCAATTCCAGAGCGGGCATCCAAGTGGCTTCTGAGTTATCTCTCGTTGTTGCCCGTTGGTCAAAAACTTTATCGAGTTGCTCGCGGATGGTTTCTATTTCTGTGAAGGGTTGCCAATAGCGCATCAACATAATCTGTCACCTCAAAGATTGGTAAGACTTTATAACGAAAGTTTGGGTTGAAGCTCATTGCTTACAGTTATCATGATGCCGCTTGATAAGTAGGAAGAACAGTCAGGAAAACCCCACTGAGTTGGTCGTATTTTCCAGAATAAGTGCGAAAGAATCAGCAGTAATTGGCAGTGAAGAAAACCGTACAAAGCTATTCCTAGAAACCGACAATACTGTAGCAACGCTATGATGAGCCAGCCGAGCGAGCTCTGCACGGCGCGAGCGTCGCCGGAAGTATCGCCGATGTTGCCAACCGTACCAAAAGCACGGTGCGGGTGATGTGTAGCAGGGTAAGGACGTGATTTGTAGGCGTGAGCAGCTTTCCCATAGCCATCACTCGCTGTATGAGGGATCTCCAATAATCCTGATCGAGCTTAAATATCTCCCTTATTCCTAAGTCCGCCTCTGCGGACTTAGTTTGTGTAGTTGTGGTTTCAACCGCCGAACTATCTCAATCTATCCAAACTTCGTCAAGAATCGGAAAGCATCGAGTACGTGACTCGCGCAAACGTAAGGCGAAGTGTTGTAAAAAGCTTGCCAAGCCGCCGCTTTGTCTTCGTCGTATCGATCGGCTCTTTCCGGGTGTTTTCCTTGCCAATTCAGCCGCACTGCGTGACCGACTAATACATCTAAAACGATGTATTCTTCTACTTGCAATTCTGGGTTGCGCTGGCCAATTGCAGCCAACTCCATCAACGCCTCAATATTGACTTGTCGGTATTCCGGGGCGACTATTTTATTCAGCAAATGCTCAATTTGTAGCGCTAAATTCTTTTCGCCCGGCGTCATTTCTGATAAAATGATATGGCTATCTAACCGATTGCGTCGCTCTAATTTGTCGCCAATTATCAAGCCTTTGCAGTGCCGAAGCAGTCCCCAAACACTCGGATAAAAATCTTTCGGTACGCGATTGACTGCACCTTCCATTTGCCGCTTCCGCCGCCATCCTCCCCCAGGCATTTGCGGTTCTTCGGAAACTGGCGCAACTACCCATTCAATATCTTTTTCCGCCTGTTTGACGCGCAGGGATTCTTGTTGTTTGAGGATTTGATTCATTTCCTCGTATTCTGTCAAGACTTGGCGGAGGCGATTTTTGATTTCAAAGGGACTTAGCTGCATTAAATGTTCGTAAGCTTCATTTTGCGTAACTCCCAATTCGCGGGCAAACTCGCTAGTCAGCAGCAAAATAAAGTAGCTAACTCTCAGCGTCAGCAGGCCTTTAAATAACTGCGGTTCGGCTTTAATTAGCAGGCCAAGGTAGATGAGAACTTCTTGAGTTAGAACTCGATCGCGAATATCTTCTCCGCAGAATTGGCGAATTTTGTCCATCACTTCGGTGTAGGAACCGGGCCGCGAAATCACCGAATCTTCGCTGTAGGCTTTACCCACAGCAATCTGCTTTTGTCGCACCAAAATGTCTGTCACCGCATCGGACAAGCTGATATCAACCTTGTCCAGCAAACCTGCGGCATGGCGGATGACGGCCCATTGGATTTTTGATTGCGAACTTTCTCCAGCTTTTGTATAAACTTCGTTGAGCAAATCCACAACTTGTACTGTTTCGTCCGCACCTCCAAATCCTGTATCAAAATTTAATCCTTTGAGCCGAACTAAGGTGTGCAGCAACTCAATTTGTTCGTACAAATTTTCTGAATCTCGCAGGCTGGTTAGCAAGAAGTTAGTATTAGTTTCGCACTCTAATTTGAATTCTTGCGTGTGACCCAAAGGCCAAGTTTTTTCGGGATTGTAAGTTAGATATCTGCGCGCTTCTACTGCACCTGTCACCGGAGATTCGGTAAATTCAAAATCGTGCATGAAATCAATTCTTTCGGTGCCAGCAGTCAGCATTAACTGCTTAATATTTCCGAGTTTAACTGGCGTGTTGTTACAGTGTCCATCCCGGAATTCCTTCATTAATTCTAACAATGCTTCCCGGCCGGTTTCCAGCATCGTGTGAGTCAGCATCAGCGTTACCGTAGGGCGTCCCAACTGATACCAGTGGCGGTGAATGTGAGCTATTTCGCTCTTGATTTGAGCTACTAAAAAATGGTAATCTAAAGTTAAGTAAAACTCTTGTCTGTTCAAAAATGAGGGGAGAAATACGATCGCCTCTTCGCGAATTTTAAACACCCGAGAAGTTGTTAAACTCCGCAGACGGCGCACGGGGCGCCCGGTTAAACCTAATGGGTCGTTGCGTCCAATTTGCGTGTAAATAGCTGATAATTCTTTAGTCTGGCGGACTTGAATTGGTTCTACCTGTTTTGGGGTTTGCGCCGCAATGCCGTTAGCAGCTAATTCTGCTTGCAAATCTTCGTCTTCAGCTAACAGTGCAATTTGCACTAAAGGTTCTCGGTGCGGCCCGACTGACAAATGCCTTCCCAGCGGGTCGATATCGCCAACTGCGATTAATCCTTCGTTCAGCAATTGACCGAGAAAGTACAAACTTTGCGCCCAAACCAGGGGAATATTTTCATTAGGTAAGCGCTGCTGGCTGCTGGGATTCCGCTTTTCTGCTTCTATATTTTCGGCGGGGACGTAGTACAATTCTGGTAGTAGTGGCAAACCAGAGCGATCGACTGCTAGAGATTCCAAACGCTGCTGGTACTCCTGCACTTGGGCTTGATTTCCCTGAAATAGGCCGTCCAAGAATAAATAAGTGAAAAATAGCGGCCACTCGCATTCAATGTGCTCGAACTGCCTTAATTCTGTGGGTTCGTAGTGGAGGCGATCGGCATCTTCCAAAACTGTTTGGTGTCCGTCCCGCAGAAACCGCTTGCAGCCGTATTTTCCTTGCAATTTGTCAATAATTTTATTTCGAGTCCGTTCTATTAATTCTCGGTCTTCAACAGCAAAAGCCGGAAAACTAATCACGCTCAATAAAGCGGCATCTACTTCTTTTGAACTAGATTCGCGAGGCAAAAGCGATTCTAAAGTTATGCGACTTCTGGCAATTTCGTCGGGCAAAACGTGAATAACTGACGCTTGAGAACCTTGAATACCGAACAGATCCAACCCATTTATTGCTTCCAGCGCGGCTTTTGCCATGCCAACTGAACTGGCGTTCAATTCTGCATTGCCTCGATTGATTTTATGACCTCTTTCCCAAATTCCGTAATCCGGCGTGCGGTAAGCTCTACCGATGTAGTAAACTAAATTTTGCACGAAATTGACTTCATCGATTGTAAAAATTACGTGCAGCCCGGAAGCCGTCATTTGAGCAAGAATTAATAAGAATATAGATGTAGCGTCTAACTGTAAATGTCCCCACTGGTCATCGCCGACAACAATACTTCCAGTTTGAGTATTGTATTTAGCGTGCAGGGCATCTAGCGGCGACTGAGTATTTTTAAAATGTTCTACTTTGCTCGATTGTTGCATCATCGCAAACAGCAAGCCGCGCATCAGTTTGACTGTGCTGTGTTCGAGTTCAAAAGTCCTGCCCCGATCGCCATCTATTTTGCGGTAAGCTAAACCCAAACCCCAAACCGCGAGAATGCTGTACACGTTGTCGCGCACCCAGGCATCGGTGTAGTCGCCGTGGGCGTTAACGGCGGTACTCGCCGGCAGCAAACCAGTAATTGGATTTTGGCGCTTGAGGATGACGGTTTTGATTTGCTGGTAGTAATAATCTAACCTGGTTTGCCGCTGAGTTGTTGCGATCGCCATTTCGTTTTCCTTGTTTTTCCTGATGCGAGCCGAATTGCGGTGAATAGACTTCTAAATATATCAGAGATTAGATTATTTCTCAAGTTATCCAAACACAAGAAGGTAATTGCCATGTCTACCCAAAACCACAATAACAACAGCGTTCCTTTCGTAAAAATTGTCTACTCTACAGTGAAAATTAATGGTAAAATTGAACTCGTACCGATGGAATGGTACGCTGATGGGTCTGTCAAAAAAATCGAACACTAATGCTCGATCGCACTTCGCAGGCAAACCATAATAAACTTGCGCGCCCCGTCGCGTACAAAAAACCAGGTTTCTGGGCCACGGAATGATGACTTAACAGAATCTTTGTGGCACAAACCGGGTTTTTTGCGTCCCAAAGTGGTCTAGCCTCGCTCGCCAATCTAAGCTAATTTAAATAACTAGGTGTGTAGGAATCTCAAAGAAAAAAATATGGATCGATCGCAGCCGCAATTTTCAGTGCTGGGACTACCAGTTCACATATTAGATGATTATGCAGGTTGGCTGATGCAGCGCCTGCATCAGGGGTTGGGAAGTCACGTCGTGACGCTGAATGCTGAAATGGCGATGCAAGCCGAGCAAAATTCGGCTTTAGCAGATGTAATCCGCAAAGCGGAACTCGTGATTCCCGACGGTTCGGGAGTGGTGCTGTACTTGCGGCTGCGTGGCAAACCGGCACAGCGCTATCCGGGGATTGAATTAGCAGAATCGCTGCTGCAACAAGCCGGAAAATTGCCTGATTCGGAACCACTATTTTTCTTTGGAGGTTCCCCAGGAGTGGCGGCTGCGGCGGCCAAAACTTGGCAGCAAAAAGTTAACGGATTGTCGATTGCTTCTCAACACGGTTATCTTTCCGCAGATGAAGAGGAAGACTTCCGTGAAAGCCTCAAACAAATGCAGCCCAAATTGATTTTTGTAGGCTTGGGAGTGCCGCGCCAAGAGTTTTGGATTGCGGAACACCGACACCTTTGTCCTGATTCGATTTGGGTGGGAGTTGGCGGCAGTTTCGATATTTGGGCGGGAACAAAAACCCGCGCGCCGGCTTGGTTTTGCGACAATCATTTAGAATGGCTGTATCGGCTTTATCAAGAACCTTGGCGGTGGCGCAGGATGTTGGCTTTGCCACAATTTGCATTGAAAGCCTTGGGGAATTTTCGAGCTTAAAACTGCCACAATAAAATTGGTTTGTAGTGAGGACTAAATTCCTCATAAAATTATCAGGCTTTCAGTCCTCACTACGAACCAATTGCCATTAAACAATGTAAGGAGAATCGATCGCCTTTGCCCGATTAATCGCCACCAAAGTCTGGTAAATCAAAGCAGAAATCTCAGCGCGGGTAATATCCCGCTGCGGCGAAAGCCAATCGCGGGAAGGATAATTAACCACAATCTTCAAAGCAGTTGCTGTGGCGATCGCACTCAAAGCATAATTAGGAATTTGAGAGCGATCGGTGTAAACTTTCAAAGTATCGGCATTTCCCCCCTTCAGTTCCAAACCGTTAACCAAAGACACGATCGCCTCACTCTTAGTCAAATTCTGATTCGGGCCGAACTTCAACCCCGGAAACCCCGCCAAAAACCCCCCCCGATTTGCCCGTTCGATCGCACTTCTCGCCCAAAAAGTAGCAGAAACATCAATAAAATTTGTAGCCGGCACCCTCGGAATCGGACTAAACGCACTCACCAACAGCGCCGCATATTGAGCGCGGTTTAAACTGTCATCAGGCCTAAAAGAACCGTCAGGAAAACCGCTAATTATATTCGCCGCAGCCAAAGCTTCAATAAACTTCTGTGCCCAATGTCCAGAAATATCGCTGAACACGACACCCCCAATATTCGGATTGCCGCCGCCCTTCCTCACCGCAGCTTGCACAGCTTTAAAAGCATTCACTTTCCCGTAACCAAACCAATCGCTGCGACCGTTGTTAGGATCGTAATTTCCCATGCGATTGCCCAACTGGGGATCGGGATCGGGATCGACAATTTTCTCAGCAGTTTGTTCGAGAATTCCCCGCACTTCCCGCGCCGTCAAACGGGGGTTAGCCGAAAGTATCAACCCTGCAACCCCAGCGACTACTGGAGTGGCGCTGGAAGTACCGCCAAAAGTATCCGTATAGTCCCCCCAGTCGTAGCCCCGATCGCCCACTCGATCGGCAGTAAACACCCCTACACCGGGCAAATACTGCGTCACCTCCGGCGGCGTGCCGATAAATCCGGTTTCTGGCAGCCAAGTTCCCGGCGGCGCGTTGTTGCTGGGGGCGCAAACCGAGATGCTGGTACCCCAATTGCTGTAAGCTGCTTTTTTGTTGAGGGAAGTGGAAGCGCTGACGGCAATTACGTCTGGGTGAACGGCAAATCCTGCCAGCCATCTAGTTTGACCCTCCACGACGTTGTTGGGCCAGCCTTTCTCGTTAACAGTACCGTTGACTGGGCGGTTGGCATTGCCCGCCGCGAACAGAATAACGCAGCCTCTGCCGCCCCGCCCTTGGGTTGCTGCTTTGGTGATAACGGCACTCTGCCGCAGGGAAAGGGGATAGTAAACTGCCGCAGGCCCCCAACTGCAAGAAATGACGGCGGCCCCTTTTTCGATCGCCCAATTAAATATTTTTTCGACAGAATTGTCATCGAGAAAACCCGTGGTACGGATGGGCATCAGGGCGCATCCGGGGGCGACGCCGACAATGCCTTTGCCGTTTTCTTCAGCAACGGCGACGCCGGCACAACTTGTGCCGTGGTTGTCTGAGTCGGCTACGGGCATCGGGGAAGTGTCGCCGTCTTTTAAATCGATGGGTGAAACGATTTTGCCTTGGCCTTGAAAATCTGGGTGGGTGATGTCAACTGAATCGTCGGCGATCGCAATTACGATCGATCTAACTCCGCGAGTCATGTTCCAAGCTGGTTCTGCATAAATTTGAGCGCCGCCAACAAGTTCGTTGCCGCCTTTGTTGTTGAGATACCACTGTTTGGGATAAAGCGGATCGCGGGGCGTGTAATGCTGCTGCGTCTCTACTACAATGTTGGGTTCGGCGATCAAAACTTCTGGATATCTTGTCAGGCGGTTGGCAATTTTTACCGGGTTTTCTGTTGCTTGTTTGGTGACTTCGCAGACGAAAGTGTTGGGAATTCCTTCTACTGGCCGGACTATTTTTAAAGCGGCGGCATTGGCGATCGCCTTTCGCGATTGTTCGTCTACTTGTTCGCCAAATTGAATAGTAATTTGGTCGGTTAAATAAAAGAATGTACTCGGACTGTTCGCGGGGCAATAGACGTGGCTGGTAAAAGCTACGGCATCGCTGGCGCGGGCTGCTTGCATTGCTGCTTCTAGGCTAGAGGGCGCAACGAGATATTCTTCGAGATTGCTTTGGCCGATGCGGCGGTTGAGTTTTGCCCCATTTGTTGCAGCCCAATCGTTTGAGGCTGATGCTGTTGGTGAGGGGCGGACTGTAAAGCGGTTTGGAACTTTTGACAGCAGCAGTTCATCGCCGCCGCGCTGCAAAATCACTGCCAGACTTTCATCGGGAACTCCGATACCTTGATAATTTTGTAAGGTATTTGCGGAAAGTTCGATCGGTTGTGTCATCAGAAATGCCTTTGTTAATTTTAATCCAGTCTTACTATATTCTCAAGAACAGGCAGGATGCCTGTTCCACAAAGACTGAATTTTCTTGTGGGGTGGGCATCTTGCTCGCCCGTAAAAGGCTTATTAACCATGATTCAGCAAGTCCCCTCAGAGTGTTGCAAGAAATAAATGATCCAAAATCAAGCCGAGTTACAAAAGATTTCAACAAACCATTTTTTCAAGTTTG
>NZ_JAUBPU010000037.1:0-56370 GCF_036700885.1 Microcoleus sp. S13_B4
AATAGCATCTATAACTGGATGGGATTACATTTTGTCAGCCCTAGCTACTGTTGCATGATTTTTGAAAATTGGTATAAACAATGGGTATGGTTGTTAGCAATGGATAGAGAGACCCGAGAGATTATTGGTGTTTATATTGGCGCTCTTCGCGCATTCCTGAGCAAGACAATTATGGAATTCTCTACCTCCTGTATATCGACAATGCGCTGTTTGCTATACAGATTTTTGGCAGGCTTATGCTTGTATTTTTCCCAGCAAACGCCATAAGCCAGTTGGCAAAGATAGTGGAAAAAATAATCATAGTGAAAGATTTAATAATACTTGGCGCCAACGTGTTTCTCGTCTCGTAAGAAAGACTCTCTCATTTTATAAAAAGTTAGAAAACCCTATTGGTGCTATTTGGTATTGTGTCCATCATTACCACTATACTGTGAGGCAATAAATATTCAATCACTACATATTTACTACTACCCAAAAAATAAGCTGCTCGATTCCGCAATATTGACCACAAAGCCTTACTATAGCCCCAAGTTGTGACAAAGGGCGCAACTGTTTCTTCTTTATTCACAACTACAGCACTGCAAATGGTCATAAACGGAATCCCCAGGAAATCTGCCACCGTCTCTGCGCCTAGTGAAACTTGGTCTATCAGCAAGGGTTCTATGCCAGTGGCTTTGAATGCTTGTGGAAGTTCTCGCAGAAAAAAATCCCCTGTTTTTCCTATACAGTTAATGGTATATCGTAATGCTGTCATTCCACTCAGTTTCTCTAGTTGGGTAAGCAATTGCACTATTTTGCCAGCGGGATATTCAGATTAACCAATTGCGTGAAATTCCAATCCTGCGACTAGTGTGTTGGCTTGAGCATCGAGTATCCCGAATAGGGTGACGCGATGACCGCGCCGTTGCAGTTCTTTCCCCAAGGGCAATATAGTGTTAAGATGACCAGTTGAGGCGGGACAAATCAGACCAAAATGAGTCATAAAGAAAAGCCAGATGCGAGAAAATCCGTGGCTTTAGCGCTGAGAGGAAAGCAAATGAGCGGTTTTAACCCGAGTGAGTATTGATTTACTACAGGGGGGTTACTTGGTTGAGTGCGCTTTTATCATAGACTTTCAAGGGGACAATTACTGCGTTAAACATTTCGCCCTGTACGTATCGTATTTTTTGGGGCTTGCGCCCCTCCTTTTCGGGGGAGTAATGTTAGCTTCGCGAATGTTTTTTGAGCTGGCGCCAGTCAGCAGCACTTGGTTAGTTCAATGTCCCAGATTCCTGACGGCGAGTAAATCTCAAATAGACTGAGTTCTTTGCCGTTGAGCTTCGTACACAATGAGGGCTGTGGCGATCGACACATTTAAAGATTCTACGCCACGACTCAGGGGAATTTGGATTTGTCGATCGGCCAAACTCCTCAATTCTTCCGACAAACCAGAGCCTTCGTTGCCCAAAACTATCAGAGTCGGCACTCGCAAATCTACTTCCCAATAACTTAAACTGGCCCCGGCGACAGTTGCTAAAATTTGCATTCCTCGATTTTTATAGGCGGAGACTTCGGCGGTTAAATCTGGACTGACTGCCATTGGTAGCTTAAACCAAGCTCCTGCTGAGGCGCGCAGCACTTTTGGATGGTCTAAATCGGCGCTGTCTGCGCTCAGCAGCAAACCGTCGGCATTAGCAGCTGCAGCCGTGCGAACAATCGCCCCCAAGTTGCCGGGATCTTGGATTGTTTCTAAGGCTATTCCTAAAGTTGACAATTTTGCGGGCTCTGTTGCGGTGCGGGGTGCGGTGGCGACAATGCCGTCGGGTTGGACTGTAGTGGCGATCGACTCTAACACTTTTGCACTTACTAATTCTGTGCGATCGGCTAAACTACCAACTTGCTCCCAAAGTTCCCCGTGCTCCTCCAGCCATTCGGGAGTGCAGCAAACGGTTGCTAGCGGGTATTTAGCCGCGCAAGCTTCCTCCAGCAAGTGCGTCCCTTCGAGTAAAAATAATTGTTGTTCCCTGCGTCCCTTCGGGCTGTGCAGCTTGCGAATTTCTTTAACTAGGGGGTTTTGAATACTTGTCAGCATTGTTTAATTCAGCAGAGCGAATGGGGTTATTGCCTGTATCGGGTTAACCCCAAACTTCCTTCTGCCTTGGGAATGCGGAACCCGGGACTTGAACCCGGAAGGCTTGCACCACATGAACCTGAATCATGCGCGTCTACCAATTCCGCCAGTTCCGCATCGGTCACGAATTACTACTATGCCATATGTTTACCGATATGTCAAGTGTTTTGGGGAATTTATTTTTTTGTGGGCTGCGAGTAATAGGGAGAACTTTGAGATCCCCCCTATCCACCCTGCTTAAATAAGGGGGGCTAGGGGAATCTCCAAATTAATATTACACCTTTTTTGCCGCCCTTGTCTTCCACCACAAACCCATTCCAGCAGCCACACACGTACCAACAGCAGTCATGGGTTCCTGTACAGGTTCCTACTCATAAATTGCACTAACTGTAGTGTTATATAGCCTTTCTCAAAAAGATGAGGTACAATAACAGCAGTGTGTAAACCAGTTAAAAATATTTGACGATGTAACGCAGACCCAAACGCAAAGTCTATGGCTTTTCCTAACTCTTGATAATTAGTAGTATTGATAGAACGGAGAATAATTTTAAGTTTTGACCACAGATTTTCAATGGGTGAAAAATCTGGTGAATAAGGTGATAAGTATATTAATTTTGCCCCTTTTTTTTCGAGCGCTTTTTTCACTTTTTCTCCCAGGTGAATGGGACAATTATCCATCACTACACAAACACCTTTCCATAGTTATGGCACGATTTTTCTGGCAATAAAAGGTTCAAATGTAATTGCATCAGTTCCCCCTATTAGATTAACCGATGTCAAAATTTCCTTGACTGACATTGCTCCAATTATTGAAACATTTTTGCCACGCTTAGTTGGTTTTGGCCCCTTGGGTCTTTCACCTTTTTGCATACCTAGCATATAACCTAACCATTGCCAAATTAACTCCCGATTCGTCAATAAATATTAAGTCTTTCAAACTAATCTCTTTAATTGTTTTCCAGAACTCACATCGCAGGATTTGAACTCGCTCCGTGCCTTTGCCTGAAGGAAAGAGACTTTTTTTTTGACAGTAATGTTTAAGAGTTTTATCATTCTTCCTATTGTCGCTCTACTCACGGAAAATCCAATTTTCCCATAAAGTAAATAACGGAGTTCTTCAATAGTTGCATCATCCGAACCTTCAATCAATTCCGCCAAGATGAGTAGTTGCTCCGCATTTAGTTTGCCTTTGACTCCACATCGGTCTGTTCTCCGAGTAATATTTTTTGTTTCACGATATTGTTTAAGCAATTTTTGTACAAAGCTCAAGGCTACAGAAAAACGCTTAGCTATTGCTTTTTGTGAAATGGGTTCAGCATGATAAGTATCAAGGATTTTTTGCCTAAAATCAATCGAATAAGCTTTCATTTTTATTTAACAATGTGTGAAGTTTGGTACAAGTAAACCTGTTGTGAGTTAAGCATCGTGTGCTGTCAAAAAAATGCTATTATGTGTGGTATCGCTTTCGCGTGGCTTTACTGAACCATGTAATTATAGTTCATTTGATCATATCTTCTCTGTTTGACCCTCACGAGTGAGTGTCAGTAACATGATACCTCATCTTTCTGAGAAAGGCTATAGAGCCGATCGCGAAAGACTCCGCGCTGAAAGATTGGCAGAAAAACTGCGTCAAGCGGGGATCGAGTTAGACGAACAAGAATAAAATATCAATTGATTCGTCGCATACGATCGTGTTTTGGTATGATGACATTCTTGTGGTACGGTCATCCAGCCCGTCCTTGGCTAACTTGGCACTCATATGTTAATCGAACGTCTCCAGCCGATCGCCTGGACAAAAAAACCGCGACTCATATCCTTATTTTCTGGTTGCGGCGGCATGGACTTGCCATTCCACCAAGTCGGCTTTGAGGTAGTTTGGGCGATCGACTCCAATCAATACGCCTGCAAAACTTTCAGCAGAAACATTGCTGATGTCATCATCAACGACAGCATAGAAAATATAGACCTTGCACAAGTTCCCGAAGCGGAAATATGTATAGGAGGATTCCCCTGTCAAGATTTCTCCCTGATTTGGAAGCGGCCCGGACTTGAAGGAACCAGAGGCAACTTATATACATACTTCCTCGATTTTGTCAATAAAAAAAAGCCAAAAGCTTTTGTAGCAGAAAATGTCAAAGGCTTATTAAGTGCAAATAATTATCAAGCAATAAAACAAATAATTTCTGACTTTGAAAGTATAGCACCAGGCTACTTAGTTAAACCTAAACTCTACAACTTTGCTGATTACGGAGTTCCGCAATTTCGCCAAAGAGTGTTATTAGTTGGCATTCGGATGGATACAGGATTTAACTTTGTGCATCCTCAGCCAGAATACGGTCAAAATCGCAAAAAACCTTATCGAACTGCGGGCGAAGCACTCAAAAATGTGGAAGCAGTTCTGGACAATAACAAACATCATAAAATTCAGACCCGCACCGTTGAAATTTTAAATCGAATTCAACCGGGAGGGAATTTTTCGGATATTCCCAAGGATAGTCCATACTATGTCAAAGGCATGATCAGTCACGTTTATCGGCGAATTCATCCAGATAAACCCTCATCAACAATTATTGCGGGTGGAGGTGGCGGGACTTGGGGTTATCATTATTTAGAACCGCGTTCTTTGACAAATCGTGAAAGGGCAAGATTGCAAACATTCCCCGATGATTTTATTTTTGAAGGTTCTACGACTGAAGTGCGGCGGCAGATTGGCAATGCAGTGCCGCCGCAGGGAATCGCTGCTGTTGTTGAGGCTTTAATTCCGCTATTTAAGGGGGATTATCCCCAAGTTGATTTATATGAAATGAGTAAAAAGTTGCAGAGGATGTCAATTCAACAACGATTAAAATGGGCTGAATCCGAGGGATTCGAGCCGAGTTTGCAGTTAATTTGAAATGGGGCGGTAGATAGGAATCTTAAAATTAGCTTGATCTTGGTTGACGATCCAGGAAAATACATAAGGAGGGAAAGTCAATGATAAAGTTTGATCGAGGTCACTACACCGATTTTAAATTGCCCAGCAACTCAACTATTCCAGAGCAATTACAGCACACACTTCAGACGGTTTGGGACAGAAAATATGACGATTTATACGAACGAGGTGGAAAGTGCAATGTAGAAGAAGCTTTTGTAGAAGTAATGACAGCCTTTGGAATGCCTAATGATGCAATATCCCATCAGCGATACGTCTATATGGCTTATGGAATAGCATTAGCAGCCAAACCGACCATTAAACATTACTTTCCTGAAGAACACAAGGCTGATATCGTTCAAGGAATTGTATCTTGTTGGCTGAAGGATAGCTGTGAAATCCCAGAAACTTGGGCTGATACCTTGTTTCCTAACATCAACAAAATCGGAAAATATCAAGCTACTGACGAAGCTTACAATATCTTTTACGGCTTGCTGCAAACACTCAATACGAAAACAGCTTATAATGCGATCTTAGATATTCTGTATGATGCGATTACTGGTGATCCCATTTCTGGTTTTACTGAAGCCAGACGAGATATGTTTAATTGGTGGCTGATCGAAGTAATTCCTGCTGCTTATTGTTTAAAGCTGCCATCTACTTTATATTCGGGAAAATGGGAATTTCCGCCGTTGAGTAAGCTTGCGTAATCGATATAAGCAAATCCATCGAATAACTAATCCGGCACTCTCAAACCCTTCAAGATTCTCCCCTTTTCCTCCTCCCTCAACCCCTTCGACTGCACCAACACCCCAAAACCGCCCAAACCCATCGGATCGATCAACTGATGCAAAGCCTCCCGTCGGCGCAAAAACGTTGCCAAATCCAATGCTTCCGCATCATTTGTAGACAGAGAAGCAATACGATCGCCCAAACCCAACGCCATCAAAAACAAAGCCTGCTGAGTAAACCCTACCACATCCAAACCGCACAATTCACCCTGCCTTTCCAGCGCCGTAAAATTAACATGAGCCGTTAAATCCTGCCGCCCCACATTAATATAAGGATTATTGTGATATCGGTGCAGATAATAACACTGTAGCGTCCCCTCCCTGCGCCTCGGATTGTAATAGCGGTGCGCCGGATAACCGTAATCAATAGTTAACAAATATCCCCGCTGCAACTTTTGAGCAACTGTACTCATCCAGTCCAAAGCCGCCAAATTCACCTCACTCCGATAACCATCCCCGTAAACACTTGCCGACAAATCGATGCTTACCAAATCCAAATATTCGGCAATTTTTGGCGTGGAAACTTCGCCAATTACTTCAACAAATTTTATCTCTTCTTGTTCATTTCTTGGGGTTTCTGCGGCAACGTAAATCTCCCTAACTTTCCCTGATTCCAGAATGAATTGATGCACTGGCAAAGCATCCACTAACTCGTTAGAAAAAAAACAACCGACAATTGAATTATTAACTATCTCATCCCAATTGCACCACTTAACGCACTTGATATCACTTAATATTTGGCGTTGTTCCGCTTGAAGTCTTGGCGAATTTTCAACAATTATGTATGTTAAAGTTTTAAATAAGTCGGGATGTTGCCGTTGCAGATATTGCAGCACATTAGCTGCAAAAGTTCCCCGCCCAGCGCCCATTTCTACGATCGCGAAATTGAAAGGACGATCGAGCAATTCCCACATTTCCACAAACTGCTCTGCCAAAACCTCCGCAAAATCAGCACCCCAATGAGACGACGTGATAAAATCGCCTTGTTTGCCGATCGACGGGCGATCGCTATTGTAATAACCGTGCTGCGGATGATATAATGCCAAATTCATATATTCAGCAAAAGTAATACGCCCCTGCGGACTGGCGGCAATTCTTTCGCAGATTAAAGCGCAGAGTTCCGGGTTACTATCATTAATATCTGATTGCTGAACTTTCATAATTTATCGAATCAAAGTTGATGTTATTTCCTTTGTGAAGGAGAGATTTTTTTTTATTAACCGCAGAGGGCGCAGAGGGCACAGAGGAAGAGAGAAGAGAGAAATAAGGTACATTTTAGCGACGTTCCGCGTTTATCCGCGTTCATCTGCAGTTGAAAAAAATTAACCCGGTTCCACAAAAAAACCGGGTTAAATTATCAGATAAAAACCGACCAAACCTACCTATCAACCGAGCCCATAATAATGTCGATGCTCCCCAAAATCGCCACCAAATCAGCAATTTTCACGCCGCGAACAATGTGAGGCAAAATCTGCAAATTATTAAAATCCCCAGTCCGAATCTTCCAGCGCCAAGGAAACACATTATCATCCCCGATAATATAAATCCCCAACTCACCCTTGCCACTTTCAACGCGGACATAATGTTCGCCCTTGGGAATCTTAAAAGTCGGCGCAACTTTTTTGCCAATAAACTGATAGTCAAAACCATTCCATTCAGATTTGGGTCCGCTTTCGAGTCGCTTGGCTTCCAAATTCTCGTAAGAGCCACCGGGGAGTCCTTTCAAGGCTTGATAGAGAATCTTAACCGACTCGCGCATCTCCCGAACCCGCACCAAATACCGGGCCAAACAATCGCCAGCAGCTTCGGTACAAACTTCCCAGTCGAAGTCGTCGTAACATTCGTAATGGTCAACTTTCCGCAAATCCCACTTAACGCCGGAAGCGCGCAACATGGGACCGGAAAGTCCCCAGTTAATCGCTTCTTCGCGAGAAATAGTACCCAGGCCTTCTATCCGGCGGCGGAAGATTGGATTGTTGGTAATTAAACGTTCGTACTCGTCTATTTTGGGAACGAAATAATCGCAGAAATCTTGGCACTTATCTACCCAACCGTAAGGCAAATCTGCGGCGACTCCGCCAATGCGGAAATAGTTATTATTCACCATGCGATAACCTGTAGCGGCTTCCCACAAGTCGAGAATTGGTTCGCGATCGCGCATAGTATAGAAAAAAGGAGTTTGCGCCCCCACGTCTGCCAAAAACGGCCCCAACCACAACAAATGGTTAGCAATCCGGTTCAACTCCAGCATGATTACCCGAATGTAACTCGCCCGTTTGGGGACAGCAATATTCGCCAACTTTTCCGGCGCATTGACTGTCACCGCTTCGTTGAACATCCCCTCCGCATAGTCCCAGCGGCTCACGTAGGGCACGTACATCACGTTGGTGCGATTTTCGGCAATTTTTTCCATCCCGCGGTGGAGATAGCCCAAAACCGGCTCGCAGTCAACTACGTCTTCCCCGTCTAGGGTGACGATTAACCGGAGTACCCCGTGCATGGATGGGTGGTGCGGCCCCATGTTGAGCACCATCGGTTCGGTTCTAGTCTCAATTCTTGACATAATTAAATGAATTAATGATTACTAGCTATTGTTGATTTTTGTTTGGCTTTTATGATTATGAAGGATATCGAGCTCTCTGAGAAGGAGACCCTTGGATCAGATGTCAGTATTGACACCTATCACGTTCCAGTTTTGGGTCAAGAGTTAATTGCGGGTTTGGCTGTGCGTCCCGGCGGCCGCTATTTGGACGCGACGCTTGGGGGCGGCGGACACACGAGTTTGATTTTAGCGGCGGCGGCCGATGTTAGAGTGGTGGCGATCGACCGCGACGAACAAGCCATCCGTTTTTGCCAATCCCGATTTGCCAACTCGCCCGTCGAGTTTTGGCACGGCAATTTTGCGGAATATCAGTCCCCAGAGGCCGAATTTGATGGTATCGTAGCAGACTTGGGCGTCAGCTCTGCTCAGTTCGATACACCGGAACGAGGATTTAGTTTTCGCCACCCAGCTCAACTAGATATGCGTATGAACCAGCAGCAATCTTTGACGGCAGAAGAGATTATCAACCACTGGGAAGAAGTTAAACTAGCAGATATTATTTACAAATACGGCGAGGAGCGACTGTCGCGACGCATCGCGAGGCGGATTGTGCAAAGCCGTCCTTTTCAAACTACAACAGAACTTGCTGGGGCCATCGCCAGCAGCTTCCCCCCCAAGCAGCGCAACGGCAGAATCCATCCGGCCACCCGCACTTTCCAAGCTTTAAGGATAGCTGTCAACTCCGAACTAGCTTCTTTAGAAACTTTCCTAAACCTTGCCCCAAGGTGGTTAAAACCCGGTGGGAGAATCGGAATCATTACATTTCACAGCCTGGAAGACCGACCCGTCAAGCACCAACTCAGAGGAACACCCAGTTTACAGGTACTGACAAAAAAGCCGATCGTGCCACAATCCGAAGAAGTAGCTAGAAATCCCCGCTCTCGTTCTGCTAAGCTCAGACTGGCAGAAAGAATAACTTGATTCGGCAGTAGTAATATGCTTGCTGCAAAAAGTTCAGAGATTAGGGGGACTTGAATGCAGCAATCAAGTACGATGCGCCAAAGATGTAGGGAATAGCGCCAACCACCCACCACTAACCCTCCGGGTACAGTGGGGCTTGAAATACAGCCGGTGTTGACCAGACTTAGGTAGCAATACCTGCGTTAGTAGTAAGTGTTAAAATTCACACCGAGGACAGTGCCCAGCTAGTTAAGAGCTCTGCAAGCAGAGCATTAAGTAGCCGTTTTGAATGCTGGTGTGTTTAGAAAAGTACCGACTGCTAACAAGGTGATTGCTCGTATCACAGCGTGAAAGCTGACTCGGGAATTTTCCCTATTGAAGCGGCCTACCGAGGCGGGTTACAGTATCGAAAGCCTCTCATCTGTTGTGCGAACAGATGGTGCGAAAGGAATGCTCACCTTAAGGTAAAACGGGTTTCTTTAACTCAACTTGACGTAACTGATATGTTGCATATATCCAGCCCCCCTTTTCCTCCCGCCACCTTGCTGAATACAGCTATGGTGGGGGTTTTCAAGGGGGAAGAAAGATGAGTAGGGGAGATGGAAGCAAGCTGAAACTGATGGTAGTCGATGACGAACCCGATAACTTGGATTTATTGTACCGGACGTTTCGACGCGACTTTCAGGTTTACAAAGCAGATAGCGCCCTCAGCGCCCTGGAAGTTCTAGACGAACAGGGCGAGATGGCGGTGATTATATCTGACCAGCGGATGCCAGAAATGAATGGCACCGAGTTTTTGGGCAAAACAGTCGAGCGATTTCCAGATACGATTCGGATTCTGCTAACGGGATACACCGATGTTGAAGATTTGGTTGAGGCCATCAACTCAGGTCAAGTTTTCAAATACATCACCAAACCCTGGAATCCAGAAGAACTCAAATTGGTGATCAATCAAGCCTCAGACACTTACAAATACTACAAGCAGCGCAGCGTTGCATTGCGCCGCGCTTTACGCAAGGAATCTCTGTTCAATGAGGTAATGAGCGTGATTCGTGGGTCGCTAGATTACTCTAGTATGGTACAAACTATTGTTCAAACCGTAGGTCAAACTTTTGAGGCCAACTATTGTATGCTGCGGCCGGTAGAAGCCGATCGACTATTGCCGAGTACCTTCCCCTACCAAGCCCAAACCGACGAGGCCATTCACTTTTCTTTTGATGAAAATTTGCTGGTTCAAGCCGTAGCCAGCCGCCAAACTCAAGTGAACCCAAACAGCGGGGAGGACGGTAAATCGGTTGAGATTGCCGTGCCCCTGACTTACCAGCAAGAATTGCTGGCGGTACTGGCTTTGTCCCAGATTGGCGGCACTAACCCTTGGTCAGCAGAAGATATAGAGTTAATAGAAGGTGTAGCAGCTCAAGCTGCTCTCGCCCTGTCTCAAGCTAAGCTCTACCAGCGCACTCTGGATTTAGCCAAGCAGATGCAAAACGAGTTGGAAGTGGCTCGCCAAATCCAAACAAACTTGTTGCGCCAAAGTTGGCCGGATTTTGAAACTGTCAGGGTGCAAGCTTGCTGCTATCCCGCGCGGGAAGTTGGTGGCGACTTTTTTGAAGTCTACGTCCACTCCCAAGGGGATATTTGGATAGCGGTGGGAGATGTTTCGGGTAAGGGAGTTCCGGCTGCTCTATTTATGGCGAGCGCGATTTCGGTGATGCGACGGGAACTTTCCCAAGAAGTTTCTCCAGAGCCCGATCGAGTGATGCAGAATATGAACAGCAGTATGGCTGACGACCTGATCGGCAACAACCATTTTATTACAATGGTTGTAGCTCGTTACACTCCGTCAACGGGACACCTCGCGTTTGCTAATGCCGGTCACATTTACCCGATTGTTTGGTCTCACTCGGAGGTGAAAGCTCAAGCCGCTAGCGGTAAAACGCCAGTCGAGCCGAATTTCCTGAAAGCTCGTGGCATTCCCTTGGGGATACTACCAGTTTGGAGAGGCAAAGCAGGTGCGATCGAATTAAAGTCAGGAGATGTATTTCTGCTGACGAGTGACGGAATTACTGAAGCTAGCGTGACCACTGAAGTCGCTGGGGGTGTACCAACCCGTTCTATGCTACAACAAGAAGGGCTTTGGCAACTCTTGATTCAGGAACCTGGTTCTTTCAACTTGGACAATTTGTTGGCTTACATCCGAGCAGACAATCCCGTTCAAGAAGACGACCAAACCATACTCTCTCTGGAGGTTCTTTGAATTTGTTAGCGACTCCCGACGCATAGTCGGGGGTGAGGTGAAAGTCGAAAAAACTTAAGCCCTGCTTGTTGACGACCCATAGAGTAGTCCTGCAAAGGACGGCGTTATCGTCAACAGTAAAAAACCTAGCCGGCGATGGCGCAGCTAGTTTTCTGAATCGCTTTCCTGGGGGATTAACGCCTGTAAAAGGTTAACGTAGAAGGCATTCGTGAGAAAAAACCAACGCTTAAAAGCTAGAGATTGAAACAAAGATTTTTTATACCTCCCTGCTTGCAGTCTCGGTATAATTATCCATGTTAATGGGCTTTAGACCCATAACTAAAGTTTTCAACTATACTCGTTAACTTCTGCCTTCTACCCAATGACGAATGCCTGATTTTTAAACAAAAAAGGCTAGTATCCCCCGATTAGCGACAAGTATTGAGGCCGAATCCATTCGGCGCATCGTGTTTCATACCTGGTGTGAAGACACAGGGTTTTCAAACTTACGGGATTTTTTTATGAATACTGAGCTTCATGTGCCAAGCGACTTGCGGTTTTTAACAATTGTTGAAAATTGGTTGCTGAGCAGTTTAGAAGTAGAGCTAGGAGAGCACGTCGATTGGCCGCGTCAGTCGAATCGTTTGCGCTTGGTGTTAGCAGAAGCCTATTCTAACGTGATCCGCCATGCTCACAAAGATCAACCCAATTTGCCCGTGTTAATTCGCTTGAATTTAAAAAATAGGGATATTGGTTTAGAAATTTGGGATTACGGTAAAGGTTACGAAATGGATACTTACAATCCCCCGAGGCCGGAAGCTAAACAGGAAAGCGGCTACGGCTGGCTGATTATGAGCAGACTTATGGATCGGGTGGACTACACTTTGCAAATAGACGGTCGCAACTGTCTAAAGTTGGAAGCGAGTTTGCCGGAAAAATCTTAATTAGTCGTTAGTCGTTAGTCATAAGTGATTAGTGATTGACAATGCACTTTTAGACTCGCTTTGGCTGTCTGTCGCACGCTGCGGTGACAGCCACTTTTTCGTGCCGTAGCGTCAGTCCAACGCGAGACTGTAAGATTGTAGGGGTAAAGTCCCGATCGCACAAATAGCCAAGAAACCGATTTTTTATACCGTTAGTGGCACTTCACCCGAAATAGGGATAAAAAATCCCGTTTCTGCCTCATTCTGGCGATAAAAAGCCGATTGACCTGTCGATCGCACGTAACAGCTAAAGTCGTGCGATCGACAGGTCAAACCAAAATAGACAATTTAAATGTGAAACAGATTATCAAACATCAAATTTCGTCTGCGACCGCAGATTTAGCAATTCTTGGGGAGAAGCTAACAGTTTGACCGTGACAGAAAGGATTTTTTGGTCAGAATTGAGCAAGAACAGCCATCCGACATTAACACCAAATGCGGAAGTTTGCACCCGACCGCTGACCTGAACTTCTACTTTGCCATCTTCTAAAATTTGGCTGACACCTTTCTGGGGTTCTAGCTGCATTCCTCGTGCTTCTTTTTTTAGATAAGTGGCGATCGCAATCCTGCCGATGATTGGCTCTTCAAACGGCGCGTGCAGAACCCCGTCATCCGCAAACAAATTAGCGGTCGCTTCAAAATCCCCCGCGTTTAAAGTTTCAAAATATTGCAGTATCCCTGGCATGGTGATGCCTGCAATCTTTATAGAGTTAGTTAAAATAGGTTGAGTTGTGGCGGTCATAAAAGAAGTGATTTCAAATGAATGAGTATACTGTAATCATTCTCTTTGTCGCAGCAAATCCCTCAAAAGATATAAGTAGGGGTAGGAAAATAATTCTCCGAAAAAAGGAGGAATCGGGAACCGGAAAGCGTCGAGCACAGCTTTCAGAGCGATCGACCAAGATCCATCCTACTTTCAAAAAATACAAGTGTAGCCAAGCTGTAAACCCTGATACCATCAGTCATTTTCCATCCTTCAATTATTGAATCTAAAATTTAAAATCTAAAACCTAAAATGATAGAAACCCAGACACCTGAAGGCATCTGGGTTTCTGGCCAAGTCTGTTTGACTGACCGAACCAGAATATTCTATTTACGCATCAAATTGAGCAATTCTTTAGGAGAGGCCAACAAGTCGATCGCCACAAAGAAAATTTGACCTTGAGGATCGAGCATAAACCGCCAGGCGATGTTCATACCCACATTCGCCCCAAACCAAGGAGTTTCGACAGTGCCGGTGACTTTAACTTGGCGGTAGCCGTCTTCTGCGGGTTCCGATACGCCTTGCTTAGGCATCATTTTCAGTCCGATGCACTCTTCGCGCATATAGTTGAGGATAGCTTCGCGACCGACGATCGGCTTTTGGAAAGGCGGTTGCAGGGCACCTTCTTCGGCAAATAAACCGACGGCTGGGGTGAAGTCGAAAGCGTTCATGTAGTCGATGTAGTTGAGGACAGTCTGCTCGCTAATACCCTCAATTTTGGTTTTCACCCGCTCTTCTGGAGCGGTGGGAGTGCTGCGGGGGGCAGAGCGTTTGCCGTACTCTTGGCTGAAATCGGGGTCGTAGCCCATGTGAACTACGGTATTCCGAAGTACGGTAATTTGCTGGCCCGGATCTAGTTTTTTGATGGTTTCAAGGACTTGGGTGGCTTCGGGAGACATTTGATAGCCAGCGGGAACCGGAGCGACAAGGCCCTGTTTCATCAACTGTCCCAACTCGTACCAGAAACCAAGTTTGGTGTTGACGCGCAAGGAAGTGTAAATCCGCCCGATCGTAGTGTCGGCGTTGCTGGCTAGGTCAAACATGGTTTTGCTTTGAGCAGCAGGCGACATTTGCTTGATTTCGCTCAGGATGCCTTCAACAAGCGCCATGCTGGCTACTCCCGGAGCTGCTGCGGTGATGGAAACGCCCATTTCGGTGTAGGCATACCAGAGCAGTGCTAGTTGGTCTTCAACGCTGAGTTTATAGAATGCTTCCGTGGTAGCGGGAACAACGCTCGCAATCTCGGTGTTTGAGAAAATAGATTGAGCTGATTGAATGCTAACTGCCATATGTATGCTGTGGGATTCGCTGTCGGTTTTACTTGCGTACTTGAATTAGCGAATCGAATTCTCCCTAAATTAAATTATGTAACATTTTTGACATTTTGGAGTTCAAATTTATAAATATAAAGATTGTGAAATTATTATCAATTCTGTCCCACACTTAATCTTAAGATTAGTAGACTTATGGCACAATTTGTGCTGTGGTTCCTTACCAGATGAAAAAATCAATTAATAGCGATCGCATTAAGCAAAAAGCCCTTGAGTTGGGATTTCACAAAGTCGGGATAGCCTCAGCAGACGCGGATTTGGATCGAGAAAAACAACGATTGCAGGCTTGGCTGGACAAGGGTTATCAGGCGGATATGGCATGGATGGCAAACCCGAAACGGCAGGATATTCAATTAGTAATGCCAGAGGTGCAGTCATTGATATGTGTTGCCATCAACTACTACACGCCTCACCAACGCCCGGGCGGTTCCGAATATGCCCAAATCTCTCGCTACGGCTGGGGGCGGGATTACCACAGAATTTTGCACAAAAAACTGAAGGTTTTGGCAAATTGGGTGCGATCGCAAGGCGAGGGAATTGAAGCGCGGTATTATGCTGATACCGGGCCAATTCAGGATAAAATGTGGGCGCAGCGTGCCGGGATTGGTTGGATTGCTAAAAATGGTAATGTAATTTCGCGCGAATACGGTTCTTGGGTATTTTTGGGCGAAATCTTGACTAATTTGGAGTTAGCGTCGGATGATTCTCATACAGAACATTGCGGTACTTGTACTCGCTGTATCGAGGCGTGTCCGACAGGAGCAATTACTGAGCCTTTTGTGGTGAATGCCGATCAATGTATAGCCTATCACACGATCGAGAATCGAGCCGAAAAATTGCCCGACGAAATTGCATCTAATTTACAAGGTTGGGTAGCAGGTTGCGACATTTGTCAGGATGTTTGTCCTTGGAATCAGCGATTTGCTAAACCAACTGATGTTGCAGAGTTTGAGCCTTATCCTGAAAATATAGCGCCGACACTTGCAGAATTAGCCGACATTTCCGACGAGGAATGGAACCGCAGATTTACAGCTTCGGCACTGCGGCGCATTAAACCAGAAATGCTGCGGCGAAATGCGAAAGCAAATCAAATTAACCCTTAAAAGTTGAGATGTTCCCGCTCAGGGTGCTTATGCGGCACCTTACCCTATAGATAATAACCCTAGGGTATGTACGGTTCGCCAAGAGCCAATACATTATGCAGTAAGTCATTCCCCATCTAAAATCTACAATCTAAAATCTAAAATTGTATGATTCCCCGTTCCTTATTTGCTATTGTCCAATGACCAAAGTAATTATTTTTGATTTTGACGGTACTTTAGCAGATACAATCGATATTCTTCTGAGCATCACCAACCGTTTGTCAGCAGAATTCGGCTTTAAGTCTGCGACAAAAGAGGAACTCGCTCAACTGAGCAACTTAACTTCTTGGGAACTTCTTAAGTATTCGGGGATTTCTATCTTCAAATTCCCCCTTTTGATTAGAAAGTTGAAAGCAGAGTTGCGGAGTGAAATTCCCACAATTGAATTATTTCCGGGAATTAAAGAAGTTTTGCTAGAGTTAAAAAAACTGGGATTTCAACTGGGCATTATCACATCCAATTCTCGAGAAAACGTCTTGGCATCGCTGGAAAATAAGGGTTTGCAAGACACTTTCACGTTTATTTACTCGGGTTCAACTTTTGGGAAACATAAAGTTATTAATAAATGGCTAAAAAAAGAACATATAAATGCTGAAGAAGTCGTTTATGTGGGAGATGAGATCCGAGATATAGACGCAGCTAGAAAAACTGGAATTAAGGTAGTTGCTGTAGGTTGGGGCTTTAATTCTCAGGAGGCTTTGGCTGCACACAGTCCCGATTTTTTGATTACACGCCCGCAGGAACTGATAGAGGTTATGAGTAATTTGGGGTAACTGTAAACTGGGGTAAACTAAAATTGCCCAAATAAGACTCGGCGCTTGACACCAATCGTAAACAAACTATCCTCTCAGCAGAGAGGGACTAAAGAATACAAGGGGTATTAAAGGCTGATTTGGTATCAGCCATACTCCCTAGTATCATCTCTGCAAGTAAATTATGTTACTCTCCTTCGCTGCGTTTCAGTGCTGCTAAAACTGCTTGCTGGCTAACTGCTTGGTAGATTTTGCTAAAATGCTGCTTGAGGGCGTCTGATGCAGGGGAGGATTTGCTAGCGGTTCCTTTTCCGTCGGTTGCGAGGGGAATTGGGCCTAAGATATCTAATACTGTTTCGCTGCTGGGCGGCGGTACAATGACTACTAGAGATGATTCTAGCTGCTGGTTGTATTCCCAAAAGCGATCGACCTTTGGCAATTTAGCATTCGCAGTGGGGAAATTTTCGCCGGAGTTGAGTTGGGAATTTTCCTCTCCTTGCGTACCTCGTCTTTGACGAAGTGCTGTCAAGATTTGCTCTTTGGTTCGGCCCCGCAATTGAAAGAGTACGAAGGGGTCTTCACTGAAGCGATCGCCCAATAAGTAGTATACTGCACTGATGTGTTTGCAAGGGTTTTTGGGGTCAGGACAGCTACAGCGCGATCGAATATCAGATAAACTTAACGGAAATAGCGTTTTGCCGGCGGCCGCAAATACATCCTCAATATTGTGTGGCATTTCTCCTGCTAGTAATTTAGCTGAAAAAACGGCTCTTTGCGACATATTTTCAATCACATAATCCCAATCTTCATCGCTCAATGTGTCGAGTCCTAAAGAAACTTGATAGGGTTTTGGATCGGTTCCTTGAACTATGGCGATTACTTCTTGATTGGGAAATTTAATGCTGAGAACTTTACCTTCGCGCGCGTATTGCCAGCCACGTTCTAAGCGCTTTTTGAAGCGATAGGTATTTATTAAATCTAACCACTGTTGTGTCCACCATTCTCTGTCAATCATAAGCCGAAGGAAGAAGGAAGAAGGAAGAAGGAAGAAGGAAGAAGGAAGAAAGCTTTACTTATCTAGGAGAGTCAGAAACCGAGTCTTTTACCAAAAAACTGGACTATAACCTTTAATCCTGGTAAAAAACCCGGTTTCTGTGGTCAGAGTGCGTCATTCCTCGGATTTTTTAGAACTAAAGTCCTCACGAAAAACCGAAGCAAATTAAACACATTATTCTTCTTCCGTTTCTATAATAGCATTGCGATCGAGGATTAGTAAATTCCGAAGTTGGTCTGTATCGAGTTCGGTAAGCCAGTTTTCGCCGGCGCTGACTACTTGTTCGGCTAGAGCTTTCTTACTTTCGATCATATCGTGTATTTTCTCCTCTAACGTACCAGTGCAGACAAATTTGTGAACTTGCACATTACGAGTTTGACCGATGCGAAATACGCGGTCAGTTGCTTGATTTTCAACTGCGGGATTCCACCATCTGTCATAGTGGAAAACGTGGGTTGCTCTGGTTAAGTTCAAACCTGTGCCGCCTGCTTTTAAAGATAAAATCATAATCGGCGGGCCTTGGGGGTCGTGCTGGAAGCGATCGATCATTTCTTCCCGCTGCTGCTGCTTAACTCCGCCGTACAAGAACAAAACTTCTCGCCCTAAATGCTTTTCTAGATGCGGTTTCAGGAGTTTTCCCCATTCGGCAAATTGAGTAAAAATTAAAGCCCGATCGCCCTCAGCGAGCACCTCCTCTAACATTTCCACCAACCGCTGCAATTTCCCCGATTCCTGGCTCTTAATTTCCAATTCTTTCGGCTTAGCTTCTGCTTTCACAAGAGCCGGATGGTTGCAAAGTTGCTTGAGTTTTACCAGCAAAGCCAGAATCATTCCCCGGCGCTGAATACCTTCTGCTGATTCTAATTCCGCTATTGACTCTTCGACTATTTTCTGATATAATACCGCCTGTTGAGTCGCGAGTCCACAAAATACAGTCATCTCCTGTTTTTCGGGCAAATCTTGGATGATTTCTTTGTCGGTTTTCAGGCGGCGGAGGATGAAAGGCCGAACGAGCGATCGCAAAGTCTGCAAAGATTCTCGATCGCCGTATTTCTCGATCGGAATTGCAAATCGGCGCTGAAAGAAATTGCGCGGTCCCAAATAGCCTGGATTGAGAAACTCCAAAATAGACCACAATTCTTGGAGTCTATTTTCCACCGGAGTTCCCGTCAGCGCAATTTTAAAAGATGCCTCAATTTGCCGCACCGCTTGCGACTGCTTCGCCTCGGAATTTTTAATATTTTGCGCTTCATCTAAAACCAATCCTTGCCACTTAATGCCTTGAAATTCCTTCGCATCGCGAAACACCAGGGCGTAACTGGTAATTATTAAATCCTTTCCCTTAATTTCAGCCGCAAATGCTTTGCCTTTAGCGCGTTTGTCTCCGTGGTGAACTAATACTTTCAGCGTCGGGCCAAATTTCTTGACTTCGCGCTCCCAATTGCCCAATACCGATGTCGGACAAACCAGTAATGTTGGCGCTTCTAGGGCATCTTGTTCTTGTAAATGCAGGAGAAAAGTAATTAGCTGAATAGTATTGTGGCACAAGATATTATTGGCAACAAAATTGTGATGCTTGCTCACCTCAAAATCATAAACCCACCCGCTGTACTCAAAATCCTCAATTTCCTCTATTCGGCAATAAAATACTTCGCGATCGAGTATAAGTTGCAAATTTTCTCGGACACTATCTAGCTGCGCTACATTGAGATTTGCATAAGCCTGTAGGGTTTGATTCGTCCATTTAGAAGGCTTTAGCTGGCGGTACTCCTGTTCTGCGGAACCACCAAGCACATTTTCCATACCTGCTACCACCTTTCCTAGGCTGATGCGGGAAAACTGCTGGGAACCGTTAATATAAACAGGATTGTGCATTCCGAAATGCCGTAGCGGCAGTTTGGTCATCTCCACTGCATCGGCAACAATATCCGAAACCGGAATTCCTTCGACATTTGTATTGGCAGTAACTTCGCAAATTTTCTCTAAATTTTGCTGTTTTTCGGGATAACCGAAGCCAATTTCCTGCAAAAATATGCGCGCTGAGTTACCGCCGAAAGTGCCAATATAATAGGTGCGAAAAATGCCGCTGCCATTGGTGGCGCATTTCTGTCTGGTGGCGATTCGCAGCCAAATTCCAAAGCGCCGCAGCAATGTAGAAAGTTGTTGGATGATTAAAGGCGAAGCGGTGCTAATTTCGATAGTCCGCGTGTTAAGGAAGACAGAACCTTCAGCATCAAAGTAGTTTTTGAGGAAAATCCGTATGCTGTCCAGATTGGCTTGCATGATAAATTGCGGGAAGCTTTTCTCGGCTGACAGCTTTCCCCACTCGTAGCCTTTAGCCTCAAGAAAGCTTTGGTACGATCGACTACACACAGCTAAATATGCTGCTCTTTGCTGACCGGGAGTACGAACAGCAGGATTATTTATTTCTATCCCATACTTTTTGCTTAAATGGTGAAGTGTGAAACGCAATTCTTCAAGAACTGCCACATCTTTCTGCGTTATTGTGAGTATTGCCCGATCGCGCTGCTCATATCCCTCAGCTATCTGCCAAGCCAGAAGCTTGACCAAATCGGGATCTTCCGGCTTTCCTTCCCAATACAATTTAGCAGGAACGCAAACATAATCTCCAACCTTGAGGTCATTTGTCCAGCCATCGCGTCCTAACAATTTGTGGCGGCGGGTAATTGTGATGGTGCTACCGTCTTGCAGTTTGATTGTTCGCAACTTTTCTTGCACTTGCTGGCGATAAAGTCGTCGAACAGTCGCCTGTACAATTTTGCCTGTTTCCTGATTTATGGAATTTACCAGTAATTGCTCGTTAGGTTCAGACCAAAAGCCCTCACCGTCGAATTCTGTTTTTCCGGCATATGCTTCCCATATTTTTTCAGCTTTTTGTAAAAAACCATTAACAAAAAGCAAAGAATGTGGTAAAATGCACTTTCCTAATCCCATATCGTCCGCGAGACAAGCACCCAAACCCCAGCGTTCTAAAAATGCTAACCAGCCTGCTCCTAGCGCTTGATAAGGCCGCAATTGTCCTCGGAAACTAGCCGGAGTTGCGATCGCACTTACCGCTTGATTATCGCTCAAAGTATTCAACAACTCTTGAAGTTGACCCGTGGCCTCAAAATTCACCACAGGCAATTTCTCGATCGTCTGAGAATCGCCCGACGCCAAACGCAAAGCATCCTCCAAAGAAAGAGTCATTTGCTCTTTGCGGCTGGCAAAAAAAGTTTGAGCCGCTTTCACATCCGGCGCGCGCAACTCCACCCACTCACCGTTAATTTCCACCAAAGGCGAATTCAACGCAATCAATCTGTCAAACTCTGCCTTAGAAAGGCGCTGTCCGCCGATCGTCAATTCCCACTTAAAATTTAGCAGACTTTGCAATCCCAGCCCACCTTTCGCCGGATTCACTTTCGGAGTTTCCGCTTGAATGCTCAAACCCAAACGACTCGCCCAACCATCTGTCTTTGTCAAACTCGGTGGCAAAACTACGCCCAACCCGCTATCAGCAAACCGCCAAGCTACAGACTTAATAAACTCGTAAGCTTGCAGCGGATTTAATTGACAAGATTGAGGCCGCTGTGCTTGCAAACTCGGTTCAATTAACGGATAAAGTTTCGAGGCTAAACCCAAGCCGCTGAGCAAAGTTTCTTGAGGCAATTCTATTGTCCGCCCCGCATAAGCCAAACGCTCAACTGAGTTGTTCCAAACAGTTGTCGCATCTACCAAAAATTCGTTTTCATCTGCTGCTTGCAAGCAATAATTTAAATTCCAGTTGGCTTTACCGGGCGCTGGTGGTATCAGTTGAAAACAAGTGCGAAATTGACTTTGTTGAGATAGTTGGTTTTGCAGCGGTGCAGTCCAAGCACTCAGCTTGGTCGCCAAGTTTTCTAATGCTGCTGTTTCTACTTGAACTATCCCAGATTCCTGCTGCAAAGCTTGCAGCCACTCGCGCACCGGAGAAACTGCTTTGATGTCTAAAGTAGAGCTACCAGCCGATCGCACTTGACTATCTACAATACTACTCAAAAAGCCTAACACCAATTCCTCGGCCCCCGCCGGCAAATCCACCGCTAAAGGCAATTGACTGGATTCTTCTTCCTTTTTCCCTCTTCCTTCTTCCTTCTTCCTGACATCCGTTACATCCGTTACATCCGTTACAGAATCCGTTGCCGAACTTCCTTCTTCCTTCTTCTGATATGTTCGACAAGCAGTTGGCATTTGCTTGACAAAAGTGCCGAGGCGGAGTGTATCTGTAGAACTATCTAACAGCGGTTGCCATTTGGCAATAGCAGAACCGTCGGACTGTTTCTCCAATCCAGGCAAAAATTTGCATCTTGCCAACAAATCCAAACTCCACCTAGCAATATGAGACCAAAAACGCAAATCTGAGCCGACAAAAGAGTCTGGTTCTGTGCTGTTAAGCGGTAGTGATTGCAAGAAAACAAAAGCTGCTTGAGGGTTGAGACAAAAACCCTCGACTTGCCAGGGATAAAGGTAAATATCCTCGGTTTTAGCGGGTTCCTCAAGTGCTGCTGCTGAGTGCTGCGGCATCAGATTTGCGTTCGATTCTGAGATTTGGGTGGGAAGTGCGATCGCCCGAATTTCTCTTTGAATTGAGGAGTCTTGGGCGGTAATTTCTGCGTTTTGAGTTTTGGGAGATCGCCTAGTTTTTTTGCTTTTTTCCGGTGGACTTTCTGCGGTTTCCGGTAATTGCCAGTTGAGTTTTCCCGACTGCTGCAAGGAATTTAGGAAACTCTTAAATTCAGATTCTGTCATTGCTAAGGGATGCGGTAAATTCCTCCCAGATTCTATGGTGTCAATTGCCCCCAATTTTCGCCAAGTTTCTCCCCAAATAAATAAGCAACTTTTTTCATTCTCTAGGAGCCAACTGCCGTGTAAAATAGCCATATTTTTTTTACCCTGATATTTGTATTTAAGTGCGAGGTTGACTACAGCATTTATATGGATTTATGAAAATTTTATTTAAAACAAACCGAGGAATTTTTGAGCCAGATAGGAATTAGGTAGAACCTGGATATTTAGGTACTTATGGCACACCTTACCGCTTATTCCCTGACCTAGATAACTAAATCCCTCTTCCTTCTTCCTTTAACGTCCCAATTCCCAAACGAAAATTCATCGTACCATCTATGGAAGGCGTTTAGCGGACGATCGACCGGAGAATCGACCCCAGACAGCAAAAAATGGTTATCGAGTATAAATGCTTATAAGCCAGACGCAGACAGTCGATCGCGAGGCGATTATCCCTGTCTTTTGACCTCGGACTCTCAAACATCCTGTGGTAATGTTACGATCCCGACAGAGAAAGAATGTGGTAGATAAGGAAGCAGTGCTACATGGTAGAGATAGACAAGTCAATATCCTTCGATGGACGGGATATTAGACTGAAGATTGGTTTACTAGCGCCTCAAGCAGGCGGTGCAGTTTTGATTCAGTCCGGTGACACGGCGGTTTTAGTGACAGCGACTCGATCGCAGGGGAGAGAAGGAATTGATTTCCTGCCCCTGTTGGTCGATTACGAAGAGAGACTCTACGCTGGCGGTAAAATTCCCGGTGGATTTTTGCGAAGGGAAGGGCGTCCCCCGGAAAAAGTGACTTTGACTGGCCGTTTGATCGATCGACCGCTGCGTCCGCTATTTCCAAGCTGGCTGCGAGATGACATCCAAGTTGTAGCCACAACGGTTTCGATGGACGAACAAGTGCCACCAGACGTTTTGGCGGTGACTGGCGCTTCGGTAGCGATTCTGCTGGCGAAAATGCCGTTTTACGGGCCGATGGCGGCAGTGCGAGTCGGTTTGGTAGGGGACGATTTCATCATCAACCCAACCTACAGCGAAATCAGAGAAGGCGAGTTGGATCTCGTGGTAGCTGGTTCTCCTGACGGAGTAATCATGGTAGAAGCCGGCGCCAACCAGTTGCCCGAACAGGATATCATCGAGGCGATCGACTTCGGCTATGAAGCAGCCTGTGACTTGATTCAAGCCCAGCGCGAAATTATGGCGGAATTGGGGATCGATTTGGTGGTAGAGGAACGGCCATCGCAAGATTCGGCCCTGGAAACCTTCATTCGCGATCGCGCCCAAGAACCCATCCGCATCATTTTGTCAAGATTTGAAAAAGACAAAACAATACGGAATGCAGCTTTGGACGAAGTTAAGGCAAATGCAGTCGAATCTGCGATCGCCGAACTCCCGGAAGAGGACCCGGTAAAAGTAGCAGCCACCGCCAACAGCAAGGCGATCGGCAACGTTTTCAAAGACGTTACCAAAAAAATGATGCGGAAGCAGATCCTCGAAGATGGCATCCGCGTAGACGGCCGCAAGCTAGACGAGGTGCGACCCGTTTCTTGTCGCGTAGGCGTGCTGCCGTCGCGAGTACACGGCTGTGCGTTGTTTAATCGGGGGTTAACCCAAGTCTTGTCCGCAGCTACCCTGGGAACCCCAGGCGACGCCCAAGACTTAGGAGACGACTTGCACCCGCAGCAAGACAAACGCTACCTCCACCACTACAATTTCCCGCCGTTTTCGGTAGGAGAAACCAAGCCGATGCGATCGCCCGGACGCCGAGAAATCGGTCACGGAGCTCTCGCAGAACGCGCTTTACTGCCCGTTTTGCCATCCAAAGAAGATTTCCCCTACGTAATTCGCGTAGTTTCAGAAATCCTTTCTTCCGACGGTTCCACCTCAATGGGTTCAGTTTGCGCCTCAACGCTAGCATTAATGGATGCAGGCGTTCCCCTTTCGCAACCCGTCAGTGGCGCGGCAATGGGCTTAATTAAAGAAGGCGATGAAGTCCGAATTTTGACTGACATTCAGGCAATTGAAGACTTCTTAGGCGACATGGACTTCAAAGTAGCCGGTACCGACACCGGGATTACTGCTTTGCAGATGGACATGAAAATCAAAGGTTTGCCTTTAGATGTGATAGCCACAGCCATCCGCCAAGCCAAACCGGCCAGACTGCACATTTTAGAAAGAATGCTGGCAACCATCGACACTCCCCGCAAGGAAATGTCGCCGTTTGCACCGCGTTTGCTAACCCTGAAAATCGATCCAGAATTTATCGGTTTGGTAATTGGGCCTGGTGGCAAAACGATCAAAGCCATCACCGAAGAAACCGGTGTCAAAATTGACATCGAAGACGACGGAACCGTAACAATTGCTGGCAACGACAGCGAAAAAGCTCAGCGGGCTTACAACATTGTCCAAGGAATGACGCGCAAGTTGAATGCAGGAGATGTGTATGTCGGCAAAGTAACTCGAATTATTCCGATCGGCGCTTTTGTCGAAATTTTGCCCGGAAAAGAAGGAATGATTCACATTTCCCAGTTAGCGGACTACCGCGTTGGGAAAGTGGAAGACGAGTTAGCTGTGAACGATGAAGTGATTGTCAAAGTGCGAGAAATTGACAATAAAGGTCGAATTAATTTGACCCGCTTGAATATTCATCCCGACGAAGCGGTAGCCGCCCGCGAAGCGCTGAATAAATAGTTTACGGTTGGTAATTGGTAATTACTTATAGAGTAATTGCTAATTGCTAATTGGTAACTGGTGATTAGTAATTGCTAATTGCTAGTTGAGATTAAATCTGATTGTTTCAGATTGATTTGAGAGTAGGTGCGCGACAGCGACAGATCGACAATAGTGCGATCGGCTGTGGAAGTTAATACAGTCGCGCACTTTACCCTCGGCGGTTGCTATAAATAAACTTGGAAATTATTCATCTCTCTCCCCTCTTCCTCAGCGCCCTCAGCGCCTTCTGCGTTTAAATCGCTCATAAATATTAAAAAAAATATAATATCCAGATGCCCGACTTCTTGAAAAAGTCTGGCATCTAAAAGAAGATAAATCAAATAACCGCAATACAGTCAATTTCAACTAACACATCTTTCGGCAAACGCGAAACCTCCACACAAGCGCGCGCCGGTGCAGTTTCCGCATCAAAATATTTCGCATAAACCGCATTCACGGCGGCAAAATCATTCATATCTTTGAGGAAAACCGTAGTTTTTACCACATCCAACCAAGTAGCGCCGGCTTCTGTGAGAATGGCTTCGAGATTTGCCATAACTTGTTCGGTTTGTTTTGCCACATCGTCAGTGTAGACAATATCGTTTAGTCTAATGTCGATCGCAATTTGGCCAGCTACAAACAGCATAGTGCCCGTAGCGGCGATCGCTTGATTGTATGGGCCCACGGGTGCCGGTGCTTTGTCAGTACGAATAATTTTGCGCGTCATAGATGCCACTTTTTGGGATAATTTTTCCGAAGTTTCTTGATTGTAGATTTCTCCGTCAGAGGTTTCTGGCTGGTAGAGTTCTCCATCCGGCATTGTAGCACCAGTGAAGTCTGCATTTTCGATATTCCAGCCATAGGTTATTGCTCCTGTCAAGTCAGATCTTCTCAAATTTGCTTCATTTAGATTTGCCCTGCTCAAATTTGCCCATCTGAAATTTACTTTCTCTAGGTTTGCGCCTTGAAGACAGGCTTTGTTTAGCTTTGCACTTTGAAGACACGCTTCTTTAATATCTACGTCAGCCAAATTTATGCCTGACAAATTAACTTTATACAGATTGGCTTTCTGGAGTTTAGAGCCTTGAAACTTTGCATTTTGGAGTGTTGCGTCTGTCAGATTTGCCAGAGTCAAGTCTGCTTCAACCAAGTATGCTTCATCCATGTTAGCCTTGCTCAGATTGGCTCTATTTAGGCTTGCCCGATGTAAAGAAGCTACACTCATATCTGTGCTACTCAAATTTGCCCCACTCAAGTTTGCATTGTCTAGTCTGGTATAAATCAATTTAGCGCTAGTTAAGTTTGCTCCTGTTAAATTTGCTTTCTCTAGGTTGGCATTACTCAATATCGCATTACTAAAATTCGAGCGACTCAAATCAGAACCTTTTAAATCAGCCCAGTTGAGATTCGCTGAGGCAGCAACTGCGCCACTTAAATTAGCACCTCTCAGCGATGCTTTAGTGAGGTTTGTACTTTGAAGGTATGCACCTGTGAGAATTGCTTCACTCAAATCTGCACCTGAAAGATTTGCATTGTCTAAGTTGATGCCACTCAAATCAGCACCTTTAAGGTTTTCTTCACTTAACTGTGCACTCTTAAAGGCACGTTCGCCTTTAGCGTATCTTTCTAAAAGTTCTTCAGCTTTCATAAATAACCGATCGCCCTTCCGCTACACCCCACATTCCCAGCCTACCACCAAACCCCAACACGCGCTCTAAATCTGGGTCAATCCATTTTCATCTGCGGTTAAGAAATTCCGTTTGTTAACCGCAGATATAGGCAGATAAACACAGATTAACGCAGATAAATTAGAAATTATCTGCGTTAATCTGTGTCAATCCATTTTCATCTGCGGTTAAGAAATTTGCATTTTTCAACGGCAGATAAAAGCCGATTTACAAATTAGACACCAACCGGAGCACCAACAACCTCACCTTTCAACATCCGAGAAGCAGCATCAAGCAATTGCTCCTCCAAATAAGGCTTAGTGAAATAACCTTTCGCGCCCAAACTGTAAGCCATTTGGCGGTGTCTGTCAGCACCGCGAGAAGTCAACATCGCGATCGGCAATTCACACAAAACCGCATCCTTCTGCATCCGAGAAAGTAGTTCCAAACCGTCCATTCTCGGCATTTCAATATCGCAGAAAACGATATCGCAAGGCAAACCAGATTTCATCTTTTCCCAAGCTTCCTTACCGTCGCGAGCTTCTTCTACACGATAGCCAGACTTCTCGAAAGTAATCGACAATAGCGATCGCACCGTAATCGAGTCATCCACAATCAGCACAGTCGGCTCAGTCTTCTCGATTTCCGCCTCCTTAGTAGCCCTCTCGGTCTCATCCCAAAGCGTACCGCCAGTGTCCTTCCGCAGCCTTCCCGTAGCCAAATCGATCAGTTCCAGAACGTCTGCAATCGCCACGATCCGACCGTCCCCGAGCACTGTGGCCCCAGCAATCCCGATCGGCTTCGGCACCGGCCCCTCCAACGGCTTGATCACAATTTCCTGTTCCGTCGAAACCTGATCCACCTGCACCGCCAAGAAATTGCCCGCAGACCGCAGCACGATCACCGAAATCATGTCATCGTCAGTATTAAACCCGTAAACACTGCCTCGGCCCAAATGGCGGTTGTAAGCCAGCAAATCCCGCAGCGGCCGGAACGGCAAGCTTTGACCCCGCCACTCAATGCAAGGCAAACCGTCCGCCCCCGTCGTCACCTGATCGCGAGGGACATCGATCATATCCTCGACCCCATCCATCGGGAAAGCAATGCGAGCTCGATCGCTAATGCAAGTCAGAGCCTTAGAAATGCTCAACACCAGAGGTAAACGGATCGTAAACACAGTCCCTTTGCCGATCGTTGAATCGATCGACACAGTACCTCGAATCTCCTGCAAGGAAGTCTGCACCACATTCATACCGACCCCCCGGCCGGCATACTCCGTCGCCTGTTCCTGAGTGCTGAAACCCGGCATAAACAGCAAATCGTAAACTTCCGAGCGAGACATCCTCTGAGCCTGAGCCGCCGTCAGCATACCCTGCTTAATCGCCTTCGCCTTCACCCTTTGCGGGTCAATTCCCGCCCCGTCGTCAGAAACCGAAACCACGGTTTGGTTCCCTTGGTGGAAAGCGCGAATCGTAATCCTGCCGACAGCAGGCTTCCCAGCCGCCAGACGCACCTCCGGCGGTTCGATCCCGTGAGTAATCGCATTGTTCACCAAATGAGTCATCGGGTCATACAGTTGATCCACAATCATCTTGTCGATCAAAATATCCTTACCCTCAACCTGCAACTGAGCCTGCTTCCCGCACTTAATCGCAATTTCCCGCACCGCCCGGAACAGCCTGTCCGTCGTCTCCGCAAACGGCTTCATCCGGGCGCGAGTCAAACCTTCTTGCAGTTGAGTCGTAACTTGCCGCAGTTGGCGAGTCACCTGATCCGCCTCATCCACCAAAAACTCAATGTCCGCCGCCGACTCCCGCACCCGCACGATCAGCTCGATAATCTCCTGAGCCAAACTGTGGAAAGGAGTAAACCTGTCCATTTCCTCTGGTCTCCAGGCACTTTCCCGGGTGTGGGCGGAATCCTCGGAGCGCCAGGCCGATCGATGTCCCTGACGGTTTGCCAGCAAAGCAATCTCCAAAAGACTCCGCTCGTAGAAATCCTGAGTCCGCTGGCTCACATCGCTCAGCAGCGCTACCTGGTGCAGCAAATTGTCCAAAAACTGTCGCATCCGTTCTTGGTCTTGCTCCAAACTGTTGCGGTTTACCACCAGTTCCCCCATCAAATTGCTGAGGTTATCCAGTTGCTTGATCGGTACCCGCATCGTTTGGTCGCCGAACCCGCCCGCGCGGGCATTGCGCCTGGGTCTGTTGATCGCCGACGGCCCGATATTGCCTTCCCCTTGGCGGCCGCTGTCTTTGGGATCTTCCAGCAGTTTTTCCAAATCGCCAAATTCGTCGTCGCTCTCCTCGGAGGCAGTGCGCGGAGCTTTACTAGCAGTTGTCGTCGGTGCAGGAATTTCCGGCATAGTTGCGCTCTCGCTGAGTAGCTCTTCGAGATCCGAGAAAACTTCTGTATTTACCGGACTCTGATTTGTACTTCCAGAAGCTGCTATGACAGCTCCAGCACCCCCTGCAATTAACAGTGCTTCTAAATCGTCAAAATTACCTTCGGCATCCTCATCGCCTGATTCGCCCTCGGCAAAAAAGTCTGCCAGCGACCCCTCTTCCAACTCCGAGGAATCGGCCTGGGCCGACTCGTCCTCAGCGTCCCAAAAGCCCGTCGTCAGTTCCGAAGTCACCAGAACCTCAGCATCGATCGAATCCAACAAATCGTCAAAACCCTCTAACTCTTCGTTGTTGAGAGTAGCCCCGGTTTCCATCGCCGAGAGCAAGTCAGCATCGCCCTCAAACATACCATCGAGAGATTCTGTCGGCAGCGCCTCTAAATCCGCACTCGAAAAATCTGTTTCTAGGGCATCAAACAAATCATCTTCGCCCTCCGACTCCCCGGCGCCATCTGTTGCGGCTCGATCGAACAAATCCGCACCCACCTCATCGAACAAACTTTCGGGAGGCTGGGCTGACAATTCTTTCTCATCATCAGCCGCGCCCTCATCTCCCGCCGCTACAGCATCGGGCTGCTGCACCATGCCTTCGGCAAACATATCCTCCAAAAAGTCGAAAACTGCGCCCTCATCAGACTCGACACTTGAAATTTCCGAATCAGGACGATCATCGGACACAGCCGCAAGTTCAACCTCTGCCGAATTTGCCCAGCCGTTGTCGGAAACAGCCTCCGCATTGTTCTCGAACAAACTCCCCAAGTCGCCCTCCTCCAATCCCACACCCGCACTCAGCAATTCTGAATCCCCATCATTGGGCCAACCCCCACGGGCTTGCCCCGAAGCTTGCCCATCATACTCAGTACCCGTAGGTACAGAACCGAACAGCTCAGTCAAATCAGCGGCTTCTCGGGAAGTAGCCACTCCTTGGCGATCCCGCACAGTCTGCTCATCCTCAGAAATCGAACCCGAAGTCATATCCCCAAACAGGGCATCTAAATCGGTATCGTCCAGCTCTAGGTTGACCGATTGCACAGACTCGTCTTCCAGGCCGAAAGCATCTTCTAGCCAGTTTCCATCCGCAGAGAGATCTAAATCAGAATTTGATGTCATGTTAAAAACGCTGCCCATTTCCTCATTTTGTGCGATGCCCGCAGCTATATCTTGATCGCCCCCGTTCTCCCCGCCTTCGTCTTCTGAAGAAAGGAAACTAGAAGTAATCCCCAACAGCTCGCTCAAATCCGAGTCCTCGCCAACCTCAGAGAACAACTCGAAATCATCCATTTCAGGGAGAGCATGCGCTTCGGCATCCCCTGAATCATTATTGCCCCCCCCTGCTGCCAGCTCCTTCGATTCTCCGTCGAAAGCCTCCGACTTCAGGGAATACTCCGAAGACAGTGCCGGCACATCCGCTGCCTCTGATAAGCCTAAATCGCCGAACAAGTTATCGAAATCACTATCGTCCGTACCACCAGCAGAAGTTTGGGCAGCCACTTCGTCCAAAAGCGTACCGAGAGCATCTTCGTCCGCTTGTCCCCTAGCTGGGGTCACCGTGCCCTCACGCCGCTCCAAGCCGCCCCTACCGTTACCCGTTTTAAGCTGTTTGCGAGTTAACCGCTGGCTCGAACCCCCATTTTTCTGACCGGCAGCTACTGCCGAGCCCTCTGCCTCCTCTCCAAACAACAAATCCTCCCCAAACAAACTCGTCAGATCATCAATCGGAGGCTTCGTGTTCGTTTCGGAACTTTCGGCATCGTATTCGTCAAACAACAAATCAGTAAAATCGCCGGAATTGTCATCATCGTCTGATCCCAGCATTCCCGCCGATATCCCAGAAGACTGTGCATAGTCGAGTTCTTCTTCTTCTTCCCAAGCACCGTCGAGATCCGGGGACTCGCCGTCAAACAAGTCAGCTAAAGTGTTGAGTTCTGCCGCGCCCACTTCCGGGCCGGTGCGGGTTGAGCCTCTAAAAGCACCCGTCTCCATATCCGATTCTGCGAAGGCGGAATCCTCGTCGAACTGGGCGGATCGAAGGCCACTGTCATCGTTGCTGTCGCCGCTGTCGAGTTGGTCGAACAGCTCGTCTATACTCATTCCAGAAATAGTCGGCAGCAACTTGTTCAATCCATCCGGGGTATCGCCCGAACCCACCAGATCCCAGGCCTCATCCTCAACAGAAACCACCTTTGTCCCGGATTTACTCGGTTGAGCGAAGGCCAGCAAATCTTCAAAATCCGTTTCTGGAACCAGAACAGCCGGCAGCAGCGCCAGAAGTTTTGCGCTTGGTGCGATCGACGATTCTAGACCAGAAATTACCAGTTCTTGCGCTTGTTTGATGTCTTTGATCACCGTTGGGGCTAAGGTACGGTAAGTATTTTCTGGGTTGGCGATCGCCTTGGATACAGCTTTGATCAATTCTATCCAGCAGGGCAGTTCAAATTCTTCCCCTGCCCTGAGCAAGTTCCGACAAATGTTCTTGAGTTGCCGCCTGCTTTCTGGCCCCTCTGGCTGTTTGAACTCTTGCAGGAGTTCCCGCATCCTCGCCGGCACGTCTGAGTCAAATACTAGCAGCAGCGCGCTGTCTTCTGTGGCTCTGGCATCAGGTGCGTAAACTGACCGCGAATCGGGAAAACTCCTTGATGAGGCAAACGCCCCGACTCCCATCCCCGCCATAACTGGTTCGGGTACTGGCATCGCGTAGCTCTCGTCTGCATGGTGTTCTCCGTATCCGACGAGTCCCCCCAAGTGCCCGTTGAGTTCTTCAAATACTGGTTCTAATTCTCGAACCATCTGTTCTCCCAATTCTTCTGTCAGTCCAAAAGGCCCCGACAGTTGCTCTAACAGCCCTTGCAATGTGTCAAATATTCGCAGAAAAAGGGACTCTAGCTGTTGGTCTACTTTAACGCTGCACTCTTTTAAAACTTTAAAACTATCTTCTAGTCGGTGAGCTGTTTGCTGAATGCTGGTCAGTCCCAGCATTGCTGCTCCTCCTTTGACAGAGTGAGCGGCCCTAAATACTTCGTTGACCAGTTCTGGGTCTTCGATCGTGGTTTGCAGATTCAGCAAGCCTTGTTCGATCGTATTGAGGTGGTCTTTTGCCTCCTCAATAAAGTAGCCCATTATCCTTTGTTGTTGCTCCGGCAGCATAGTTTTATTCCTGATTTTAAGCGTTATTGTATTGGGTCTATGTTAGTAGTTCTAGAGAAGCTCTTTGTAGATCTCGCCCCTTGCCAAGAGAATAATCTGACTGCGAGATATCGCAAATATCCTGGCTATTTTTGTTTTCGATATGCCCTCACTTAAAAGATAGCGAATCTCCCGCACTTGTTCGGGTTTGAGTTTGCGGTTAGGACATATCTTACCTGGAACGAAAGGAAAGCGGTTTTTCTCTATGGCATCGCGAGAGTTATCTGCGGGAGTTCCTTCCCACAAATGGTCAGGATTGACACAACCGCGATCGTCGCAACTGTGGCACGCAAAATAACCGGGTTTAACAGGCCTTCCCAGTTTGTGTTCCAGTACCAGTCTGTGGGGATAGAAACTTTGATTTTTCCCGTTAATCTTGATAGTTTTCACCGAGTAACCATCACTTCTTTTAGCCAAGGTACAAATCATGCAGCCGTTCGACTGTATTTGGGCCAGAATACCGGGAATTATTTCTATGCCTCGCAGTTGTTTTTGAGGTGTCGGCGCCGATGTACTTCCGACATCTTTAATACGTCCTTTTTTAAACCTATCTTGAGAATTTTCCAGCCGAGAACCTTCCCACAAATGGTTAGGGTTAATGCAGTTGCGGACATCGCAAGTGTGGCAAGCAAAGTATTCAGGTCTAATCTGCCGACCTAATGAATGTTCTAATACTAAACGGTGGACTGTTAAACTTTTCCATTCGCCGTTAATCCGAAGTCTTTTGGTGGCATAACCCCTGCTATTTTTGGCTAGGCTAGAGATAATACAGCCCGTCGGCTGAACTTCACCAAAGATGCCCGGTATTACCTCTACTATGTTATCGTCCATCTGTGCAACTCCTACTTTATTTAGGTGTTGGATTGGCAGCCCCGCAGGGGGTTTGAAGACTGCGAGGTTGCTTTTTGTCTGCCATCATTGCCCGACTAACGTGCTTGTAAATCAGCCCGCAAAAAAAGCATTAGACAATTGACTATTGTCTTTCTGCTGTTTCTACTCGGAATCTTTCCACCGATGTCAAAAGGTCGCGAGCAACGCCCACCAAGTTTTGCAAAGCACCCGAAACTCGCTGCGCTTCTTGGGAGGTTTCCTGAGCAGTTAATTCCACTGCTTGCATCACCGAGGCCACGGCGCGAGCGGTTTCGTTTTGCTCTACAGTGTCGGCAGTAATCGATCGCACTAACACGTCAATTCGGTTAGTTACTTGAATGATATCTTCAAGCGATCGCTTCGCCTGTTCTGCCAATCTTGTCCCCTCAATAACCTGCTGCGTCCCTTCTTCCATCGCCGTCATTACCGCGCCGGTTTCGCTTTGAATTTGCATCACGATCTGTTCGATTTCTTTCAAAGACTTAGCCGATCGGTCTGCCAATTGTCGCACCTCATCTGCCACGATCGCAAAACCCCTGCCCGCTTCCCCAGCTCTCGCCGCCTCAATACTGGCGTTGAGGGCCAACAAATTCGTCCGGGAGGCGATCGTCGCAATTAAAGCCACAATCTTAGAAATTTCTTGAGAAGCTTCCGCCAGCCTCTTGACTTTTCTCGTGGTTTCTGCTACTGTTTCTCGAATTTCCAAAATCCCGGCCACCGTCCGCTCCACAGCCTCGCCCCCTTTCAGAGCCGTTGCCGCCGCGCCCCGGGCCACTTCTTCCGCCTCTCTAGCGCTCTCTGCGACCCGCTGAATGGCATCGGTGAGGACTTGCACCGAATTCAGCGTTGCCGCCAGTTCCTCAGCTTGCCGCAGTGCGTCGGAAGACAAATCGCCCGCAAACTTAGCACTATCCGTAGCGCCTTTGCTGACCTCCCGAGCCGCCTGCTTCACCTGATGGACGATTTCGCGCAGATTTTGAATTGTCAAGTTAAACGAGTCAGCAACAGCACCCAAAACGTCTGCTGTCACTTCCGCAGTCACCGTCAAGTCACCCCGGGCCGCTCCTTCCACGTCGTCTAGCAAGCGAATCACTTGGCGCTGCAAGTCTTCTTTTGCCTGTTCCTGCTCGTCAGACTTGCGCCTGGTATCGCTAATCGTGGTTTGGATGACCTTCGCCATGTGGTTGAATTTAGCAGCCATTTTGCCAAATTCATCTTCCGAGTAAACCGTAGCGCGAGCGTCCAAAGCTCCTTGAGATACGGCATCGAACTGAGCTTGCAAATTGTCCGACGACTGGCGTACCTGCTTGGCGATCAACTGACCGATGCCCCAAGAGGTTAAAAAGCTGGTAATGCCTGCGGCTGCGGTCATTACCCAGCCTGTTTGGCGCAGGTAAACGATCGCCTCCGGTTTGTCTTGCCGCAGAGCTTGATAGGAAGCAATGTTGGTGACGAAAGCCACAGCTACCAAAGAAACCAGTCCTGCCCCGATTGCCGTATACAACTGTTTTGTAAACAAAGGGGCATTTTCCAAGAAAGCCAGTCCCCCCTGTTCTACCGTGACCGAAGTATCGAGCGCTTCTGTTTCGGTGGGAGAAAAATTCGGCACCGACGCATCAGCCGGGCCGTTGATGCTAAATATCTCGTCATCCCGAATTGCTGAGCCATCGCTGTTGTCAAAGTCCAGGCTACTGCCTGTTGTTCCCATCATGCCGCTGGTCGAGTTGCCGAAATTGGTGTTACCTCTAGTCAAGATCGAACTCGTGGCATCTTCTGAGATATCAAAGTCCGGCAAATTCCCCAAATCGTCAAATTCGTCAAATTCGTCTAAAAAGTCGCTGTGTACTTGAGCGTTCCCAGTTTTTGATGACCAGGCGCTGTTGTTCTTGTCGGACGCTCCGAAAGCTGTCGCTTGTTCGTTTTCGTCGAAAGAGAAAGAATCGCTAAAAGCGTCGTCTTCAAAAGCATCTAACTCGAAGTTGTCTCTAGAGCCAAATGCCGGGGGTTCTGAGTCGCTGTAACCGTTGCTGTTGGCGGAAGCTGGATCGACTGAATTAAATTGTCCCCGGCTCGACCTTTGACTTTGAGAGTTAGGAACCGCACCTCCCATCAACAGCGTTTCGTCTTCCGCCAGCGAATAGTTTGACGAGTAGTTCGACCCGTTATTCGGCTGTTTATTTTGAGGTCGAGAAGACCCGAAACCCGGCGAGGGCATCGCCTCGGCAAAGGGGTCTTCCTCTTCGACCCCAGGTGCGTTATGACCGTGATTTTGGCCAGTCTGGGGCGGGGATTGGTAGTCGTAGTCGGAGTTATCGTCGAATTCGTCTGGCAAATCGAGCGCAGCAAAAGGTTCGCCAAAATTGTCCGAGGGCCCGATGGGGGAGTCTAGTTGGTTCGAGTCGAAGGAATTCCCGGTTTCTGAAGAGGCAAAACTTTGACCGTTGAGCATCTGAGTCGGAGCTTCTGAAAACGAATCTCCTGAGTAAGGTGCGCTTTTCCCAGACACTTTGCTGCTAGACACGTCAGCCGCCTCAAACCCTCCATCATCTAAGGCAAAAGGGTCTCCAAAGTCCGAGTCGGCAAACTCGTCTATGTCGTCTAGGGAGTCGGAGGTCTCAGCATAAGCTGCCATTCCGCCGCTGTCGCCACCAAACGGGTTAGAATGTGAGGCTAAATCTGGGACTAAGCCTGGGTGATCGTCGTCTTCTGCTTCCCACCCCAAGCCACTCATCCCCAAGTCTGCCAAGTCCTCGTTTTCCATGTCGTCTGGGGATTGACTTCTATAGGAAAGGGATGGGGAATTTCCTTGAAAAAGTCCCAAATCCGGGTCTTCTAAGCCTTCATCAAGAGATAAGTCGGGGTAGAATTCTAATTCAGTTTCAGCAGACAAAGCCTCGAAATTTTCTGTTTGCAGTTCTCCAGATAAAAATTGGTCTGTGTAGGTAATTCCGTTGTGAGCGTGTTCCACCAAACTCGGGTCGTCACTCAGGCCTAGCACAACCGTGTACTGTTCCCGCGCCACCTCATACTGTTGCAGTCCGTAGCAGTAAATGTGTCCGCACAGCAGGCGAGCGCTGGGGTCTTCGGGAAAATCTTCTACTAATTGATAAACTAGGGCTGCGGCTTCTGAATAATTGCCATCCATGTAGGCCGCTTCTGCCCGTTGGTAGTCCTGCTGAAAGTTGGTACTTGTTGCCATTTGCCGCCCTCTTTGGATTTTAGATTTTAGATTTGAGATTTTTGATTTTTATCTTGAATTGAATGTTTAGATGCGCGCCTCAAGTCGTGTGACTGTTGATGGTTAGACCCCAATCGAAAATCGCAAATCGCAAATCTAAAATCGATTTCACGCTGCCCACCGCGCCGAGCGCAGAATTTTCACTTGATCTAGCAGTCGGAGCACTTTCTGAGCTTGTGCACCTAACATCCATTCTCCCCTCAGAAATGGAATCATGCCGTCTGGTGCATTGTTCTGAGAGTGCAGTTGCTCTACGTCGAGCCAGTCCATCCCCACAATTCGATCGACTGCCAGCCCCAAAATCGTGTCTTGGTCTTCCACAGCCACGATCGGGATTTCGGGTCTATCTGTGTTCAGAGGTGTTTGGTCTCCCAGAAATTGGCCGAGGTCTGCCACCCAAATCACTCGTCCTCTCATATTTAGCGTACCTAAAAGCAAAGAGGAAACGTTGGGGATCGGTGTCATGCGGTCTGGGGAAGGGGATAGTACCTCTCTAATCCCTGTCGCTGGCAGTGCGAACTCGTTCCCCGAAGGAACGTAGAACCGCAGGTGCAGCTCGCCTTCGGGAGTTTCTAGTTCTTGGAATTCCGGAGCCGGATCTACACCTAGTCCTGGTAATATAAAGTCTGGGCTACCGCTAATCATAATTCTGACACCTGCATTTCTAGCAAATTGTTGAGGTTTCCCGCCAAGAATAACCCGATCGAAACTTCGAGGGTCGAAACTTGACACAGCCAAGGGGTGAATGGCGCGACTGCCGGAGGTCCTTGGCAATAAATTTGCTCCGTCAATAATTGACTGCCATCAATAAATTCGCGCGACCTTTGCTGGCCAATTAGCTCAAATCGACTACGAACAATTAATTTGAAACCCCTAAAGCTTCACTTTGTACTCCCACCGCCGTCTCAAGTGGTAAAACTCTGGGTAATTTCTGTGATGAATGCTAAACCGATACTCGGATTAGCGAGGAGTTGTTGACATGGCTGGTGTCGCGACAATCATGAACGGAGTCACTTAAGACTGAGAATTGGACTCTCTGACTTTGTACAGAAATACCTAGGAATAAGTAGCTCTGTGCATCAGTTTTTCGGAGCGGCTGCAAGTGGAGAACAAGTATATTATATTTGCACTTTGAGCGTGTTAGACCCACTTGGGCCTAGAAATTCAACAGAGTTTTACCGACGCCCTTAGGCCAGCGCGCGGATTAATACATTCTAGTTTATGGTGCGATCGCCAATAGTACCCCCAGTTTTCTCTTTGTGGCGCCGAGACTTGATCTAACCGCAGGTACAAAAAACCTCCCATCAGGGCATGGGTGCGAAATTTATTTTTCTTCTAATTGGTCTTCTAGCGAGCGGTCTAATAATCTTTGCGAGAGATTGACCCGAGGGTAGCCCGGGCCCACATATTTTTCTACCAGCATCAATAACTCGCTTTCACCAAAAGGTTTGGTGTAAAAGTCTGTAGCTCCTGCCATGCGGGCTTTAACGCGATCAATAAAGCCGTCGATGCCCGTCAGCATAACGATCGGCGTTTGCCGGAAAGCGCTAGAACTACGCAGCATCGCGCAAATTTCGTAGCCGTCGAGTTCCGGCATGGCGATGTCACAAAGAATTAAATCGGGTTTTAGTGGAAACACCAAACTCAGGGCTTGGAGGGGATTCCCGATCGTAGTAGCTTCGTAACCGTGTTCATTTAAAATTGACTCGACTGTTTTGCGAATAATATTGTCGTCGTCAATACAGACAACTCTGGGAACCTTGGTTTCTGGGGACGACCATTCTTTTTTGTTGTTGGTCGGGGCAACAGAAGGTTCGTAAAATACTTGCACCAATCCCTGCTGCACAAATGGGTAAATCGCCTTAGCGACAGTCAGCACGTCTCGGTTGAGGTAGCGCGCCATTTGGCGGATCGAAGTGTGCCCGTCGGCCCAGCGTCTGAGAGTATTAAAGGTATTGACAGGCAGCGCGACTCGCAGCTCGGAGGGATCGGAAATCACCGGGCATTGGTTGGGCGACTGAATGTGAGGGTGAAACTGCTTCCACTGCTGCACCTGTTTGACAATCTTGGCCAGCAGCGAGCTAATTTCTAAGCTAGTTAGTTGAGGAGCCAAAGCTGGGCCCATTTCAAAAGTGAAGGAACCCTGGTGGAGACTCAGCAAGTCAAATAGGGTTTCGTGGATCATGCTGTGGATGATGTTGCGCCCTTGAGCTGGGGTGAGGATGTGGTTTTCTAGCAGGGCCCACAGGTAGCCGTATTCTGGGGCATTGGTAGATGCCATATAGGGAACTTGAATTTTGTCGAGGGCGGTATCTGCTTTGTAGCGGCGCAGGTAGTCGCGCAACCGAAACAAACTACCCGCACTCTGGGTAGCGTAAATAATCTGACCGTTGAAGCAGAAGACATACCAGGATTGTCCTGCAAGGGAGCGCGGGGTAGGTTGAGTACCTGTGCTGCTGCCGGTGGAGGTGTAGGCCTCTACGAACAGTTCTCCGGTTCGCTGACCTAACTCAATCAATTGCAGGATGCTGCGGATGTCTATTTCACTCAAATTTCCCTGCATGCAGCTAAAGTGTCCTCCTTAAAACCGTTGGCGTCTGAGCTCGGAAAGACTGTGGGCTGGCGAAAAGATTGACTTTAGTTTTCATCAATAAATTACGCGCTGATGCCGATCTCACAATTGGGAATTGACGAAAGGGCAATACTTGCTGCCGCTCCTCGGCCGCGCTACCAGTCCACAAGCTGAAACCGCGAAACTCGCGGCATTCTCTAAGTGTAGAGTTTCACCTTAGTATTCCCACTGTTGCCTAAACTCGTAGAATCCACATTGCACGATTGCACGGGTTCTTCGAGTGTGCAACGCTGGCATTCCCGACTGGTTCAAGTCTTCGATCGCCAAAGTTTTGAAGTTTTTGGCTGAGTATGCCGTCAGTTTCTCCAACACATCTTGGCGTAGGTCAACTTTAAAATACCGAGGATTCTCTGGTTTTACCGCTGCTACCAGCAGCAAGTGCCGATCGAGCCCCCATGGGAACTTGAGGCTAGTCTGTTGGGTTGGATGAGTTGCGATCGAGGTTTTTTGTGGGTTTGCCACAGCCCTAAAATCAGGTGCAGTCAAAATGAACCTTTGTTGGCAATTGTCAGGAAAACCCTCACTGCCGATCGACCTTTTTGCTCGCCCGCGGCGATCGTCATAGGCTCGCGTCATTACCCTATTCTAAGGCAGCACGGTTCAAATCCCTAGTCCGCTGGAGGATGGTACTCGCTTGGGGGCAGCGAAGGCTTTTTTGACGATCGAGCGGCCACTAAAGCCTGGTACAATCAATAGAAAGTTTTTGACGGACTGACCTTTTTCCGCTTGGGCCTATGGCAGTCCCCGCAGTTTTGCTAGTCTTTAATCAAGCGGCATTGATACTGCTCTCTCATTTGTCCAGAAGGGCGGCGGCCGTGCTTTCTGGACGCTCTCCCGTGAGGCAGTGCTATGCGTGAGGCAGTGCTATAGTTAGGAAAAAATGCTATCCCCGGATTGGGCAAAAGACACCAAAGAGTAAGACTTAATTGGCAAAAAGTTATCCTTCCTTGCCTATAATTATTTACTTTAGGTAATTGGACTTAGGTAAGTTGACTACTGATCACACCCAGTGTTCTCTTTAGTTGAGAACCTTTGGCTTAAGGGGGATAGCCTACTTATATTGGGATTAGCCGTCTACCCAACAGTGTAGGAAGTAAACACCACTTATCTTTTAGACCTTTAAGTAGCTTAAAGTAAGTTGGGATAGGTTTTACGAAGCAGAGGACTATTAGTGTGCTGTATCTAGCGGAAGTACAAAAACAGAGAAGCGGCTTTGGTCTCGGTGGCGGTAAGGCTGAACTGAAACTGCTAGCTTGTCAGCGGGGCGAACACAATTGGAGCGCCGTCCCAGGCGATGACGCGATCCCAGTTGAGGAAGCTAATAAGTTTAACGACGGCACGCTGGTGCTGGTGGAGTTGAGCGCTAGCAAGCAAGTGCAGCGGATTCAGGAGGCTGCCCGCCAGTTGGTGAGCATTCTGCAAAATTTCTCGCGCTTGCAGGACAAGTTTAAGGACAAGGAAGAGGAAATTGAACAGTGGAAGGCTTCTCTGACCTTTTCGAGTCAGGAACTCAATCGCCGGGAAATGGAAATGCAAGCCCGCGAAGAGCAGTTGGCTCAAATGGAAGAGGAGTTGGAGCGGCTGGAGGCTCAGCGCTCGGAAATTGAAAATACTCGAGATGAAGCTAACCGACTGCGAGAAGAAGTCGATCGCAGTCGCGTGGAAATTGAGACGGCTTGGGAACAGTTGCGGGGCGAGCAGCAACGGGTGGCCCAGCAGCAGTCTCAGGTTCAGCAGGGGGCGGTGGTTGATGAGCAGCAGACCCAGAGGATTCAGGAGTTGATGCAGAAGCTGGGAGGGGCAATTGCTTCGGCCCAAGGGGTGCGCGAACAACTGAATCAGTCTTTTGGTGCGCTGGGGGCCCAGCAAGCAATTCTGGATCAGCACTGGCAGCAGTTGGAGCAAAAACGGGCAAACGCTCAACAGCAGCAAGAAGAGGTCGATCGACAAAATCAGAGCCTCCAAAACCGCTGGCAGGAGTGGTATCAATCTCAAGATGCTTTGGCGCAAGCTCGGGCGGATCTTAAAGGGCAACAAAGTACCCTCAGCGCTAAGCAGGAGCAGGCTCAGTCGGTGTCTTTGCAGGTACGGGCTGTTGAGGATCTGTACCAACAACTTTCCAGGCTCGCATCTGCTTCGGGTGGTGCGGTTACTGAGCAGAGAGTAGATGTTTCAGCCCTGGAGAAGATGCCGGTTGAGGAGCTGCAGGGGCTGGTGCAACACCTGCAACAGGATTTGGAAAAGGTGTTCCGCTTTGTTAACGATCAAGAGGAGGAGTTGACTCTGCAGCGGGAGACAATTGAGGAGCTGCAAGGGAAAATTCAAGCTGCTAGCGAGTACGATCGCATGGCTTTGGAAAATGAAATGGCAGACGAACTCGAAAGTTACCAGATGTTAAACGAAACTCTGGTGGGACAGCGCCTCCGGTTGCAGGAACGGGAAGATGTTTTGAAGCAGCATCAGGCGGTGCTGTGGCGACGGCTGGGTACTGCTAATGCTCCAAAACAAGAGGGAGGAGATATTGATTTGGGCCCGATCGTCGCACAGCTCAATACTCAGCGGCAGCAGCAAAGCCAAGAATTGCAAAGACTGGAAAACGAAATTCAGCAGGTGCGGGAGGCAATATCCCAAATTGAGGCAAATGTCAACCGCCAAAATGGGGAAAGTGAGGCGAAACGCTACGAACTCAAGCAGTTAGAGCAGAATTTGTTCAACCAGAAAGGTGCAGTGGCGGAACTGTGGGGTAGGGTGAATGTTTATCAAGAAATGTTGCAGCCGGTGCAGGACAATTTGAAGGGGCTGCGCCAAAAGCTGGAAGCGGTGGGGGGGGAACTCGATCGCGTGCAGGAGACTGGAGAGGAGCAAAATCGGGTAGTTTCTGATTTGCAGCAAGTCCTTTCGGGTTTGATAACAGGTTAAAATTTAATATCTAAAATTATCGAAGGGTGTTCAACTCGGCCGATCGCTCCTCCAGGAAATGGATCGGTTTGCGATCGGTTGGGCGCTACGATTAAGCTCGTTAGTTTTTCTACGCTTTCATAGCTTGGTGCTGACGGCAATATTTGTTGCAGTAGTTGGCGCATTGCCCGTCGCTGCAATGCCAGGGGTGCTTCGCGCAAAATTGGGCGATTTAACTTCACGGGAAGTTGAAAATTCACCTGCGAATTATCTGCCATTGGAGACATTGCTCGCTGTAGCAAGTCGCTGGCTGCAAGTTCGAGATATTCTACGTCGGCGCGGAGGAGTTCGGCTGTTTGAGCTAGCGCTTGTTGGGCTTTTGGGTTGAAATGAGTTTCCAAATAAGGCAATAATTCCGATCGAATCCGGTTGCGACTGTATTGCAAGTCTTGATTTGTGGAATCTTCCCAAATTGGTAGTTTTTGCTCTTGACAAAATAGACCTGTTTGCGATCGAGTTATTTCGAGCAAGGGACGAACTAAAGAGATTTTAGATTTTAGATTTGGGATTTTCAATTGGGAATTTTCATCCTGATTTTCCAATCTAAAATCGTCAGATATTTGGGAGTTGGGATTTTCGCCGGAATTCCCCAATCTAAAATCTAAAATCGGCAATCGAAAATCGGCCAGAGGCCGTGTCCAGGTGAGGGCAGAAAGTCCGTCGGCGCCACTGCCGCGAATCAGGTTGTAGAGTAGTGTTTCGGCGCGATCGCTGGCTGTGTGGCCTGTAACAATGTAGGGGTAGTTGTGGGCGATCGCAATTTCGGTTAAAGCTTGATATCGCCACTGTCTAGCGGCTGCTTCTGTTTTGGGGATGTCGGAGGCTGTTTCCAAATAGTAGGATATTCCCCAGTTTCTAGCTAATTGTTCTACATGGTTTGCCGACGCTTGCGAGTCAGAACGCCAACGATGATCGCAGTGAACAATCGCTAGGTTCCACCCCCATTTTGGCTGCAAATCTAGCAGTAATTTAATTAAACACAGAGAATCTTGTCCGCCGGATACTGCTACTAGCAAGCGCTGATTTGATGGCAATATTTGTCGGTACAACAGCGTCCTGTGAACTTGAGCGTGCAGGTGCGTCCAATTGGAAGATTCAGCCATGAGAGCAGTTTTTCATTAAGCAAAAATAAGGAAGCTAGAAAACGAGCAGTGTCCGGGATTTAACCGATGGATTTTGAGCAAAGAAGGGGAATCATCCCCCTCTCCCAATCTCTCAGTCTTTGCCTTCCTAGCTCCACATTCCTATACTTTGGGGGTCGCGGTCTGGATACCTAGAGATAGGAAAATGATTATTTATTTCTGTTGAGTCACGTTGATTTAATGGCTCATCTATAGCGGTTTGATTTGAGCTATCTACAGCGTAGTTTTGCACGGTGTCTGATATTTCGGCAGCGGCAGGAAGGGCTTTTTGTTCTTTGATTTCAGGTTCGAGCGGAATAAACTCCAGACGCATCCTAAGTTTTCCCTTTCTCCAGTCTTTGCCAGCACTTAATAGATCGCAATCGAGACCGTCTGAGAATAATTTTTCGTCTACCAATTTTGACTGCATAATGGCCATAAATTCGCTGACTTTGAATGTACATTGATACATCAAAGCGCTAGTAGGGGCAGACAAAACATCGTCTTCTTGGGGAATTATTGGCGATTCGTCCATATCAATTGTCCTTATTTTAATTAAGCTCGACAACGAGTAGTGTACGGGATTTAACGGATGGATGTTCAGGTTCGAGGTTCGAGAGGATAAAAGTTTACAGCCTCCCTGGTTGAGTAAGGTGGGAATTGCCCACCCTACAACCGGAGATGATATTAATCCCTATTCTTTGACTTATGCTCTTCTTCTGTCGCCCATTGGTGGATCAGGAATTAGAAAAACCAACCGTAGGAATGTAAACCTTTGCCTAACAGATTAACGCCTAGATAGCAAATCCAAACTACCACAAAACCTGTGGCTGCTAAAATTGCTGGGCGTCTTCCCTGCCAGCCACGAGTAATGCGGGCGTGCAGGTAGGCAGCAAACACCAACCAAGTAATTAGTGCCCAAGTTTCTTTCGGGTCCCAACTCCAGTAAGATCCCCAAGCTTCGTTAGCCCAAACCGCACCGGCAATAATGCCAACTGTCAGTAAGGGGAATCCTAAACCGATGATGCGATAGCTAATGTTATCCAGAGTTTCTGCTAGATTCAATCGCTGGGGCGAGAGAAGTTCTGCGGTCTGAGTTGGGGCGGTTGATGGGGTTTGAACTGTGGCTAATTCGAGGAGTGCGGTGGTGCCCAAACCATTATTGTTGGAGTTGAAAGAGGGTTCGCTGAAAACTAATGGGCTGTCGGCGCTGGTTTCTGCAATTTGAGGTTCGGGGTTTTGAGGGCGTTGGAGGCGGTATTTGCTGTTGCGGTTGCTGTTGGTGCCGAAGGAACTACCGGTGAGTTCGATTTTTTGGCCGCGGGTGACGATTAAAAAGGCGATCGCCAGTAACGCTCCTACCATTAAAGTTGAGTAACTGAGCATCATGACGCTAACGTGCATCATCAGCCAGTTTGATTTGAGAGCGGGTACTAGGGGCTCTGCAGATTGCATGGTTGCGGGCAGAGTCAGGGCTGCAAAGGCGGATATTGCCATTGCTACGGGGGATGTGGCTACACCTACTAAGCGGGAACGGCTCATGTTTTCCGCGACTAGGTGGATGGCGGTGATTCCCCAAACGAGGAAAAATAGGGATTCGTAGAGATTGCTTAAGGGGAAGTAGCCGGCTTCTATCCATCGAGAACCGAGTAAAGCGGCGATGGATAGGTTGGCGACTGCCATTCCTGCGGTTCCTAGGGCCGACAGGTAGGGAATGCCGGGGAAAGCTGCGCCAACCCAGTAAATGAGCATTGTGGAGAACAAAACGGCAAAGGAGATGTTGTCCAGCCAGTTCTGAAGTACGACCAGATTCATAAAAATTACTCCGGTAATGTTTTTACTTATTTTTGCTAACTAGATCGATCGTACTGGGGTTGGGCAGTTTTGGGTTTGGGATTTTGAATTTTTGTGGCAATTATGAGTGGTTGGCGGTTGTTGAGGTGCGAGTGGGCGATCGACTCACCAAGGATTGCCAATCATTCTAAAAGCAGACCAATAATAAGGATGAGAGAAATTCTGACTCGTCATGTTTGCCAATTCCGGGGGTAACGGCAGATTGCCGACAGAAGTGTGCAGCATTCCCCCTTCAATTCGCACCTCTTGGCGCAACATCGCTAATTGCGCTTGCCGCAGTGCTTCTGCTTTAATCGGAGCAGTTTTTAACTGCCCGTAAAACTCCGCCATCAATCCCAAACTGCCCTCGTCGCTGACATACCAGAGAGTGGCCATAGCCGATTTAACCCCGGCTTGCACGGCTAACCCGCCAAAGCCTAACTCGGCTTCTCGATCGCCCACAGCAGTCCTGCAAGCGCTCAGAACTAACATTTCAACTTGCGGGTTGTGCCATCCCATTTGCCGCAACTGATCCAAACGCAGTTTAGTATCCCACAACTGAATAAAGGATTCGCTAGGAGCTCCCGATCGAAATTCCGCGTGAGTAGCCAAGTGAATCATCCCAAAAGGCTGCTGCTGGCGCTGCGATTTCAAATTAGCCAGGGTGAAAGCTTCATTCAAGAAAGACTTACCCGGCCACTGCTGCGGCGTGATTGTCGATACTTCTATTTCCACCGCAGGTAAAGGACTCATATCGGTAAATTGCGACGCCCCCATGGCCAGAACTTGGGTATTTTTGAAATTGGCGGGGCTGGTATCTGTCAAACTCAGACTCGGCATCGAGCCAACACTGTAACGCTCTACCAGAAAGCCTTTGCCGTCGTGCAGGGCGCCCATTGGTATCGATCGCAACCCCATATCTGAGATAAAAGATAAATTCTCAATGCCTTTGGCTTGCAGTTCTGCTTCCAGCGGCGCTACCATCCACTGGTAGAGTTGCTGAGCTAAGGGCAAATAACTTTTAGTGTTGCGCTTTACCGGATTAGTCAGTTCATCGCGAAATTTCCGAACAGCTTCCATTACCTGGGCGCGAGAGGTTCCAGGGATGCGCTGGCGAACGGGCGCACCTTCCGGGGTGATCACCATCATTTCCAGTTCGTCAGAGGCTTGAATTTGCTGTTCTACGCGCAAGATGGACGAACTGCTGTAAGGTTGATCGACTGTAGAACCCCTGGGTACAAAGCTGATATAAATGAGAGCTGGTTTGATGCCTGTGGCTTGTTGGACACCGCGAAGGGTATTTTGGGCATCTTCTAGGGTGGCGATCGCATTTGTTGATGGCAAATTTAGGTAATCGGCAAACTCCCTGGTGAATCTCTCCTCTACGGGAAAAATAACGGCGCCGAGGTTGGTGGGCAACTTGGAAGCCTCAAGATTCGGAGACGCGGGAGGTGAATTGCGCTGTTGCAAGGAATTAGATATCTGGTTTTGCTGTTGCAAGCTGGGGGAAAATAAACGATTTGTGCTGGGTGGCTGGTTGGCTGAGAGCTCCGGTGTCGGTATCGGTGCGAGATTTATCGCAGCAGCAGCAGGCGCAACCGCTAGATTTGGAGTAATTGTCGGTGAGATCGGCTGCAAATTTGATACCGGTGCTGGATTTGGAGTAATTGTCGGTGAGATCGGCTGCAAATTTGATACCGGTGCTGGATTTGGAGTAATTGTCGGTGAGATCGGCTGCAAATTGGATATCGGCGCTGGATTTGGAGTAATTGTCGGTGAGATCGGCTGCAAATTAGATACCGGTGCTGGATTTGGAGTAATTGTCGGTGCGATCGGCTGCAAATTAGATACCGGTGCTGGATTTGGAGTAATTGTTGGTGCGATCGGCTGCAAATTGGATATCGGCGCTGGATTTGGAGTAATTGTCGGTGCGATCGGCAAATTGGCTACAGGCGCTGGCGTCGGCGCTGGTGCGGGCGCTGCCACTGCCACTGGTGCGGGCGCTGGTGCTGGTGCTGGTGTCGGCGCTGGTGCGGGCGCTGCCACTGCCGCTGGTGCTAGTGCGGGCGCTGCCACTGCCACTGGTGCTGGTGCTGGGGCTGGTGCTGGTGCCGGCGCTGGTGCGGGCGCTGGTTCCGGCGTTAGTGTTTGTAAAGGTGCTGGTGCGGGTGCTGGTGCTGGTTCCGGTGTCGGTGTCGGAGCGGGTGCTGGTGCTGGTTCCGGCGTCGGCGGGGGTACAGGTGCAAATATAGGTACAGGTGCAGGTGCAGGTGCAGGTGCAGGCGCCGGTGCGGGTGCTGGTGTTGGTACTGGTGTTGGTGCTGGTGTTGGTGCTGGTACTGGTGCGGGTGTTTGAGTTGGTTCGGGCGTCGGCGCGGGTACAGGTGCAAATATAGGTGATGGTGCAGGCGCTGCTGCGGGTGCGGGTGCGGGTGTCGGCGCTGGTGTCGGCGCTGGTGCGGGTGCGGGTGCGGGTGTCGGCGCTGGTGCGGGTGCGGGTGCGGGTGTCGGCGCTGGTGCGGGTGCGGGCGCTGGTGTCGGTGCTGGTGCGGGTGCGGGCGCGGGTGTCGGTGCTGGTGTCGGCGCGGGTGTCGGTGCTGGTGTCGGTGCTGGTGTCGGTGCTGGTGTCGGCGCGGGTGTCGGCGCGGGAGTTGGTGTCGGAGTTGGCGATACTGAAGAAGCCGTAATGTTAATTTGCGTCGGCTGTACTATCTGAGGGTTGGGGCTGAAATAACTTCCCTGTGTAATCACATTTTCCTTCTTTGGACCCCCAGTGGCAATGCTGCCAGCAGTACCGTTGAGTTTGTTATAGTCGGGCCCGACGGCAAAAGGAGTGTTCGAGGCTTCGCCACCGTGGCGAATGGTGATATCTCCACCATTCGCGCTACCAGTGGTGGATGCGGAAATGCTGCAAGCTTGCGACAAGCAGTGGTTATCGTTTGTGAAAGTGCCTGTAGCTCGGAAATAACGGCCGGCTGTAATGTCAATATTTCCTCCGCCTGTTCGGCCTTCGGTGTTGATACGGGTTACTTCGATGTCGTTGCGGCCGTTAAGGGTAACTTGGCCGCCTTTTTTTTCTTCGGAGTTGGCGTCTATGAACCCTGTTTGAATGCTGCTTGAGGGTGCTGCAATACTAACGTCTCCGGCGTTGCTGTTTTTGTCGATCGACCTTGCGTTGATATTGCCTGTTTCTACTTTTCCTGTACGGCTGGTGACGGTGATGTTGCCGCCTGCGGTGGTGTCCGAGTGGGAGTCGATATCGACAGTGCTAATGTCGCCCTTAGCTTCTAGGGCGATCGCGCCGCCTTGAGAACTTGTCAGGTTTCCGCTGACTGCAATGCTGTTGGCTGCTTGAATGGCGATCGCCTGAGCGTTTGCATCTTTTAGCGCAACGTCCCCCGCAGCTACTACTCGGTTAGAGGCCGTGAGTACCACTTGACCGCTGGCATTGACGCTGAGGCCTGTAGCGTTTTTTTCACCAATGCCTGTAAGCAGTTCGGGCAAGGCGATCGGCAATGCCGAAGCTGTTACCGTTGTTCCAGTGCTAGTCGTCGCTGAGGGCGGCTCGATTTCCAAACTCAGCAAATTGCCTCGCTGACGGATCTGCACTAAATTTGTCCCGGAGACTGATGCTACGGTAATTTGACCGCCTGGGGCCGAAACGCTGCCGGTGCTGACAACGGTGCCGCCGAGCAAGGTTAAGTTCTGCCCTGACTTAACTGCTAAGTCTGCCGTGCTGATAATTGCCCCGGCTTGATCTGCCCCAAAAGTAAAGGAATTGGGTGCGCCTGTGAGAGATGTGTAAGTGCTACTACCGACAGCGTTAAACGAGTTTGAACCAAATCCAATAGCGGTGGCGGTGGTTGCTGTGAAAGAAGCAGGCACGTTTAAGCTGGCACTGTTACCAAATATGATGCCGGATGGATTCATCAGAAACAAGTTAGAATTGCCGCCGGTTACTTGAATTAAGCCGTTAATAATCGATGGTTTACCGCCGCCTATGCCCGCTAAAATGTTGCGAATGTTGGGGTTTGATATAAAGTTTGCAATCTGATTTTCCGACAATCCGAATTCTTTAAAGCTGTGGAATAGATTTTGTTTATCGCTCGATAATTGTCCGCCTTGAATATCGAAGCGAGTTGGCTGCCCAGGAGTTCCGTTTTGCGCTGCGGGAGTGACTGTTGTGTTCGTTCCCTCTGCCGCTGGAACAATGGTTTGACCTTCGGCTTTTGCTTGCAAAAAGTAAAGATTTATTAAGATAATTGGCAGAGAAAGTGCCAGTTTGCTTATTCTTTTTTTGGACAGCAATTTAGCCTTTATTTGAATATTTTTGGCGGTTTTCATAGATTTTTAATGGGTAAAATATATACAGAAAAATTAGGTAAACAAACCTAGTTTGTCTGACAATGGGGAGTTAAAGACTGTATATTTATGAAGCTACCGGGTTTCGGACTGCAAGTGCGTTCCAGACTCACTTTCCCGACTCAATGAGGAAAATTTCCCTGTAAAATTTTCCTCTGCATTTGCAATTCCCCGAGCGTATCTTCTGCACAATGTAAGTATAACTCGCAATGCCTAGAATCTGTATCTTCCGGATGACATATAAAAAAACTGGCTTTCCTAGACGCACTCCGACCCCTAGAAACCGTTTTTTTTACATTAGTGAGAGTTTGAAGGAAGTATGGCCGTTTAAAAAATCGGCTTTTGCGCCCATAACTGACCGGGAAAAATCCACGTAAAAAAAATTTCTTTTCCTTTTATAAAGAAGAAAAAAAGCCGGATCTACAATTGCCGGCCCTTAAAATTCTGACAAAAATAAGAAGTCCTGGACGCAACGGGTACATAAAGTGTAGGGTGCGTCAGAAACGGTCGATTGCCTCTTCATTCCTGGACGCAGAAACCCAGTTTTTTTACGAAAACACTTAGTTGCAGTCCAAGGCTTAAAAAACTAGGTTTCTTTGGTAGTCATGGACGCAAGGCTGCATAGAAACCGGGCTTGTTAACGAAAATAATTGGTTGCAGCCTGCAGAAACGATAAAAAACCCCGGTTTCTTTAGTGTGTATCTGTAAGTCCTGTCCTTGCTTCTTGCTTGTTCCTTCTGGTGGCTACCTTTCGGTTTTAATCGATCGCCCTGTTGGTACTTAAGGGGGTGTGCAGGCGGATTTGTGGAAGGATTTAAGAGTTAATTGGGTGAAGTTTGGACAGTGGGCGAGGGACTGGGTGAAACAGGGCGCGGTGAAGCAGGACTCGGTGAAGCAAGACTGCGTGAAGGATTTGCAGAAGGAGTGGATTGGGTGGATTTTTTGAGACCGACAAAAGCGTCGTAACGGGTGGTACGATCGCCAATGACGGCCGCTGTAACGCCGATCGACCGCGTGGCGTCTATCCACATTTTTTGGTTGGGAGGAAACTCCGGCAAAGCTAGGTTTTTCGGGTTAAACGCACTCTCGGTGTCGATGAAGAAATTGCCGTTGTGGGGTTTAAGTTCCGATCGTACTGTTTTCTGGAACAGTTCGCTGCTTAAAAGCGGACTTTTCGGTGCCGGAACGATCGCATCAACCACTGGAGCTCCTACTGTCATAAACGCTACATCGTTCATCCAACCGCGAGTTACCGTAATCCCTCCAAACGGCGATGTCCATTTTATTGCAGGTTTGCCACCGACTTGAATTTCCTCAACTCTAAACCCTTTAGTTTTCATCGTTTCATCAAGCTGTTTCAGGGCTTTGTTGGCTGCGCCCCGGTTGTTTGTTTCCACCATAAAAACAAATCCGGCAGCAAATTTGTCTTTGGGATTCTGCGTGGCGGCTGGTATTAATGATAGAGAAAATTCTCCCGCCATCCAGTCCATCAAGTCTTTATCTAAATCCAGGCCGGTAGTGGATTTTAAACCTGTGCGTAAAACTTGGGGATTAATCGGGGAAATCGGGTTGGCTTCGGCGCCCAATACGTAGTCTTGCCACACACGCTGCAAGTTGCCACCAGATACCATCATTATTGTATTGCTTGGCAGGCGGTTAACCATTTTTAGAGCATTGTTTTCTACTGCTATCCTTCTGGTAGAATCTGGTTTTAACCAAGAGATTGATTTGAATCCAATTCCTTCTGCTTCCAGCGTCGCTGTGGTGGCAAATCCCTGATTTTGTTGCAATTTTTCGAGGTTTTCTGGGGAAATTTCACGGGCTGAGTTGGCGGCGGCATAGGCGGCGGCAACGGGCATATTGACGTAGATTTGACCGAAGGCGCCCGGACTTTTTATTTTGTCTATGGCGTCTGCATAGCCAGGGGTTTTGGCTAGGGAAGGTTCGCCTTTGTAGGTGTCGATTATTCTGTCTGTAGCGCTAGGATCTGTGGTGACTGCTAGATAGTTGGTGCCGAGTACCGCGACTGAGAAATTGCGATCGGGTACGCCTTGAGTTTCTGTGACTTGCACGCCTTTATAATTACGCTCAACTATTTTTCCTTGGCTGAGGGGCCTGGGTTTTGTTAATAATTCTTTGGCTTTGATCGGGTTGGCAATTGGCAGGATAATTGCCACTGACTGTTGAATTGGCGGAGATGGTGGCGCGTTGGGTGCGGGCGGGGGGGCTGGTATAGCTATTTTGTTGCGGAGAAAGGCTACCATTGCTGTGTTACCCACCCACGGTTGAATGTCTTGCTGGTAGACGTAGCCGTTGCTGGTGAGGAGGCGATCGCGCATTTCGCTTAAAAACCTCTCAAACGAAGCTTTTGACTCCGGCGTGCCAAACTCTCGCAGTCTATTCCACTGCGATTCATCGGTACTGATGGATAGCGCCATCATCGTATCTTGCGGGACAACGGTTGCCCCCGCCGGCAAATCTTTGGCGGGCCGACGGGAAAGGACGAGGTAGTAGGTGACAAAGCCTAAACCGATCAGAAGTGTGGCGGCTCCGATCGTAAACAGCAGGGAAGATTTATCTTTCTTAAACATTATTCGTAAGGTTCTGGTGCTCGCAACATGATAGATTATTTTCTTGGCTCATGTAACAGATACATTAGCAGATACACTTAACCGGGCAAATCTAGGAAAGTTGACTGTTGACTGTTGACTGTTGACTGTTGACTGTTGACTGTGAGCCGAAAAACAGAAAATTGTGCTTATATGTGGTGGCAGATTGCAGGACACTTTACCAGAACGATGCTACCGGATTTGATATAAGTCTGTGGAAGGAAACCCCACACAAAAAATGTGGCAAGACTTTTGTGAAATGGTATTAACTGAATCAGTTTCTGGCCTTAAAGTCTTTAAAGATAGTTTGAAACGAGTACATCAGGCGGTGGACATCGTTTGTGGCTCTAGGAAAAATGTTGAGTTCCCATTTTTTGCGAGCAGTAGTTAGCAGTTTCGCTATGGGTTGGGAGTAACTGTTAGAAATGAAATAGCTGCCGCCTTCGTAGCGAATGTCTGACGCTAATCCGATAAAAGCACCAGCCATTTCTAGTTTTAGTTCCGAGGTGCTGTGTTCAGATTTTACTGCTAAAATTACCTGCGAGTGGCGGGGTTCGCGGTTGAGCAAGCGGCAGATAGTCGCTTCTTTTTGGTACAAAATTAAAACGTTGCAGTTGTGGAGAACTCCGGCTCTACCTTGGACTTTTACTCCTAGGTGAACTTCCAGGGCTGGTTTGTCGGGAAATTCCACAACAGCATGAGTGTATGGATGTGCAGTTCCGTGGATTTTTCCCGCCGTTTTTCTAAATGTTAAATATTTCGGTGTTTCGTCGTCTAAAACATTGTTGTAATAAATAGTACCGCCTTCATTAGCAACTGCTTTTAGCAGAATAGTGAAGAGGTAAGTGTCAAAAATTCTGGATTGTTCTGCCGCTGTGTTAAACTCGGGATCGATCGAGCTTTTTAATTTGCTTTTAATTTCGGAATTGATGGCGTAGTTGCTCGGCCCGGAGGGCAGTTTTTCGAGCAAGTGCTTGAGGGCGATCGCCTGTTTGTGACGAGGGGCTGTGACGCTGGAAGTAAACTCGATTGTTTTGGCAGATTCTGCACCTGAATTGGCAAATGTAATTTTTGTGCCGAGGGGAGAGGTTTCTGATTCTACTTTCAAGAAATAAGCAATTTCGTCTTCCATTTCGGAAGTGTTCACAGTCGCTTGCTCGACAGCATCAATTAATAGCAAAAGTTGTTCTTTTGCGGTATAATCTTCTATCTTGAGCAGAGGTGTTTTTCTTTTGAGCGATCGCTCTTCAATTACTTTGCCTATCTCTACAGTATCCGCTACTTGTTGAACTACCCAACCTAAATTAAACTCATCCAGAATTGCCGCCAGTTCTTGATAGAGTTTGGCGTACTCGATCTCGTCCATAATTGTTTCTGCACTGCACACTATTTTGATTATACAAGCAGATTTGATTTTTTGGTCAATGGCTGTTGAGCAACTACGCAGATTGCCTGTAATGGCGGATTGGCGGAGTGTTTAAGTGTTCGAGTGGGGAAAATCTTTCTTTTGGCTGAACACCCATCCGTTACATCCGTTAAATACCGTACACTGCTGGTTGCCGAACTTGCTGCTGCTTGAGAGAGACAATTGGGAGTAAGCTATTCTACGACATTTGTAGCGATCGAACTATGGCAACTATCAACGACAACTACCTCAAACTCAAAGCTGGCTACCTGTTTCCCGAGATTGGGCGCAGGGTGAAAGCCTTTGCAGAGGCGAATCCCGAAGCGCCCATCATTCGGCTGGGGATTGGCGACGTGACTGAACCGCTACCGGAAGCTTGTCGCCAAGCGATGGTGAAGGCGGTGGAAGACATGGGCTCGCGGGATACCTTTAAAGGATACGGCCCGGAACAAGGTTATGAGTGGCTGCGGGAGAAAATTGCCGAGCACGATTTTAAGTCGCGGGGATGCGATATTGATGCTTCGGAAATCTTTATTTCTGATGGTTCTAAGTGCGATTGTGGCAATATTCTCGATATCTTTGGCAACAATAACACGATCGCAGTTACGGATCCAGTTTATCCGGTGTATGTAGACACTAACGTGATGGCTGGACACACGGGAGATGCGAACGAAAATGGCGAATACGGCGGCTTAGTTTACCTACCAATTACAGCGGAAAACAATTTTACTGCCCAAATTCCCACCGACAAAAAAGTCGATTTAATTTACTTGTGTTTTCCGAATAACCCGACGGGGGCAACTGCAACTAAGGAACACTTGCAAGCTTGGGTAAATTATGCTAAAGCTAACGGTTCGATTATTTTCTTCGATGCGGCTTACGAAGCGTATATTACGGATCCGAGTTTACCGCATTCTATCTACGAAATTGAAGGGGCGCGGGATTGTGCGATCGAATTTCGTTCTTTTTCCAAAAATGCTGGTTTTACGGGTACTCGCTGCGCGCTGACAGTTGTACCGAAGACTTTGACTGGAAAAGCAGCAGATGGTTCCGATGTCGAAATTTGGAAGCTGTGGAACCGCCGCCAATCTACTAAGTTTAACGGAGTTTCTTACATCGTGCAGCGCGGGGCTGAGGCGGTTTATTCTGAGGCTGGCAGGGCACAGATTCAGGCTTTAGTCAATTTTTACATGGAAAATGCTGCGATTATTGGCGAGAAATTGACAGCGGCGGGAATCGAGGTTTTTGGTGGCGAAAATGCACCTTATGTGTGGGTGAAAACGCCTCACGGTTTGTCGAGTTGGGATTTCTTTCAGAAGTTGCTGGAAACTTGCAATGTGGTGGGAACTCCGGGTTCTGGTTTTGGTGCGGCGGGTGAGGGTTATTTCCGCATTTCGGCGTTTAATAGTCGGGAGAATGTGGAAGAAGCGATGAGACGGATTGTGGAGAAGTTTAAGGTTTAATCTCATCTCCTGCTTAAACGGAAAGGCCCCCAGCCCGCCAGGGAATGAATTCCCTAGCTAATAGCTAAAGTCTTCTGAAGAGGACTAATGAGTTCTTCAGTCCTCTTCAGAGGACTTTAGCTTTGAGACAGAGGTTTCAACCCCTGGCGGACTGCCGGATTCAGCGAAAAAGCATTAATTTAATATGTTGTGGAACAGGCCGGAAAGCCTGTTCATGAAAATAGTAAAAGATGTGAGTTATAATCTAAAATGATTGTAGCTCAGGGTTTAAATAAAAAATGAAAACCAACACCAGGAGTTTATTATGCACTTGCTACGAGTTCAAGTTCCTGATTTTCGCGGTTTAAAGGACATTGACATCACTTTTGAAAAAGATTTTTTTCCTAATATTTTTCCGCTGGGTAGTCAAAAAGGTGGCGGTAAAAGTACCCTCTTGCAGTTAATATTTGTACTACTGTACTGTTCCGGTGATGACAATAAAAAATCATTTTTACAAAATTTGCTTCAGGGATTTAAAGTTGCTGATGGTGAAGACAAAAGAGTCTTAGCAATTATTGATCTCTGGGATGGAGAAAAAGTTGTCGAGATGGAATTTTTTTCTTATAAGGATTCTTTGTTTAAAAAGAAATTAGCATTAGATATGTAGTTTAGACCAAATAAAGATCAATACTCCGGACAGTTTTTAAGCAGCCAAAGTACCATAAGACAAGACTGAAGGAAAGTTAGGGTGATTTAAAATCAAATCCGGGTCTAAATCTAACTTGTCAATAAAGGTAAAAAGTAGATGCTTATTGAATTCCAGCCGTTTATAAGAACAGATTGAAAACACAAACGACTTGGCAGATGAATGACAACTAGAGAGTTGATGTTTAGCTAAATTTAAGGCAATTAGACTGGCATTAAAATGAAAATCAAGCCGTGGTAAATGACGAGCTTGACAATCAGACAATCCCGTAAATTGCTTGGCATAACGAAAAATAAATTCAATCTGGAAGCGAGCCTGATAATATTCAAGAATTTGCTCAGGTGGTAGGTGAATATCCGTGCTAAACAATAAAGCATTTTTGATTTTGCCGTTGGCTTGAACCTCAGAGATACAAACCAAACAAATTGGGCAATTTAAACAACAACTCGCCTTCCACCAATGTATATAATGAAACTCCGGGTTTTATTTCTTTAACAAAAATAAGACGACTCAAATCATGGCAGTCAACCTTGCCATCATATTTACGTGGAGCCCCCAGTTTCTTTTGTTCACCTGTATAGAGATAGCGTAGGTTAGCATCACTTCTTAACTTGCCAATAAAGTCTAAATTTAAGTCCCGCACAGCATCCCAGAATTTAGAGCGATAGTAATAGCCATCAGCCACCAAATAACGTACAGAAGTTGGGAAGTAACAACGAGTGTTCTTGAGATGTTGTGCATAGGTCAATGGCACTGAAAAAGTGAGCCAAAAAAAATCTGTAAGGCAAGATATACATAGATAATTGCCTTACAAACCAAAA